>NZ_CP149803.1:3350000-3650000 GCF_037943105.1 Pseudomonas sp. TMP9
TTGACTGTCATGTCTGCCAAAGGCTGCAAGGCCCAAACGCCTGACTGCATGTCGTGCCCCTCGCTAACGGCCATAAACCTCTGTGCAACAGGCTTTTCAGCCTGTCACGCAGCGGCTGATTAGGCCTGCTCACCACCCGGCAAGGTAAAACCGGATACCGACTTACGCATCTCACTGGCCATTTTGGCCAAGTTACCAATGCTCTTGGCGGTCGCGGTGGTACCGGACGAGGTTTGCGAGGTGATTTCCTGGATCACGTTCATCGTGTTGGAAATATGACCCGCCGAAGACGCTTGCTGGCGGGCGGCATTGGAGATGTTCTGGATCAAGGCCGCGAGGGTCTTGGATACCTTCTCAATCTCTTCCAGAGCCACCCCGGCGTCTTGGGCCAGACGCGCACCGCGTACCACTTCAGAGGTCGTTTGCTCCATCGAGATTACGGCTTCATTGGTGTCGGTCTGAATCGTCTTAACCAGCGCTTCGATCTGCTTAGTTGCAGCAGAAGAACGTTCTGCAAGGCGTTGTACTTCGTCCGCTACTACGGCGAAGCCTCGACCTGCATCACCCGCCATGGAGGCCTGAATCGCAGCGTTCAGTGCAAGGATGTTGGTCTGATCAGCAATGTCGTTAATCAAGCTAACGATGTCACCGATCTCCTGGGACGATTCACCGAGCCGCTTAATTCGCTTGGAGGTGTCCTGGATCTGCTCACGGATGTTATCCATGCCGGTGATGGTGTTGTGCACCACCTCGTTGCCCTTGTTGGCGATGGCTACGGAACGCTCTGCTACCGCAGAGGACTCCGAGGCGTTCGCAGATACCTGGTCAATCGACACAGCCATTTCATTAATTGCCGCAGACGCGCCAGCAATTTCCTGAGCCTGGTGCTCAGAAGCCTCAGCCAAATGCATCGCCGTGGCTTGGGTTTCTTGGGCTGCACCGGCTACCTGAACAGCGGTCAGGTTGATCGTTGCGACCAGATCACGCAGCTGGTCGATGGAGTAGTTGATGGAGTCAGCAATGGCACCTGTAAAGTCTTCGGTTACCGTCGCCGCCACCGTCAGGTCACCGTCGGCAAGGTCAGCGATTTCGTCGAGCAATCGCAGAATAGCTGTCTGGTTGCGCTCGTTTTTCTCGGCAGTAGAGGCTAGGCGGCGGTTGGTTTCACGTACCATGACTAAGCCAATCAGAATGATCGAACCCAGCGCCAAGGCACCAAGTACGTAACCAATCAGGGTGTTGATGGCACGGCCCGTGGCCAGATCATCAAAACCAACAGCCAAGTTTGAAGCCTTGTCCAACAGCGTCTGCGACACGGTAAAGATGACGTTGGCCGACTCCCGCACCTGGAACAGCTCAGGTGAGGTTTCGAGAATTTCATCCACCGAACCAGAAACGAATTCAAACAGCTCGGAAATTTCTGACAAGCGCTCAAGGGCCTCATCGTCGCTCACTTGAGCGATTTCCATGGCAGCGTTGCCTTCCAGCATTGCGCTCAATACGCGGCCGAACAAGCTAGCATCACGACCGAACATGTCGGCGGCTTGCACCGAGTCTTGGTCACCGGCCAGTACCTTGTTAACCGAACCGAGGATACGTTCGGCCAGCAAAGACTGACGCTGAGCAACCGACACCTGAGCCGCCGGCGCACCGCTTTCGAGCAGGATGTCGACTACCTCTTCGTACTCAACCTGCAGCTGCGGAATGGTTTCCGCCAGCGTGGCTGCTACTTGGTGCAACGACAGTACAGTCTGTTCGTTAGCCAAGATGGCGTCAGTGTTCTGCCGCAGCGTATCCCAGTCCTGTTGCACCACAGCGATCTGAGGCTGCAAGGATTGCGGCGCTGCGGGCAGCCCGCTTTCCTCGTTACCGTCGGTCAGATAACCCCAGCGAGTCTGGAAGTCGTTGCGCGCTTCGCGTAGCAAACTGAACGCTTCAGCCGTACCTGCCGCCGCTTCCGTGGAGTTTTTCGCAATACGCTGAGACAGCACGCGCAACTCACCGGCGTGACCGATGTACTCCGTGTCGTAGTTGGATTGCGTATTGATGTAGGCGAAGTTGGCGAACAACAACACGATCGAAACGATCAGGACAATAAACAGCCCTGCAATCAACGAGCTGCTACGCGCGCCTGCTAACAATTTACCTGCATTTATTTTTTTCATTTACTGGCCCCCGCCTGGACCGACCGCACTACGGTTCTCATGTAACGCCAAAAGGCCGGCAATGCCGACCCAACCGATAAACTGTTAATACGCCACGTCGAGAAAACCCGAGTTCTGGGCCAGCGCGTGTGGGCTGAACACCAGCCAGGGCTGTTCACGTTGAAATACTCCGTGGATGAAAGGTGCGATGGACGCCTCGAGCGGCGGCAGCTGCTCAGTGAAGGTGTCCACAGGGAAATGCTGCATACCAAACACTTCGTCGACTGTAAGTCCGGCGAAGACGTCTTGGTGGTCAACCACCAAAACACGACGTTTTTTACGCAACGGCGACAGCTCGCTGCCGAAAAAGCCACACAGGTCCATCACCGGCAGCAGACGCCCGCGAACGTTGGCCACGCCCTTTACCCAGTGTTTAACACCGGGCAGCAAGGTATGGCGCGGCTCATGCAGAACCTCACCCACCTCACCCATGGGGGCGACGAAATAACGCTCACCCATACGAAAACCGATACCGCTCCACGTTTGCACGACCGCTTGCTGCGAAGGCAAGCCAGCAGCCAGCGACCGACAAAGTTTGTCGATATCAAGAAGGGTTTGAAAAGGAGTTTGCGCGTCCGACATGCCAACTGCGGCCTTATTTTTATTTAATTGCGGACTGAATCGGTCTTAACCAGCCAATACCGCATTCAACGTTTTAACGAGGGTGTCTTCATCAACCGGCTTGGTCAGGTAATCCTTGGCGCCTTGGCGCTTGCCCCAGACCTTGTCGGTTTCCTGATCTTTAGTGGTGACGATGATTACCGGTATATGGCTTGTCTCTGCGTCTTTGGTGAGCTGGCGGGTCGCCTGAAAACCATTAAGACCAGGCATTACGATGTCCATCAAAACCGCGTCGGGCTTTTCCTGACGCGCCAAAGCAACGCCATCAGCACCGTTTTCCGCCTTCAGTACCTGATGGCCATGCTTTTCCAACATAGCAGTCAGCTTGTACATTTCAGTCGGCGAGTCATCAACAATCAGAATTCGAGCCATGGTGTTTCCCACTACCTTAAATAGATACCCAGCTAATCAGCTAGGCATCAGGACGATTGTTCCACCGGTACAAAGCCAGGCACATGGGCTTTGATCGCACCGAGCAACTCTTCTTTGCTGAAGGGCTTAGTCAGGTATTGATCTGAGCCGACGATGCGCCCCTTAGCTTTATCGAACAGGCCGTCTTTAGAAGACAGCATGATCACCGGAGTGGATTTAAAAGCGCTGTTGTTTTTAATCAAGGCGCAGGTCTGATATCCGTCAAGCCGCGGCATCATAATGTCGACAAAAATGATGCTTGGATGAGTATCAGCGATCTTTGCTAACGCATCGAAGCCGTCAACTGCGGTAATTACTTCGCAGCCCACTTTTTTCAGCAGGGTTTCCGCGGTACGACGAATCGTTTTCGAATCGTCGATCACCATCACCCTCAAACCCTCGGAATGCTGTTCCATGTTTGCCCTACCATCGCCTCGGTGAATCGTTATTTTACGTTTTATCAGTGCGCTTGAGGCCCTGTCACCGACGGGCTACGCCCCAATCGTTTGGCCTTTTTAGCACACTCTCCTGATGCAATCTATAAGCCGCGACGGCGCAAGGTTTTTCCTTGACCACCCGACTTGTCAGCGCCACCCTGACGCCACATAAAGCCTCAGCACACTTTAATCGCTGCCATTTTACGGAGAACACCGCCATGAGCGTCCGCCTCGGCATTGTCATGGACCCCATTGCCCAGATCGCCTTCAAGAAGGACAGTTCGCTGGCCATGTTGCTCGCCGCTCAAGCGCGTGGCTGGTCCCTCTTCTATATGGAGCAGAAGGATCTTTACCAAGCTAAAGGTGTAGCCCGCGCCAAAGTCGCAGCGCTTACTGTATTCAACGACCCACAGCGCTGGTTCGAGCTGAGCACTGAGGAGGACGTTGCGTTAAGCGAGCTGGATGTGATCCTGATGCGCAAGGATCCGCCATTCGATAACGAGTTCGTCTACTCCACCTACCTGTTGGAACAAGCCGAGCAAGCCGGCACATTGGTGGTTAACCGCCCGCAAAGTCTGCGCGACTGTAATGAAAAGTACTTTGCCACCCAGTTCAGCCAATACACCCCGCCGACTGTGGTCAGCCGAAGAGCGGACATTCTGCGCGAGTTTGCCAAAGAGCAGCGTGACATCATTCTCAAACCCCTCGATGGTATGGGCGGATCGATGATATTTCGTCATACCGAGGGCGATCCCAACCTTTCAGTGATTCTTGAGACCCTGACCAACCATGGCCAGCAACAAATCATGGCTCAAGGCTATCTGCCGTCAATCAAGGATGGCGACAAGCGCATTCTGATGATTGATGGCGAGCCGGTGCCCTATTGCTTGGCGCGTATTCCGGCGGCTGGCGAAACTCGCGGCAACCTAGCCGCTGGCGGTCGAGGCGAAGCCCGTCCGCTGACCGAGCGCGACCGCGAGATCGCCGCCGCTGTTGGCCCAACATTGCGTGAAAAAGGCTTGCTGTTTGTCGGCCTGGATGTGATTGGCGAGCACCTGACCGAAATTAACGTCACCAGCCCAACCTGCATTCGCGAAATCGATAATGCTTTTGGTACGCACATCGGCGAACAACTGATGGATGTGATCGCTCAGAAGCTCAATGCGCGCAGTGCTTCATAGACTTTTCCATGCGCCCTCGGCAGACTGCGCGGCATGCTCAGCAGGCCCACTATGCAATGAATGCAGCAACCCAACCCCCTGAACTTTCCAGCGCCGGCGTAGAGCCGGCGGATCGCTTGGGCTTTACCTTGTTTCTCGCAGCCGTACTGCATCTCGCGTTGATTCTCGGCTTGGGTTTCACCCTGGCCGAGCCAAGCCAAATCAGTAAAACCCTGGAAATAACCCTCTCCACCTTTAAGAGCGAAGACAAGCCCAAAGATGCCGATTTTCTCGCCCAGGATAACCAGCAAGGCAGCGGCACCCTAGAACATAAGGCCGCGCCAAAAACCACTGAACAGGCGCTGTTTCAAGACAGCGAAGTCAAGCGTGTAACGCCGCCCGCCGCCCCACAACAACCGGCGGTGCGCCAGCAAGCCCCCAAGGCTGCCGTTGCCACTCGCGCGCCGCAACAGCAGAAAACACCGGTTAAACGCGAAGCAGCCAAACCCACGCCGCAAGCACGACCTGCCCCGGTGTTTGACAGCGCGCAGCTGTCTTCAGAGATCGCAAGCTTAGAAGCCGAACTGGCTCTGGAAGTGCAGCAATACGCCAAGCGCCCGAAAATCCATCGCATCAATGCTGCTTCGACCATGCGTGACAAGGGGGCTTGGTACAAAGATGAATGGCGCAAAAAAGTCGAGCGTGTCGGCAACCTCAACTACCCGGATGATGCACGGCGCCAAGGTATTTACGGCAACCTGCGTTTGCTGGTGTCGATCAATCGTGACGGTACGCTTTATGAAGTACTGGTACTGGAGTCGTCCGGTCAACGCCTACTCGACCAAGCCGCCCTGCGCATCGTGCGTTTAGCTGCACCGTTCGCACCGTTCACCGGCGATTTAGCCGATGTTGATCGCCTAGAGATCATCCGCACGTGGCGCTTCGAGCGCGGCGACCGGCTGTCGAGCAACTGAGCGCTCACAAGAAAGTCAGCCGCTGCAATGCCGGCTAAACGTTTGAGGCTTGAGGCTTGCCGCCCAAAGCTCCAAACTACCCCCATGAAAGACGCCAGCCCCAGCTACCTTAAGCACCATTTCCTGATTGCCATGCCGCACATGGCCGATCCGCGTTTTGCGCAGACCGTCACCTACCTAATTGACCATAACGAGCATGGCGCCATGGGTTTGGTGATCAACAAGCCCAGCGGCCTCAGTTTGGCTGATGTGCTCGAACAACTGCGCCCCGATGAAGAGCCGCCGGTGCTGTGCCAAAGCCTGCCGATTTTTACCGGTGGCCCGGTACAAACGGACCGCGGCTTTGTCCTGCACCCCAGCGGGCCGCAGTATCAGGCGACGCTGGATTTAGGCGAACTGGGCCTGTCGACCTCACAAGACGTGTTGTTCGCCATTGCTGACGGCAGCGGCCCCGAAAAATACCTGATCACCCTTGGCTACGCTGGCTGGGAAGCCGGGCAACTGGAAGCCGAGCTGGTTGATAACGCTTGGCTGACCTGCCCGGCCGATCCCAGCATCCTCTTCGAGCTGCCTTACGATCAGCGCTTAAAAGCCTCCGCCGCCTGCTTGGGGGTCAACCTCAGCCTGCTTACCTCACAAGCTGGGCACGCCTGATGGCCGAGACCAAACCTCTGCGCCTGCTGCTCGGCTTCGATTACGGCAGCAAACAAATTGGCGTGGCAGTGGGTCAGATCATCACCGGCCAAGCCCGTGAACTGTGCATCCTCAAGGCACAGAACGGCGTGCCGGATTGGTTGAAAGTCGAAGCGCTGCTCAAAGAATGGCAACCCGACGCCATCGTTGTCGGCCTGCCCTTAAACATGGACGGCAGCAAGAGTGAGATGAGCGAGCGCGCCGAGAAGTTTGCCCGCCGCCTAAACGGCCGCTTCAATCTGCCGGTGCATACCCACGACGAACGTCTCACCACTTACGAAGCTAAAGGCCAGCGTTTGCACCAAGGGCAAAACAGCGGCTACCGCGAACGCCCTGTCGACGCCCTAGCCGCAGCGTTATTGCTGCAAGGCTGGCTTGAAGAAAACTACCCGGGCTGATCGCCTAATTTGTGTGCTCCTGGAGTGTTGTCATGCGCTTACCCAACCCAGCCGAATTGCTGCCGCAAATGGCCGCCGCCCTGACCAGCCACCTGAATAAGCGGCATATCAGCGAACCGCGCTTTATCGGCATCCGCACCGGTGGTGTCTGGGTTGCTCAAGCACTGCTGAAGGCATTGGGTCGCGACGATGCACTGGGTATTCTCGATGTGTCGTTCTACCGTGATGACTTTACGCAGAACGGCCTGCACCCGCAGGTGCAACCGTCCGAGCTGCCGTTCGAGGTTGAAGGCCAGCATCTGGTGCTGATCGACGATGTGCTGATGAGTGGCCGCACTATCCGCGCCGCACTCAACGAATTGTTCGACTATGGCCGTCCCGCCAGCGTAACCCTGATCAGCCTGCTCGATCTGGATGCCCGTGAACTGCCGATCCGTCCTGACGTGGTGGGCGCGACCCTGTCGCTGGCTGCCGATCAACGGGTAAAATTGTCCGGCCCAACGCCGCTGACCCTAGAACTCCAGACGCTTGCCAACTGAGACTCGCCCGATGACGCCCCTAACCGCCAAGCGCTCGCTGCAGCTGAATGAACACGGCCAACTGCGCCACTTTCTGTCCCTCGACGGCCTGTCCCGCGAGCTGCTGACAGAAATCCTCGACACCGCCGACTCCTTCCTCGAAGTGGGCGCACGGGCGGTTAAAAAAGTCCCGCTGCTGCGCGGTAAAACGGTGTGCAACGTATTTTTCGAGAATTCCACACGCACCCGTACCACCTTCGAGCTGGCGGCCCAGCGCCTCTCAGCCGACGTAATCAGCCTCAATGTATCGACCAGCTCGACCAGCAAAGGCGAAACCCTGTTCGATACCCTACGTAACCTAGAGGCCATGGCGGCGGACATCTTCGTGGTGCGCCACGGCGATTCCGGCGCGGCGCACTTTATCGCGGAGCATGTTTGCCCCAACCTGGCGATCATCAACGGCGGCGACGGCCGCCATGCGCACCCAACCCAAGGCATGCTCGACATGCTCACCATCCGTCGTCACAAAGGCAGCTTTGAAAACCTTTCGGTGGCCATCGTTGGCGACATATTGCACTCGCGCGTAGCGCGTTCAAATATGCTGGCGCTGAAGACACTGGGCTGCCCAGATATCCGCGTGATTGCGCCAAAAACGCTGCTGCCAGTCGGCATCGAACAATACGGCGTTACCGTTTATAGCGACCTGGCCGAGGGCCTTAAGGACGTCGACGTGGTGATCATGCTGCGTTTGCAGCGCGAGCGCATGACCGGCGGTTTACTGCCCAGCGAAGGCGAGTTTTACCGCCTGTTCGGCCTGACTGAAGAACGCCTAAAACTGGCCAAGCCCGACGCGCTGGTGATGCACCCGGGACCGATCAATCGCGGCGTTGAAATTGAGTCCGCGGTGGCCGACGGCCCGCAATCGGTGATCCTCAACCAAGTCACCTACGGCATCGCCGTGCGAATGGCTGTGCTGTCCATGACCATGAGCGGCCAAAACGTGCAACGCCAACTCAATCAAGATGCCGAGGAGCAGAACTGATGCGTACCCGTATCCTCGGTGCCCGCGTGATCGACCCCAGCAGCGGCTTTGACCAGGTTGCCGATATCTTTATCGAAAGCGGCAAAATCAGCGCTATTGGCCAAGCGCCAATGGGCTTCGTCACTGAACATGACATCGACGCTCAAGGGCTGGTCGCCGCACCGGGGTTGGTCGATCTAAACGTCGCCCTACGCGAGCCGGGTTACAGCCGCAAGGGCAGTATCAGAACAGAAACTCTAGCGGCGGCGGCGGGCGGCGTTACCAGCGTGTGTTGCCCGCCTTTTACCAAACCGGTATTGGATACCCCAGCCGTAGCCGAGCTGATCCTCGACCGCGCCCGCGAGGCCGGGCACACCAAAGTGTTCCCCATTGGCGCCTTGAGCAAAGGCCTTGAAGGCGAACAATTGGCAGAACTGGTTGCGCTGCGCGACGCCGGTTGCGTGGCTTTCGGTAATGGCCTGAATAGCTTTCGCAACAGCCGCACCTTGCGCCGCGCGCTGGAGTACGCCGCCACCTTCAACTTGACCGTGATCTTCCACTCGCAGGATCACGACTTGGCAGAAGACGGCCTGGCCCACGAAGGCGCAATGGCCAGTTTCCTCGGCCTGCCGGGCATTCCGGAAACGGCGGAAACAGTGGCGTTAGCCCGTGATCTGTTGCTGGTTGAACAGACCGGCGTGCGCGCGCATTTCAGCCAACTGACCAGCGCCCGTGGCGCGCAACTGATCGCCGAAGCTCAGGCACGCGGGCTTTCGGTAACGGCCGATGTGGCGATGTATCAGCTAATCCTCACTGACGAAGCACTCGAAGGCTTTTCCAGCCTGTACCACGTGCAGCCGCCGCTGCGCTCTGCGGCTGACCGTGAGGGCCTGCGAGCAGCGGTCAAAAGTGGCGTCATTTCGGCCATCTCCAGTCACCATCAGCCGCATGAACGCGATGCCAAGCTGGCCCCTTTTGGCGCTACCGAGCCGGGCATCAGCAGCGTGCAATTGCTGCTGCCATTGGCGATGAGCTTGGTCCAGGATGGCCTGCTCGACTTGCCTACCTTATTGGCACGCTTAAGCTGCGGTCCGGCTGATGCCCTAAGCCTGAAGCTTGGTCGCCTTAAGGTCGGCGCGGCGGCGGATGTGCTGCTATTTGACCCACAAGCGTCGACGCTGGCCGGAGAAACCTGGTTTTCGAAAGGCGCTAACTGCCCGTTTATCGGTCACTGCCTGCCCAGCGCAATACGCTACACCCTTGTAGAGGGGCGAGTCAGCTATCAGGCTTGACCCGCCGGGAAGCGACAAAAAATTAAAGCCCGCTATAAATAAAATCCCGCCTGAATGAGCGGGATTTTTCACTTAAGCAAAGGCTAGACGGCTTCCTCGCCCCTCCAGAAAAGGCCAGAGAGAGGTGCAACCCTCAGGCTGGCAACATTTAGCCGTGCTGAGCGTTTTTGATCGACACTTGGGTATTTAACGTCCAGAAGTCATACAGTACACCGACCAGAAACAGGCCGCCGGTGCACAGGTAGATGATCCCGGTAATCCACTTACCTTGGTACATGCGGTGTACACCGAAAATGCCGAGGAAGGTCAGTAAAATCCAAGCCACGTTGTAATCCGTGTCACCCGCCGTAAAACGCAGGTCGGCCTCACGATCCATTGCCGGGATCAAGAATAGATCGACAATCCAGCCAACAAACAGCAAGCCAAGGGTGAAGAACCAGATGGTCCCGGTCACCGGCTTGCCATAATAAAAGCGATGGGCGCCGAGAAAGCCAAAAATCCATAGCAAATAGCCGATGAATTTGCTGTGCGTATCCTGTGACTGCATATGCGTGACTCCAAATGGCGTGAGTGAGATCTGACGTCACACTCTACGCAAGGTTCGGCAAGCGGGGAAATCCGCTGTGCAGGTTGCAATGCCAGCGCTTGATACCCGTCAAAGAATGCTAAATACTGTATGCATAAACAGTTACTTTTAGGCATAACCATGCAGCTGATCGAAAAACTTACCGTGCTCGCCGATGCCGCCAAGTACGATGCTTCTTGCGCCAGCAGCGGCGCGCCGACGCGCAGTTCCAAAGGCAAAAGCGGTGTGGGCTCAACCAACGGCATGGGCATTTGCCACAGCTTCACCCCTGACGGCCGCTGCGTAGCCCTGCTGAAAATACTGCTGACCAACTTCTGTTTGTACGATTGCCAATATTGCGTCAACCGCCGCTCCAGTGATGTGCCGCGAGCGCGCTTCACCCCTGAAGAAGTGGTGACCCTGACTATCGATTTCTACAAGCGCAACTGCATCAGCGGGCTGTTTCTAAGCTCAGGCATCATCCGCTCAGCGGACTACACCATGGAGCAGCTGATCCGCGTGGCCAAACTATTGCGCGAAGAACATGAGTTTCGTGGCTACATCCACCTCAAGACCATCCCCGACGCCGACCCGCTGCTGATTGCCGAGGCCGGCCGCTACGCCGATCGCCTCAGCGTGAATATCGAACTGCCCACCGAAGCCAGTCTTATTCGCCTGGCACCGGAAAAACAGGTGCGCACCATCAAACAAGCCATGCACTCGATTCATCAGGGTGAAAGCGAAGCTCGCGCCGATAAACGTGCACCCCGCTTCGCCCCCGCAGGGCAAAGTACGCAAATGATCATCGGTGCCGATGCCACCGATGACAGCACCATCCTGCACACCGCCGCCACACTATATGGTGACTACCGCTTGCGCCGCGTGTATTACTCAGCCTTTAGCCCGATCCCGCAAAGCCCGAATACCGTGCCTTTTGAAGCGCCACCGTTGCTGCGCGAGCACCGCTTGTACCAAGCGGATTTTCTGATGCGCGGCTATGGCTTTGAGGCCAGCGAGTTGCTCAGTGGCCCCGGCAATCTGGCGTTGGACATCGACCCAAAGCTGGCGTGGGCGTTGAATAACCGCGCGTATTTCCCCGTCGACCTTAATCGCGCTGAACCGGCGATGATTGCCCGAATACCCGGCATCGGCGTGCTGAGCGCAAAACGCTTGGTCGCCTTGCGCCGGCAGAAACGCATCCGCTTCGAAGACCTCGCCCGCCTGCGCTGCGGGCTTGAAAAGGCCAAGCCTTTTATCATCACCCAAGATTACCGACCCGTGCAGGCCACGCGCGAATCCCTCCTGCTGCGCCAACAACTGAGTGAAACACCCGCACAAATGGCCCTGTGGTGATGCACAGCGCCACCTTCGATGGCAGCTTTGCCGGTTGGCGTGATGCCGCTAGGGCGTTATTGCAGCAGGGTGTGGCACCGCATCACGTCAACTGGCTGGGTGACGGCGATACGTCTGGCCTGTTTGACCAAACGCCTGATGCCGTCAGCACGCAACCGGCCACGCCTGCCCCGCGGATCCCCAAGCAGCTGCTGGAGTTACTGCAAAGTGCCGCACGCTTTCGCGTTGAAGACCGCTGGAGCTTGCTCTATCGGATTCTCTGGCGAGTCGCCCAAGGTGATCGCGCTGCCATGCTGGCGGGGGATATGGATGGCAGCCAACTGCATAAACGACTTAAAGCGGTGCGCCGCGAGGCCCATCATCTGCATGCATTTTTGCGTTTCCACCCCCGCCCGGCTAACGCCGAAGGCCCGCAACTGGTGGCCTGGCACGAACCCGCTCATGACATTTTATCCAGCGCCAGCGAGCACTTTGCCGAACGCTTGGGCCGCAGCACCTGGCTCATTGCTACACCGGATGACGGGGTTTATTGGGACGGTCAGCGCCTGCATTACCAGCGCCACTGCCCAACAGAATGGCAACGGCTGGCGCAAAATCCTGAGGATGATGGTGAGGCGCTGTGGCTGGCGTATTACGGCAGCACCTTTAACCCCGCGCGACTAAACCGCAGTGCTCTGGAAAACAGCATGCCGGTACGCTTTTGGAAAAACCTACCAGAAGGCCCGCTGATCCCACGCTTGATGAGCCAAGCCCGCGCCGGCGCACAGCGCGACGGCCAGGCCGAAGCCGTCACGCGCCAGAGCGGCAAACGCATTCGCCATAGCGCAGCGAAGGCATTAGCTGTTAGCGAAAACGTCGGGCCGGATCATCATCACTGATCTCCAGCGACAAGCCTTGCGCCATGCTACTGAGGTGATCGCCATCGGTTTCTGAGCCGAGCTTAATCATTAGGCGCAGATCGTTAGCCGAATCGGCATACAGCAGCGCGTCTTCGTAGGTGATCTCGCCATGGCTGTAAAGGTTGTACAGGGCCTGATCAAAGGTCTGCATGCCCTGCTCAGTGGAGCGCTTCATCAGCGCCTTGAGTTCATGCACCTCACCTTTGCGGATCAAGTCGGAAGCCAGTGGGGTGTTGATCAACACCTCAATAACTGCACGACGGCCTTTGCCATCTGGCGTCGGGATGAGCTGCTGGGCGACGATGGCCTTGAGGTTCAGCGACAAGTCCATCCACACCTGATTTTGTCGATCAGCCGGGAAGAAGTTGATGATGCGGTCCAGCGCCTGGTTAGCGTTGTTGGCGTGCAGCGTGGCCAGACACAGGTGGCCCGTTTCGGCAAAGGCCACAGCGTGGTCCATGGTTTCGCGGGTACGCACCTCACCGATCAAAATGACGTCTGGCGCTTGGCGCAGGGTGTTCTTTAGCGCCACTTCGAAGGACTCGGTGTCGATGCCAACCTCACGCTGCGTGACGATACAGCTCTGGTGCTGGTGGATGTATTCGATGGGGTCTTCGATGGAGATGATGTGGCCGCTGCTGTTCTTATTGCGGTAGCCAATCATCGCCGCCAGCGAGGTCGACTTACCGGTACCGGTTGCGCCCACAAACAACACCAAGCCGCGCTTGGTTAGGGCCAATTTTTTGAGAATCTCCGGTAGCTTCAGCTCGTCTAAAGTCGGGATATTAGTTTCGATACGGCGCAACACCATGCCAGCCAGATTGCGCTGATAGAAGGCACTTACGCGGAAACGACCCACACCGCGAGCACTGATGGCGAAGTTGCACTCATGGTTTTCAGTAAAGTCGCGCCGTTGCTGCTCGTTCATCACAGAGTGCACGGTTTCACGGGTTTGCTCAGGCGACATGGGCGTCTTGGTGATCGGCATGATCTTGCCGTTGACCTTCATCGACGGCGGCACGCCAGCGGTAATAAACAGATCTGAGCCGCCCTTTTCGACCATCAGGCGCAGCAGTTTTTCGAATTCCATCGTTGTTCGCCCATGTGCATCACGCAGTTATGCAAGGCCAGCGACAGGCGTGTGGAATGCCGCTGGTGACGGCCCGAAAGGCGATTGCCGCTCGGGACTGTCGAGTTAAAAATTTTCCGGTATTTTAGCTTTCTCGCGTGCCGCTTCACGGCTGACGATGCCTTTGGACAGCAAGGTTTTCAGGCACGAGTCGAGCGTTTGCATGCCCAGCGAGCCGCCGGTCTGAATCGCTGAATACATCTGCGCGACCTTGTCCTCGCGGATCAAGTTACGAATGGCCGGAGTGCCGATCATGATTTCGTGGGCTGCCACGCGACCGCCGCCAACCTTCTTCAGCAGGGTTTGCGAGATCACTGACTGCAAGGATTCAGAAAGCATGGAGCGCACCATGGACTTTTCCTCAGCCGGGAATACGTCCACCACGCGGTCGATAGTTTTAGCCGCCGAGGTGGTGTGCAAGGTGCCAAAGACCAAGTGCCCCGTTTCTGCAGCCGTCAGGGCCAAGCGGATGGTTTCCAAGTCGCGCATCTCGCCCACCAGAATGATGTCCGGATCTTCGCGCAGCGCTGAGCGCAGGGCTTCAGAGAAGCCAAGGGTGTCGCGGTGGACTTCACGTTGGTTGATCAGGCATTTTTTCGATTCGTGAACGAACTCGATCGGGTCTTCAACCGTCAGGATGTGGTGATATTTGTTGCTGTTTATATAGTCGAGCATCGCCGCCAACGTGGTCGACTTACCGGAACCAGTCGGCCCGGTAACCAACACTAAACCGCGCGGCACATCAGAAATCTTACGGAAAATCTCGCCCATGCCGAGGTCTTCCATGCTCAGCACTTTCGACGGAATGGTCCGGAACACGGCGCCAGGGCCACGGTTTTGGTTAAAGGCGTTAACCCGAAAGCGCGCCACACCCGGCACTTCAAAGGAGAAGTCGGTTTCGAGGAACTCCTCGAAGTCCTTACGCTGCTTGTCGTTCATGATGTCGTAGATCAGTGCATGCACTTGTTTATGGTCGAGTGCAGGCAAATTGATCCGGCGAACATCACCGTCGACCCGAATCATCGGAGGCAGGCCAGCGGAGAGGTGCAGGTCCGATGCACCTTGCTTGGCGCTGAAGGCCAGCAATTCAGTGATATCCATGGGACTCCCTAATGACAGACAAGCAGGTAGAATGCCGCGAAACCCACGCGGCGGGCGCGAGTAATGTCCACGATAGCAGAGAATATTGCAAAGGTCGGAGTGCGCATACGTGAGGCGGCGCAAGCCTCACAGCGAGATTGTGCCTCTATTGGCCTGCTCGCGGTGAGCAAAACCAAACCGGCAGAAGCGATTCGCCAGGCGTTTAGCGCCGGCACCCATGACTTCGGTGAGAACTACCTACAAGAAGCGCTGGATAAGCAGCAAGAGCTGAGCGATCTGGCGCTGACGTGGCACTTTATTGGGCCTATCCAATCGAACAAAACCAAATCCATCGCCGAGCATTTCAGCTGGGTGCATTCGGTGGACCGCCTGAAAGTCGCTGAGCGCCTTTCAGCACAACGCCCCGCACACCTGCCGCCGTTAAATATTTGCTTGCAGGTGAATGTCAGCGGTGAGGCCAGTAAATCTGGCTGCAGCCCCGACGAGCTAACGGCATTGGCACAGGCGGTTACACAACTGCCCAACCTGCAACTGCGCGGATTGATGACAATTCCCGAGCCCACGGACGACCCCACCGAACAACGCGCTGCATTTGCCCGTTTACGCGAGTTGCAACAAGGTCTGCACTTGGGCCTCGACACGCTGTCCATGGGCATGAGCCATGATCTGGAAGCCGCCATCGCCGAAGGGGCAACATGGGTGCGCATCGGCACCGCGCTATTCGGTGCACGTGATTACAGCAAGCCCGTTTGAGTTTGCCTTCAGCTTTGTTAAGGAAACCCGCTATGAGCACTCCCCGCATTGCCTTTATTGGCGCAGGCAATATGGCCGCCAGCCTGATCGGCGGCTTACGCGCGCAAGGCGTCGACGCCAGCGCCATTCGCGCCAGTGACCGCGGAGCCGAGCAGCGCAGTAAAATCAGCGCTGAATACGGCATCGAGACTTTTGCCAGTAACGCTGAGGCGATTGCTGACGCTGACGTGATTGTGTTTTCGGTCAAACCGCAGGTCATGAAAGAGGTCTGCTTAGACCTCGCCCACCATATTGGCGAGCAACAACTGCTGGTTTCGATTGCGGCCGGCATCAGCTGCGCCAGCCTGCAAAACTGGCTGAGCCAAAGTCCAGATGCAGCCCCCGCCATTGTCCGCTGCATGCCCAATACCCCGGCCTTGCTGCGCCAAGGGGTGAGTGGCCTGTACGCTAACGCGAATGTCTCGCCGAACCAGCGCCAGCAAGCTGAACAGCTGCTTAGCGCGGTAGGGCTGGCCTTGTGGCTGGATAAAGAGGCGTTGATTGACGCTGTAACAGCGGTGTCGGGCAGCGGTCCTGCGTATTTTTTCTTGCTCATTGAGGCGATGACGGCCGCCGGCGAGAAACTTGGTTTGCCGCGCGAAACAGCGGCCCAGCTGACGCTGCACACCGCTCTGGGCGCTGCACGCATGGCGGTGGCCAGCGATGTTGACGCCAGCGAACTGCGTCGCCGCGTCACCTCTCCGGCCGGCACCACCGAAGCGGCCATCAAGAGCTTCCAAGCTGATGGTTTCGAAGCACTGGTCGAAAAGGCCCTTAACGCTGCCGCCCACCGCTCTGCCGAGCTGGCTGAACAACTAGGTCAATAAGGAACGAAGATGATCGGACTTAACACCGCCGCTGTTTATATTCTGCAAACCATTGGCAGCCTTTATCTGCTGATTGTGTTGCTGCGCTTTATCTTGCAACTGGTCCGCGCGGACTTCTACAACCCGCTCAGTCAGTTCATCGTGCGCGCGACCCACCCGCTGCTGAAGCCTTTACGCAAGGTTATACCCAGCTTGGCCGGGCTTGATTTGGCCTCATTGGCCTTGGCAATTCTGGTGCAATTGGTGCTGATGGCGCTGACCCTGATGCTGCTGGGTTATGGCTTGGATAATCCGGTTCAGCTGCTGGTTTGGTCTATCATTGGCGTCACGGCGCTGTTTCTTAAGGTGTTCTTCTTTGCCTTGATCATTAGCGTGATCCTCTCTTGGGTCGCGCAGGGCAGCCAAAACCCCACGGTGGCGCTGGTCAACCAGATCTGTGAACCATTACTGACGCCAATCCGCCGCATCTTGCCGAATCTGGGCGGGCTGGATTTATCGCCGATCGTGGCCTTCCTGATCCTCAACCTGATCGACATGCTGGTTATCCGCAATCTCGCCGTCATGACGGGCATGTATAAGGGCCTAAGTTTGGCAATCTGAGCCCGAGCGCTGGATGAGCCATTTTCGCTGGGACGGCGCCGACCTGATCCTTGAATGCCACCTGCAGCCCAAGGCAAGTCGCGCTGAGTTCGCAGGCCTGCACGGTGATCGCGTAAAGATCCGCCTCACCGCACCGCCTGTAGATGGCAAGGCCAATGCACAGCTATTGGCCTTTCTGGCCAACGCCTTCGCCGTCAGCAAAAGCCAGGTCAGCCTGGAAAGTGGCCAGCAGAGCCGGCAAAAGCGCGTGCGCATCAAACAACCGCAGATTCTGCCCGGCCAGCTCTTACTGACCACTCAGTCACCCTGAGTGACCACAAGGCGGCCGTGCGACAGCGTACAATTGACCGCGCAACTGCAACCCGCATAATGGCTAGCAGGCCAATCAACTGCTTTCTGCATTCGGCTTACTGGGATAACCCTTTTAAGAGTGTCTGCCGCGCGGGTTGATCGCGGTCTAGTTGCCTGAGTGGCCCCTTCACTCTTGGCCACAACGCGCAATCGCCCCGTAATGGATGCGCTAACCGGAGGAAAGCCAAGGATGAGCATGGAACGTCTCAGTCAGCAGGTCGATGCTTACGTCACCTGGAAGCGTGAGTTGATGCGCGAAATCACCCGCTACCGTAGCTGGCTGGTGAGCAATCGACTCAACTCCGAAGCGGTGGAAGGCAAGCTTGAGCGGGCCTTGAAGCTGCTGCGCACTGACCACATCACCTTGGCGTTTGTCGGCGAGTTCTCACGCGGTAAAACTGAGCTGATCAACAGCCTGTTCTTCTCGTCTTTCGGCCAGCGCATGCTGCCATCCCAGGCGGGGCGCACTACCATGTGCCCCACCGAGCTGTTCTTCGACCCGCGCTCGGAACGCTCCTATATTCGCTTGCTGCCGATCGAGACGCGCGGCTCAGAAGCCAGCGTCGCGCAGTTCAAACGCATTCCGCGGCACTGGGTCAATATCACCCTCGACCTCAGCGACCCAGACAATATGGTTCAGGCCTTCAACCAAGTGGCCCGCACCAAGCCCATGCCGGTTGAGCAGGCCATTGCCTTGGGCTTTCACCCGGACATGCTCGAAAGCACAGGTAAACCCGGCGAAGTGCTGGTGCCTGCTTGGCGGCATGCCATGGTCAATTTTGACCACCCGCTGCTGCGCCAAGGTTTACGCATCCTCGATACGCCCGGGCTTAACGCGCTGGGCAGCGAGCCGGAACTGACCCTGTCGATGCTGCCCAGCGCCCAAGCGATCATCTTCCTGCTGTCCGCTGATACCGGAGTGACAGCCAGCGACATGGCGGTGTGGCAGCAACATGTGCGCCAGCTCGATGAAGACACGCAAACCTGCCTCTTCGCCGTCTTGAACAAAATTGACGTCCTGTGGGACGACCTGGCCGGTGAAACCTTTGTGCAAAACGCCATCCGCCAGATCCAAACCAACACCGCCAAACAGCTTGGTATCCGTATTGAAGACGTCCTCCCGCTCTCGGCCAAGCAGGCCATGCTGGCGAAAGTGCGTAAGGATAAAGAGCTACTGGCCCGCAGCCAGATCAGCAACCTAGAAAACCTGCTTTGCGAGCGCATCATCGCGCAGAAAGAGCGCCTGCTCGAAGACCGCGTGGTCAACCAAGTTTTGGCCCTGCTGCAGAACAGCCAGCACGTGCTCAACCTGCGCCTAGAAAAGGTCAACGAGCAGCACGCGCTACTCAGTAACCACGAGCAGGATAACGGCCAAATACTCTTCGAGCTGACCACCAAGACCAAAGAAGAGCACAACCAGCATCACAAGCGCCTGCTTGGCCTGAAAACCAATCAGCGCCTGCTCAAGCGCCAAGGTGACTTGCTGCGCCATGCTTCGCGCAGCGAACGTTTGGACGAACACCTGGACGAAGTGCGCAAAAACCTCAACGGCAGCTGGACGACTGTGGGGATCAACCAAGCGATCATGCGTTTCTTCCGCTGCGTGGAGCACGACCTGCACAACCTGGCGCACGAAGCCGAGATGGCCAACAAAATGGTCGCGGCCATTTACCGCCGGCACAATGAAGAAAACCCGCTACATGGCGTCGATGCACCGCAGTTCAACGCTAAGCGCTACCTGCGAGACCTCACCCAGCAGCAGGGCAAAGCCGACCAGTTCCGCCTGCAGCTGAAAACCCTGCTAACCGAACAACGCAGCCTAACCAAACGCTTCTTCGCGACCTTGGTACAAGAAGTCATCGGCTTGCACCAGCGCATGCGTCTGGACGCCGAACAATGGGCTAGCGATGCGCTAATGCCCTTGATGCAACACACCCTGGAACACAAACAACTGCTGGAAACCCACATGTTGCGACTCAAGGCGCTGGCTCAAGAGACTCAACAAGCGCGCCAACGCGGTCAACAACTGGTGCGTTACGGCGCCGAACTGGAGCAGCAACTGGCGCAGGCCGGCGAGATGGTGCGGGTGCTACGCCGTCCGGCGCCCGTGCAGCGTCAAGGTAAGGTAGTCAGCCTGCCAGGGCTGGCGCGCCCGCACAGCATCGGCGAATAGTCACACGCGTGTCTGCCCGGCTCCATGCGCTTGCCGCGTGGGGCGGCGCTCTTTAGACTGCGGCTCTTTGTTTATTTAGAGCAGGGTCGATGTCCACTGCCTTCCCCCAAGACTCCGTTGGCCTGGTAACCCCGCAGGTTCTGCACTTCGCAGAGCCTCTGGCACTGGCCTGCGGGCGCGACTTGGCCGACTATCAGCTGATCTATGAAACCTATGGCGAGCTTAACGCTACGGCCAGCAACGCCGTGTTGATTTGCCATGCTTTGTCCGGCCATCACCATGCCGCTGGCTACCACAGCGCGGATGAGCGCAAGCCCGGCTGGTGGGACAGTTGCATCGGCCCCGGCAAGCCGATCGACACCCGCAAATTTTTCGTTGTCAGCCTGAATAACCTTGGCGGCTGCAACGGCTCCACCGGGCCCAGCAGCGTCAACCCGGCCACTGGCAAACCGTTTGGCGCCGACTTCCCAGTCATGACCGTAGAAGACTGGGTGCATAGCCAAGCGCGTTTGGCCGACAACCTGGGCATCAGTCAATGGGCCGCTGTAGTTGGCGGCAGCCTTGGTGGCATGCAGGCCATGCAGTGGGCCATCAGCTACCCCGAGCGGGTGCGCCATTGCTTGGCGATTGCCTCGGCGCCCAAGCTCTCAGCGCAGAACATCGCCTTCAACGAAGTCGCCCGCCAGGCGATCCTCACCGATCCGCAATTCCACGGTGGGCACTTCCAAGAACAGGGCGTGATCCCCAAGCGCGGCTTAATGCTGGCGCGCATGGTTGGGCACATCACTTATTTGTCAGATGACGCCATGGGCGAGAAATTCGGCCGTGGCTTGAAGAGTGAAAAGCTCAACTACGACTTTCACAGCGTCGAGTTTCAGGTGGAAAGCTACCTGCGCTATCAGGGCGAGGAGTTCTCCACCCGCTTCGATGCCAACACCTACCTGCTGATGACCAAGGCGCTCGATTACTTCGACCCGGCGGCCAATCATGATGGCGACTTGGCCAAGACTCTGGCCGCTGTCAGCGCCGACTTCTGCGTGATGTCATTCACCACCGATTGGCGGTTTTCGCCGGCCCGCTCGCGGGAAATCGTCGATGCGTTGATCGCAGCGCAAAAAAACGTCTGCTACCTGGAAATCGATGCACCCCAAGGCCATGACGCGTTCCTGATCCCGATCCCGCGCTACCTGCAGGCATTCGACAGCTATATGAAACGGATTAAGGTGTAGCCATGCGCGCGGATCTAGAAATCATCCAAGAGTGGATTCCTGCTGGCAGCCGGGTCCTCGACCTCGGTTGCGGCAATGGCGAACTGCTCGCGTGGCTGACCGAACACAAACAGGTCAGCGGCTACGGTTTGGAAATTGATGCGGACAATATCGCCCAGTGCGTAAGCAAGGGCGTCAACGTCGTCGAGCAAAACCTCGATAAAGGACTGAGCAACTTCGCCAGCAACAGCTTCGATGTGGTGGTCATGACCCAATCGCTGCAAGCCTTGCATTACCCCGACAAAGTGCTTGCAGAAATGCTCCGGATTGGTAAAACCTGCATCATTACCTTTCCCAACTTTAGCCATTGGCGTTGCCGTTGGTACCTGACGACAAAAGGTCGCATGCCGGTGTCGGACTTTCTGCCCTACACCTGGTTCAATACACCCAACATCCATTTTTGTACCTTTGAAGACTTCGAAAACCTGTGCCACGACCAAGGCGCAACCATCAAAGATCGCTTAGCTGTGGACCGTGATCACCGGCACGGCTGGGCCAGCCGCCTGTGGCCAAATCTGCTGGGTGAGATCGGAATTTATCGCATCAGCGGTCAAGCCAGCACAGGCGTCAACAGCGTTACCTAAGCGGTCTTATCTCAGCCCGCTGTTCACTTGGAGAGCCACCATGCAACGCATCGCCTTACTGTTCATCGCCTTGTGCCTGAGCCTGCCCGCGCTGGCTGAACGCAAACAGAGCTTCGGTGATTTGGATGTGCACTACATCGCGTTTAACTCCGGCTTTTTACAACCGGATATCGCCGCCGCCAACAACCTGGTCCGCAGCAAAACCCAAGGCGTGGTGAATATTTCCGTGCTAAAAGCCGGCAAGGCCAGCAACGCCAGCGTCAGCGGCGTGGTCAAGGACTTGGTCGGGCGCAGCCATACGCTAACGTTTAAGCGGGTCAGCGAAGGCGAGGCGATTTATTACCTGGCGCAGTTCCCGTTTACTCAGCAGGAATTACTGCGTTTCAGCCTCACGGTTAGCGCGGCCGACGGCGTGGCGCACACACTCGAGTTCAACCAAGAAGTTTTCCCCGACGAATGATGGCCCTGAATACATGATGGATTTCAACGAGCTGGTGCTGGCCAGCCATAACGCCGGCAAACTCAAAGAGCTGCAAGCCATGCTCGGCGCCAGCGTGCGTGTGCGTTCGGTCGGCGAATTTTCACGTGTTGAGCCGGAAGAAACCGGCTTGTCGTTTATCGAAAACGCCATCCTCAAGGCACGCAATGCCGCGCGTTTATCCGGCCTGCCCGCGTTGGCCGACGATTCCGGGTTGGCGGTGGATTTTCTCGGCGGGGCACCGGGCATCTATTCCGCGCGCTATGCCGATGGCCAGGGTGATGCCGCCAACAACGCCAAGCTGCTTGACGTGATGCAAGCGCTGCCGGATGCAGAGCGCGGCGCGCAGTTCGTGTGCTGCTTGGCACTGGTGCGGCATGCCGATGACCCGCTGCCGATCATCTGCGAGGGCCTCTGGCATGGGCGCATTCTGCATGCCGCGCAAGGCGAAGAAGGCTTTGGCTATGACCCCCTGTTCTGGGTGCCCGAGCGCAACTGCTCCAGCGCGCAATTACCGGCCGCCGATAAAAACCAAATCAGCCATCGCGCCCGTGCCATGAGCCTACTGAAACAACGCTTAGGTTTGCTGTGAGCCTGCCCTCCTCTCCCCAGCGTCTATCCCAAGGGGAGACGGGTTTTCAGCTGCCGCCGCTGTCGCTCTACATTCATATCCCTTGGTGCGTAAAGAAGTGCCCGTATTGCGACTTCAACTCGCATACCGCAGGGCCTAATTTGCCCGAAGACGCCTATGTTGATGCGTTGCTTGCCGATCTGCAGGCTGACCTTGAGCATGTCCATGGCCGCGCACTCACCTCGATCTTTTTTGGCGGCGGCACGCCCAGCCTATTTTCAGCCAAGGCACTTGGACGCTTGCTAGAAGGCGTGGAACAACGCATCGCCTTTGCTCCGGACATCGAAATCACCCTAGAAGCCAATCCTGGTACCTTCGAGCAGGCCAAGTTCCGTGACTACCGCCACCTGGGCATTAATCGCTTGTCGATCGGCGTGCAAAGTTTTCAGGCACCCAAGCTGATCGCGCTGGGGCGCATCCACAATGGCGATGAAGCGGTACGCGCGGCTGATATGGCTCGCGCCGCCGGTTTCGACAACTTCAACATGGACCTGATGCACGGCCTGCCAGATCAGTCCATTGACGATGCCCTCAATGACTTGCGTATCGCCATCGCCCAAGGCCCGACGCACCTGTCCTGGTACCAGCTGACGGTGGAGCCAAACACGGTGTTTTGGAACCAGCCGCCAGTAATGCCCGAGGACGACGTGCTCTGGGATATCCAGGAAGCGGGTCAAGCCCTGCTGGCCGCTGAAGGCTACGCACAGTACGAAGTTTCGGCTTATGCCCACGCCGGTAAAGCGGCGCGGCACAACCTCAACTATTGGACCTTTGGTGATTTTCTCGGCATTGGTGCTGGCGCCCACGCCAAGCTGAGCAACCCGAACGGGCGCATCAGCCGCAGCTGGAAAACCCGCCTGCCCAAGGATTACCTGGACACTCGCAAACGCTTCAGCGCTGGCGAGCGCGCCCTAGAGGTCGATGAGCTGCCCTTCGAGTTTCTAATGAACGTGCTGCGCCTCACCGACGGCGCCGCCAGCGAGCTGTTTACTCAGCGCACCGGCTTGCCGCTAACCCAGTTTGCTGCAGCACGTGCCGACGCTGAGCAACGTGGCCTGCTAATCAGCGACCCATCCCGCCTGAGCGCGACCCGTGAAGGCCAGCTGTTTCTCAATGACTTGCTGCAACACTTTCTGCCCTAACGTATACGCCGCCTTGGCTAAGGAAACCTTGATGGATCTGCTACTCGACTTGATCGTCATCTTGTCCCGCTGGAGCCGCAGCCACCTTTACGACATCGCGCTGACAATTATGGCGACCCTGCTGGTGTTGTTCGGGCCTGGCATCAACGCGTGGGTGCAGCGCAACACCAGCAGCATGAACTTCATCTTTCGTACGCTGATCTTTGTCCTGCTATGCGCGGTGGGTTACGGCCTGTTGATCATCTTCGCCACGCCCTATCTGGCCAAGGGACTGGGCTTCTTCAACAATTTCACCCTCGCGCCGATGCTGATTTTGGTGTTCTTTATCATCGGCATCCTCGCCGACCGTAATTGAGCACACAGCAGATGCAAAAAGCCGCCCAATTGGGCGGCTTTTTTGCGTCTGCTAGAGGCTTAGTTGCCTTCGCGGCGCAGTGCCTGCGGGGTAAAATCGCGGGGCGATAGCGTGGCTTTGAAGTTGTACATCGGCTCGTTGTTATCCAGGCCATCAACGAAGTAGCGCTTACCCTTGAAGTCGTAGATGGTTTCCAAGGTACTGCCGAACATCGGTACATCGTAGTAGCTGATTGGGTGGCTTTCTTGCAGGCCACTCAGTGCGCCGCTCTTATCGTAAAGATCGACAGCGAGGATCTGCCAGCTGTCTTCGTCGATATAGAAGCGGCGCTTGGCGTATGGATGGCTAAAGCCTTTGCGCAAATCAGCCTCGACCACCCACACGCGGTGCAACTCGTAGCGCAGTAGTTCAGGGTTGACGCTGTTGCTGCGCAGAATGTTGTCGTAGGGAATGCCCTTCTGGTGCACGGCATAGCTGTTGTAGGGCACCAGCATTTCCTGCTTGCCGATCAGGTTCCACTCGTAACGGTCCGGAGCGCCGTTGTAGGAGTCGACCACGTCAGCCGTGGCCATGCCGTTGGTGTCTGGCTGCAGGGAGTCGTAAGCGAGCATCGGTAAGCGGCGTACGCGACGCTCACCTCGGTTGAAGCGCCACGCCTTACGGATGGCCAACACTTGGTCAAGGGTTTCTTGCACCACCAATGCCGACCCGGACAGCTTGGACGGCGCGACCACTTTGTACTTGTAGTAGAACAGGGTGTTGTCTAGGTCCTGCGGAGTGACGCCTTCACGACCGTAAAGGAAGTAAATATCGCGTTCCAGCTTAAGCAGGTTGTAGGCACCGTTGGCCAGCACAGCAGCTTGGTTGGTGACAAAACTTATCTGGTCGCCACGGTAGCGCATGATGTGGTTCCAGATGGCTTCCTGCCCAGTTTTCGGCAGCGGGAAGGGAATGCCGGCGGCCACCCCGTCAACACCATTACCGCCTGAAATCAGCTCAGCGGCCTGCGCATTAAAGCGCGTAGCGTCATAGATGCGCTGCGGCGCAGCGGCGCTGCGACGGGTCGGGAACACCCGCAGGTAGTATTGCGGGTTCTTTTCCAACAGCGCTTTTAAGCCAGCCGGTAGCTGCGCTTGATATTGCGCCATGTTCTGGCTGTTAACCTGATAGAGCGCGACATCGCTGCTGTAAGGGTCTGGATGGTGCATACCCGGCTGGAAGTTGGCTGGCGGCTGCGCCAGACCGCCGTCCCACGCGGGGATGGTGCCGGCCGCATTGCCTGCACGCTCACCGCCCAATGGGGTGAGGTCTTGGCCCAAGCGTGCAGCTTGGACACTGTCGACTTTGGCCTGCGCCTGCAGCGCACAGGTTGCTAGCAGCAGAATTGAAAGCGTTCTCAACACAGCGATCTCCTCGCAGCCTGGCCAGAGGCGGGGCTGCTGTTGTTATGTCCCAGGCTTGTACTTGGATATATTGGCCGTCTTGGTGAGGCGCCGTCCTGGCCTGCGTCGGATTGTTCCGATCTCTGCAATCACCCTTGCAATTATGGTCGTGCTGCGTTGATTGCTCAACGCGGGTCAATCAACTGATGCGCTGGAACTTCAAGTCCCACACACCGTGGCCCAACTTCTCGCCGCGGCGCTCGAATTTAGTGGTCGGGCGCTCTGTCGGGCGTGGCACATAGTGGCCGTCTTCAGCCACGTTCTGGTAACCGGGCGCTGCGCCCAGCACCTCCAGCATGTACTCCGCATAAGGCTGCCAGTCAGTGGCCATGTGCAGCACACCGCCGACCTTAAGCTTGTGTCGGACCAACTCAGCAAATGAAGCCTGAACGATCCGTCGCTTGTTATGCCGCGCTTTGTGCCACGGGTCCGGGAAGAATAGTAAGACGCGATCCAGGCTGGCGTCAGCCACGCAGTGACGCAGCACCTCCAGCGCATCGCAGGTGTAGACGCGCATGTTGCTGAGGTTTTGCGTCATCAAGCCGTTGAGCAGTGCGCCAACGCCTGGGCGGTGCACCTCAACCCCAATAAAGTCTTGCTCCGGCGCTGCAGCGGCCATTTCCAACGTCGAATGACCCATGCCAAAGCCAATCTCGAAGGTGCGCGGCGCCGTGCGGCCAAACAGCGCATCAAAATCCTGCGGACCATCCGCTAATGCGAGGCCAAATCTGGGCAAGCCTTGATCAAGACCGCGCTGCTGACCTTCAGTCATGCGCCCAGCCCGCATCACAAAACTTTTGATCGGACGATGCTTGGAGGTGTCTTCAGCCGGCTCAGGCTGTTGCTGCAATTCAGTCATGCTGTGCTCGTTATCAGGCGCGGCCCGAACATAATCGCGTGTGGCGAGAGGTCCGAGCGGAGGCAGTATTAGCAGTTTTACCCGTGGAAAAGCCGACGAGTTGACGAGGAAAAACGCGGCAATAACCTATTACGTATTGCGGCTGGTGTACTGCGTCAAACTCGACAGGCGTCTTTAGATCATTCCGTCCAGCGGCGAAGAGGCACTGGCATACAGCCTCTTCGGCATACGTCCGGCCAGGTAAGCCATGCGCCCGGCGATGATCGCGTGTTTCATGGCCTTACCCATTAGAATCGGATTTTGCGCATGGGCAATCGCGCTGTTCATCAGCACGGCCTCGCAGCCCAACTCCATGGCGATGGTGGCGTCAGACGCAGTGCCCACACCCGCATCAACCAGCACCGGCACGGTGGCTTCTTCCAGGATGATGCGCAGGTTGTAAGGGTTGCAAATACCCAGGCCGGTGCCGATCAAGCCAGCTAATGGCATGACCGCGATGCAACCCATAGCGGCCAGTTCGCGGGCGATGATCGGGTCATCGCTGGTGTACACCATCACGTCGAAACCATCCTTGACCAGCACTTCGGCGGCCTTGAGGGTTTCGATCACGTTAGGGAACAGGGTCTTCTGATCGGCCAGCACTTCCAACTTAACCAACTTATGGCCGTCGAGCAGTTCACGGGCCAAACGACAGGTGCGTACGGCCTCAACAGCATCGTAGCAACCCGCTGTGTTCGGCAGGATGGTGTAACGCTCAGGGCTGATTACATCCAGCAAGTTAGGCTCGCCAGGATTTTGCCCAATATTAGTGCGCCGCACTGCCACGGTAACGATCTCGGCGCCTGATGCCTCAATGGCCAAACGGGTTTCTTCGAGGTCTTTGTACTTGCCGGTACCGACCAATAAACGTGATTGGTAGGTGCGGCCGGCCAGGGTAAAGGGCTTATCGTTGACAACGTGACTCATGGTTAATCCTTGTGAAGTGCTCGGCAATCATCAATGGCAACGCTGCTAGCGGGTCTTAACCGCCACCAATGGCATGCACCACCTCAACCTGGTCACCTTCGCGCAACGCGGTGGTGGCGTGTTGGCTGCGCGGCACAATGTCTAAGTTGAGCTCGACTGCCACGCGACGACCGGCCAGATCCAGACGGCTAATCAAGCCGGCAACGGTTTCATCTTGGGGTAATTCAACTGTTTCACCGTTTAACTGGATGTGCATGACGGCTCGGTCAAAACGTGCAAAAGGGCTGGCATTCTAGCCTGATCATGGGCGCTGACCAAGACTAACGGCTGGCGCGCACCCCGCGTTCTGACCTGCGGGCCAAGCGGTGTTGCACTAAGCCAGCCGCCACGCCGCTAGGCCCAGACACAACCAACCCGCCAGAAACGCCACGCCACCGAAGGGCGTGATAATGCCTAGCGCCGAGATGCCGCTCAAGGTCAGCGCATACAGGCTGCCAGAGAACAGCAGCACGCCAACGGCAAATAACGCGCCAGCAACATTGACCACACGTGAGGGGCGCAGCAAGGCCAGTAACCCGACGCCAAACAGCGCCAATGCATGCACCAGTTGATAGTGCGCGCCGGTTTGAAATACCGCGAGATAGGCCGGCGTCAGCTGATCCTTCAACCCATGCGCCGCAAAAGCGCCCAAGGCGACCCCGGTAAAACCGGCACAAGCAGACAGTAATAACCACAGACGTGCCATGCATCACTCCAGCGATTTAAACGAGGCTGGCTATAATGGCCGGCAAATTCACCCTGGCCAAGCTCGTATGGTTCGCTCGCTCTTCCGTCGCCTGTTAAAACTTATGCTCTGGCTGGCTATCGGCTCGGTATTACTGGTGCTGCTGCTGCGCTGGGTGCCGCCACCCGGTACGGCGCTGATGATGGAGCGCAAGGTTGAGTCGTGGCTGAACAACCAACCGATTGACCTGCAACGCACGTGGCGACCCTGGAGTGAACTGCCCGATGACCTGAAAATGGCCGTCATCGCGGGTGAAGATCAGAAATTTGCCGAGCACTGGGGCTTTGATGTAGCCGCCATTCAGGCCGCTTTGGCGCACAATCAGCAGGGTGGGACACTGCGCGGCGCCAGCACGCTCAGCCAGCAGGTGGCAAAGAACCTGTTTCTCTGGTCGGGGCGCAGCTGGCTGCGCAAGGGTTTCGAGGTGTGGTTCACCGGGCTGGTTGAAATGCTCTGGCCCAAACAGCGGATTCTTGAGGTGTACCTCAATAGTGTTGAGTGGGGTGATGGCGTGTTCGGAGCTGAGGCTGCGGCGCGGCATCACTTCAACATCGGCGCGCCCTACCTGTCACGCCAGCAGGCCAGTTTGCTCGCCGCGGTACTGCCCAACCCGCGCGACTGGAGCGCCAGCCGCCCAAGCGCACACATCAGCCGCCGCGCCAGCTGGATTCGCCAGCAGATGTGGCAACTGGGCGGCAGCCATTACCTCAATCGCTTGCAGCCAAACCGTCCCGACTGGTTGCGTGAGTGGCTCCCCAGCGGCGTCTAAACTAGCGCTGTTTAAGTAGATGCCGCGGTACGGCGTAGAGAAAATACAGCTCGTCATCCTGCAAGTGGGCGGTCATACCCAACTCGGGATACACCCAGGCTTGACCCTCGGCCAGCTCCAGCGTCAGGCGCGGCTGGCCGATGCTGGCGGCTAGCCGCGCCGCATCCAGCGGTGCCGGCGGCAACAGGGTCAGCGCAATAATCGGCCGATTGGCCAGCGGCAACAGCATTTGCCGGCCGAGAGGTTGCGCTTTATCTGTGGGCTTGAGCCCGGCGGCGGCCAGTAAACTGTCACGTTCGGCTTGCTCGAGGCCAACTTCAGCCTCCAAAGACCAATTGCCTTGCGCATCCTCAAACTCCCCGCGATACAGCAGGCGCGCGCCATCCAGATTTGGCTGCAGCCACAAATCACCTTCTAGCGCGTCACGCAGGTGCACCAAGCTAAGCCGATCATCGGCCAGAGGGGTGAGCACATCGGTTTGCCATTGCGCCAGCCAGGGCAAGGGTTGCGCCGCTGGCTGCGGGCTCATCAGCCACGCCCCCCAGGCAAAAAACACGGCGGCGACCAGCGCGAAAATCAGCCATTGCTGAGGGCGTATGGACGGCAATTTCATTAGGGCGTTCCTTGGGCAGAAAAAAGCCGCACTAGGTGCGGCTTCTGACGGTCGTGCAATTTAGGCGGCGATCGAGCCCTTGAGCTTATTCATCGCATTCTTTTCCAGCTGACGAATGCGCTCGGCTGACACGTTGTATTTGGCCGCCAAGTCATGCAGCGTGGCTTTTTCCTCGGCCAACCAGCGCTGGTAAAGAATATCGCGGCTGCGTTCATCAAGCCCTTCGAGCGCCACGTGCAAGTTGGCGGTAGAGCTGTCGGTCCAATCAGAGTCTTCCAACTGGCGCGCCGGGTCGTAGCGATGGTCTTCTAAGTAATGCGCCGGCGACTGGAAGGCACTTTCATCGTCAGCCTCAGCGGCTGGATCGAAGGCCATATCGTGGCCAGTCAAGCGGCTTTCCATCTCGCGCACTTCACGCGGCTCAACGCCGAGGCTGGCGGCCACGGCATGCACTTCTTCGTTGTTCAGCCAAGCCAGACGCTTCTTCTGGCTGCGCAGATTGAAGAACAATTTACGCTGCGCCTTTGTTGTGGCGACTTTGACGATGCGCCAGTTACGCAGAATGAACTCGTGGATCTCAGCACGAATCCAGTGCACCGCGAATGACACCAAGCGCACACCCATTTCTGGGTTGAAGCGCTTAACGGCCTTCATCAGGCCAACGTTACCTTCCTGGATCAGGTCGGCTTGGGCCAAACCGTAACCGGAATAACTGCGGGCGATGTGCACCACAAAGCGCAGGTGAGCCAAGACCATCTGCCGAGCGGCTTCGAGGTCTTGCTTGTAGAAGAGACTTTCCGCTAGCTCGCGCTCCTGCTCAGGGGTCAACAGCGGAATGCCATTTACCGCATGCACGTAAGCCTCAAGGTTGGCACCCGGGACCAGCGCATGAACAGGTTGCAAAGAAGTGGACATTTGGATCCTCCGACTTATGAAATCGTGAGCAGTTTAGCACTGACAGATGAGACGTTGTGCGCGCGCACAAGTTCCTTTACACATAGTCAATATCAGGCAAAACAATAACTTACTACCTAGGTGACAATTCATTCAAGTGCCGCGCAACCGCCAGCCAGGCGCCAATATAGCCCAACAGTACCGCGCCGAGCAGCAGGGACAGACCATCGGCCATCGGCACACCACCCAAGGCGAAATCGCTGCCGTATAAATCCGCCAAGCGCACCACCGCATCGTTCAGCCAGCCAAGGCCATAAGCCAACAACAGCCAAGCTAGCAGGCCGGCGCCCAAGCCGTAGAGCGTACCCATATAAAGAAAGGGCCGGCGCACATAGCTGTCGGTACCACCGACCAACTTGATCACCTCAATCTCAGTGCGGCGGTTCTCGATATGCAGACGGATGGTGTTACCAATTACCAGCAGCAACGCCATGATCAGCAACAGGGTTAGACCGAATACAAACCGCTCACCCAGCTTGAGCATGGCGCTGAGACGCTCGACCCAAAGCAGGTCCAATTGCGCCTGCTGTACCCGTGGCAACTCGGCCAAGCGCAGACGTAAGGCTTCGAGGGCAACTTTATCGACCTCTTGCGGGGTCACCACAATCACCCCAGGCAGCGGATTATCCGGCAGTTCTTTTAGCGCTTCACCGAGGCCTGACTGCTGCTGGAACTCCGCCAGCGCCTGCTCGCGGCTGATCCACTCAGCTTCAGCCACATCGTCCATGGCACCGATTTGCTCACGCAGCGCCTGGCCCTGAGCCTCGCTGGCGTCGATCTGTAAAAAGAGGGAAATCTGCGCCGCACGCTGCCAAGACACACCTAAGCGCTCAACGTTATCCAGCAGCAGCGCCAGCCCCATGGGCAAACTCAGGGCCACGGCCATCACCAGGCAGGTGAAAAAGCTGCCAATGGGCTGCTTGGCCAACCGGCGTAGGCTGTCGACCAAACTGGCGCGGTGGCTTTCTAGCCAGGCATGCAGTTGGTGAGAAAAGCGTGGGTCATCATCCGGCGTCGGCGACTCCGACTTCTTCGGCGCAGCACCCACGCGCTGGGCAGGTTGCGGCGGCGGCATGCGAGTAGCGCTCATACGAAGGCCTCCCCATCACCAATCAAACGGCCGCGCTGCAATGTCAGCATGCGGTGGCGCATGCGCGCGATCAGCGCTAAGTCGTGGCTGGCGATCAGTACGGTGGTGCCCAGACGGTTGATGTCTTCGAACACGCCCATGATCTCCGCCGCCAAACGTGGGTCGAGGTTGCCCGTAGGTTCGTCCGCCAGCAGCAGGGCCGGCCGGTGCACCACAGCGCGGGCAATACCGACACGCTGCTGCTGACCGGTGGACAGGTCGCCGGGCGATTGATCGGCTTTATCGGCCAGCGATACGCGCTCCAGTGCGGTGCGCACGCGGCTGCCGATCTCATCTTTGGACAAGCCAAGAATCTGCAGTGGCAGCGCCACATTGTCGAACACGCTGCGATCAAACAACAGTTGATGGTTTTGGAACACCACACCAATCTGCCGACGCAAATAAGGTATTTGTGCGTTGGTGATGTGCGACAAGTCTTGGCCGGCCAGCAATAGCTTGCCGCTGCTCGGTCGCTCCATCGCCAGCAGCAGACGCAGCAGCGTGCTCTTGCCGGCGCCGGAATGGCCGGTGACAAAGAGGAACTCACCACGACGCACCTGGAAGCTCAGCTCGTGCAGCCCAACGTGGCCATTGGCGTAGCGCTTACCGACCTGCTCGAATTTGATCATCCTATTTCTCCGCGAACAGGGCCTGAACGAAGGCTTCGGCCTCGAAGGTGCGCAGGTCGTCGATGCCCTCACCGACGCCGATGTAGCGAATCGGCAAGGCAAACTGCTTGGCCAGGGCGAAAATCACCCCACCTTTGGCAGTGCCGTCCAACTTGGTCAGGGCTAAGCCGGTGAGCGTGACAGTCTGGTGGAACTGCTTGGCCTGATTGATCGCGTTCTGCCCGGTGCCCGCATCCAGCACCAGCAGCACTTCGTGGGGCGCGGTGTCGTCGAGCTTGCCGATCACCCGACGAACCTTTTTTAACTCTTCCATCAGGTTGTCTTTGGTGTGCAGCCGCCCAGCGGTGTCCGCGATCAGCACGTCCATGCCGCGCGCCTTGGCCGCTTGCACAGCGTCAAAAATCACCGAGGCGGAATCGGCACCGGTGTGCTGGGCAATCACCGCCACCTGATTACGCTCGCCCCACACTTGCAGTTGCTCAACAGCAGCGGCGCGGAAGGTATCGCCAGCCGCCAGCATGACTTTCTCACCGTCCTGCTGAAGTTTTTTGGCCAGTTTGCCGATGGTGGTGGTCTTGCCGGCCCCGTTTACGCCAACGACCAAAATCACGTAGGGCTGCTTGCTACTATCAATCTTCAGCGGCTGCTCGACCGGCTTCAGCAGCGCGGTCAATTCGTCTTGCAACGCCTTGTAAAGCGCACCGCTGTCAGCCAATTCTTTGCGCGCCACACGCTTGGTCAGGTTGCCGATGATCGCGGTGGTGGCCTCAACCCCGACATCGGCGGTCAGCAGGCGAGTTTCTAGGTCTTCCAGCAAGTCATCGTCGATGGCCTTCTTACCCAGAAACAGGCTGGCCATACCCTCGCCCAAACTGGCGCTGGTTTTCGACAGGCCTTGCTTAAGACGCTCAAGAAAACCGGCGCGAGCTTCTTCGGCTGTTTTTGTCGGTTCGACCACAGGTGCGACCGGTACGGGCGGCTCGATAACCGGCTCAGCGACTGCGGCCAGATCAACATGGGCATGCAGGACTTCGCTGCCCGCATTTATGCGAAAACGCGAGGTTCGTGGCGCTGCTGGTACCTGCGAGTCAGGCTCAGCCGGCGCGGACGCAGCAGGAGCAGGAGCAGGAGCAGGAGCAGGAGCAGGAGCAGGAGCAGGAGCAGCTTGATCCACCGGAGCAACCGGAGCAACCGGAGCAACCGGAGCAACCGGAGCAACCGGAGCAACCGGAGCAGGCTGCGGTTCAGCCACAGGCGTGTCGAGGGTTTTTACAGCATCCGGGGCGGCTTCGCTTTGCGGCTCAGGCGGAGCAGGCGCTGCCGGGGCACTAGGCTGCTCGCTGACAGGCACCGTGGGCGACTCATCGCCAGCCGGGGTTTGCGGCCTTTTGCGCAGCCAACCGAACAGGTCTTTTTTCTCAGTGGGCTTCTCGGCAGAGGCCGGCGTAGAGGGTGCGGGGTTCTTCTTGTCGTCGTTGGAACCAAACATGGAGGACGGCTATCTCAAAGGAGCGCCGCGCCTAGAAAAGCCTCTGAAAGCATTACTCACGCAGCATTAATAAGCTGAAGAGTGTACGCAGTAACAATCAGATGCTTTCGCAGGCGTGGTCGTCAGTAAAACGGATGCGTATCCTAGCACCTCCGCGCCCGCTGACGCTAAAACCAAGCGGGCCCGTCCGACAGGTCGAAAATTTATGCCGATGATTGCCCAACGCACCGCCGCCCTGCTGTTCGGTGTGCTCTGTACACCGCTGCTGGCTTTTGCCGCTGCACCGCAGCCGACCCACCAATTCAGCCTGGACAATGGCCTCAAGGTCATCGTGCGCGAGGACCATCGCGCTCCCGTAGTGGTCAGCCAACTCTGGTACAAAGTCGGTTCCAGCTACGAGTCACCCGGCCAGACGGGCCTGTCCCACGCCCTCGAACACATGATGTTCAAAGGCAGCCGTAAGCTCGGTCCCGGTGAAGCGTCAGGCATATTGCGCGAGCTGGGCGCTGAGGAAAACGCCTTTACCAGCGACGACTACACCGCCTACTACCAAGTATTGGCGCGTGATCGCCTGGCTGTCGCGCTGGAACTAGAAGCTGACCGCCTGGCCAGCCTCAAGCTGCCCGCTGATGAGTTCGCCAAGGAAATCGAGGTCATCAAAGAGGAGCGCCGGCTGCGCACCGATGACAAACCATCGAGCCTGGCCTATGAGCGATTCAAGGCCATGGCCTACCCCGCCAGCGGCTACCGCACGCCCACCATTGGCTGGATGGCTGACCTTGAACGCATGACGGTTGAGGAACTGCGGGCCTGGTACGAAACCTGGTACGCGCCGAACAACGCCACGTTGGTAGTGGTCGGTGATGTCAGCGTCGCCGAGGTGAAAACCCTCGTCGAGCGCTATTTCGGCCCAATCCCCAAGCGTTCTGTGCCCATTGCCAAGGCGCCGCTTGAGCTGGCTGCACCGGGTGAACGGCGCATCACCCTGCACCTGAAAACTCAACTGCCGAGCCTGATGATGGGTTTCAACGTGCCCGGCCTGGCTACCGCCGCAGAGCCTCGGCAGGTCTATGCCCTGCGCTTGGCAGCCGCCCTGCTTGATGGCGGTTACAGCGCACGCCTGCCCACACGCTTAGAGCGTGGCGAAGAGCTGGTGTCTGGCGCCTCGGCTTGGTACGACGGTTTCTCCCGTGGTGACAGCCTGTTCATCCTTTCCGCCACACCCAACGTGCAGAAAGATAAAACCTTGGCGCAGGTCGAGGCCGGCTTGTGGCGTGAGTTGCAGGACTTACAGAACAACCCGCCCAGCGCCGATGAGCTGGCACGCGTGCGGGCGCAGGTAATTGCCGGCCTGGTGTATGAGCGCGACTCGATCACCAGCCAGGCCACGGCCATCGGCCAACTGGAAACCGTCGGCCTGTCGTGGACGCTGATGGACCAGGAACTGGCCGAGCTGGAAGCTGTAACGCCAGCCGACATTCAGCTAGCCGCCAGCACCTTTTTTACCCGCGACCGCTTGAGCGTCGCCCATGTTCTGCCTGAGGAGAAGCACGATGAGTGAGCGCAATGGTCTGCGCTACGGCCTGCTTGGTCTGGCGTTACTGGTATTGCTGGCGCTACTGGCCATGGTTATCAACCGCCCGGATAGCCGCCAAACCGAGGTGCCTGTCGGCGACAGCATCGAATCCCTCGCCGCTCTTGGCGATCAACCGCCCAGCCGCCGCGACCTCAATATCCAAACGTGGCAAACCGCAGAAGGCGCCAAGGTGCTGTTCGTTGAGGCGCGCGAGCTGCCGATGTTTGATCTGCAACTGACCTTTGCTGCAGGCAGCAGCCATGACGACGGCAGCGCTGGCTTGGCCTTGCTGACCAACGCCATGCTCAACGAGGGTGTACCGGGCAAAGATGTTGGCGCGATTGCCACCGGCTTCGAAAACCTCGGTGCCAACTTCGGTAACGGTGCGTTTCGCGATATGGCCATCGCCAGCCTGCGCAGCCTCAGCGCCGCCGAGCAACGTGAGCCAGCCATGCAGTTATTCAATCAGGTCATCGGCCAGCCGACATTCCCTGATGACGCCCTCGCGCGAATCAAGAATCAGCTCTTAGCCGGTTTCGAATTCCAGAAACAAAACCCCGGCAAGCTGGCTAGCCTGGCGTTGTTCGAGCGCCTCTACGGCACCCATCCTTACGCCCACCCTAGCGACGGCAACGCCGAGTCAATCCCGATCATTAGTCGTGAGCAGTTGCAAGCCTTCCATGCCAAAGCCTACACAGCGAATAACGCGATCATTGCCCTAGTCGGTGACCTCTCGCGCAGCGACGCCGAGGCCTTGGCCAGTGCAGTGTCCGCAGCCCTGCCGCAAGGCCCTGCATTACCGCGCATCGCCCAGCCGCAAGAGCCCAAAGCCGGTCTGCAGCATATCGAGTTCCCGTCAAACCAGACCCACCTGATGATTGCTCAACTCGGCATTGACCGGCGTGACCCTGATTATGCGGCGCTCTACCTTGGTAACCAGGTGTTCGGCGGCGGTGGCTTCGGCACCCGGTTGATGACCGAGGTGCGTGAAAAGCGCGGCCTGACATACGGCGTCTACTCAGGCTTCAGCGCCATGCAAGCCCGCGGGCCGTTTATGATCAACCTGCAAACCCGTGCCGAACTCAGCGACGGCACCCTGCAACTGGTCAAAAGCATGCTCGCCGACTTTATCGCCAACGGCCCGACCGAGCAGGAGCTAAACAACGCTAAACGTGAGTTAGCGGGCAGCTTCCCGCTCTCTACTGCGAGCAATGCCGCCATCGTCGGCCAGCTAGGCTCCATGGGCTTTTATGACTTGCCATTGAGCTACTTGGAAGATTTTATGCGTGACGTGCAGGCGCTCACGGTCGAACAGGTCAAGACCGCTGTGGCCAAACGCCTCGACGTGAATGCGCTCGTCATCGTTACCGCGGGCCCAACAGTTACGCAAAAAGAGCTGCCGCCCCCCACCGACAACCCCATCGAACAACCTTCAGCCGTACCGGAACACTAATGAACCAACGCGCCAAATCACCTAAACCTGCCCCCGCCCACGGAGGCGACGGTCAGCTGCGGATCATTGCTGGGCAATGGCGTTCGCGTCAGTTCAACTTCCCCATGGCCGCTGGGTTGCGGCCAACGCCGAATCGGGTGCGGGAAACCTTGTTCAACTGGCTCGCCCCCTATGTCGAGGGCGCCAACGTACTCGACCTGTTTGCTGGCAGCGGCGCGCTGTTTCTTGAAGCGCTGTCGCGCGGAGCCGGCAGCGCCTTGGCGCTGGACCTCAACCCCGCAGCCATCAACAGCTTGCGCGGCCACCTGCACACGCTGAACTGCGACAACGGCCAACTGCAGCAAATCGACGCGCTGATTTACCTGCAACAACCTGCCGCCGCACAATTCGACCTGGTATTTCTTGACCCACCGTTCAGCCAAAATCTGCTTCTACCAGCCTGTAACCTGCTGGAACAGAACGGTTGGCTGGCGACCGATGCCTGGGTTTACACCGAAAGCGAACACTCACCCTCCAGCCTCGGCATGCCCGGCAACTGGCGTTTGCACCGCGAGCAGAAAGCCGGCCAGGTGTATTACGCGCTGTGGCAGCGGTCGGCAGCCTAGCTGCTTTTTTTTAGCGCTTAGCCTGGATGAGCCGCAGGCGTAATCCGGGTGTCGCGCAATCAGCCCGCTTCAGCCGTGACACGTACAATGCCGAACCATCACCAAGTGGAGTGCTGCGCGCTCCATGTCGGATTATGCTTCGCTAATCCAACCTACGGAACTGTATGAACACCAATTTCTGCCCAGCCTGGTGGCTGCCCGGCCCGCACCTGCAAACGCTGTGGAACCCGCTGTGCCGGCGCGCGACAACCCTTGAACGCACCCGCGAACGACTGTGGCTGGCGGATGGCGACTTTCTCGACCTCGACTGGCACGGCCCACATGAGGCAGACACGCCGTTGGTGCTGGTGTTACATGGCTTGACCGGCTCGTCCGACTCGCTTTATGTCATGGGCTTACAGCAAAAACTGGCCACTCAAGGCTGGGCCAGCGCGGCGCTTAACTGGCGCGGCTGCTCGGGTGAACCTAATTTGCTTGCACGCGGCTACCACTCTGGCGCCAGCGAAGACTTGGCGGAAACCGTGCGGCACCTGCGCGCCCTGCGACCGCTGGCACCGTTGTATGCAGTGGGCTATTCGCTGGGCGGTAATGTGCTGCTCAAGTACCTCGGTGAAACGGGAACTGACAGCCAATTGCAGGGCGCGGCGGCGGTTTCAGTGCCGTTTCGCTTGGACCAATGCGCCGACCGCATCGGAATGGGCTTTTCTCGGGTTTATCAAAGCCATTTCATGCGCGAGATGGTGGCCTACGTGAAGGACAAGCAGCGCCTGTTCGCGCACCACGGCATGAGCGAGCGATTGGCCACCCTGGATAAACTCGGGCCGCTGGACAATATGCGCACTTTCTGGGATTTCGACGGCCGCATCACCGCGCCGCTGCACGGTTACGCCGATGCTGAAGACTATTATCGACGGGCCTCTAGCCGCTACTTCCTTAGCCAGATTGATACGCCGACGCTGATTATTCAGGCTGCGGATGATCCTTTTGTGTTTGCCCACAGCCTGCCAGAAGCTAATGAACTGTCGCCGAGCATCGACTTCGAACTGCACGCCCACGGCGGCCATGTCGGTTTTGTCGAAGGCAGCCTGAGCAACCCGGGTTACTACTTGGAGCGACGCATCCCAAAGTGGCTGGCCGAACAGGCCGCCGTTAGCCCGTAGCCTTTGGCCCGGATAAGCCTCGGCGCAATCCGGGGTTGCGCGCCCCCGATTGCACTGCGCTTGTCGGGGCTACGAGTTAGGTATTCCAACGGCCAATCAAATCACCTGATCTAACGGCACATGCCGCCCATTTCGCCCGCGGCATGACCCACCCAACGCAAGCCAGCCCTGAGCAACAGTGATTTTCGCGTCACCACAATCACCTAATCTGACCGCCTGTAGCCCGGATAAGCCTCGGCGCAATCCGGGGTTGCGCTCCCCCGATTGCGCTGCGCTTTTCGGGGCTACGGGTTAGGTACTCCAACGGCCAGTCAAATCACCTGATCCAGCGGCACATGCAGTTTGGCGTACAAAGCCTCCACTGCTTCGCGCGCCTGCGGGGCGGTGTAGCCGCCTTCCAGCGCGAGCACCTGATAGATGCCACGCCTGAGCATTTCTTCACTGAGGTCGCCGGGGTTGCCGCGGGTGGTGCAGAGAAAACGCACCCAGGAAGTCATGATGATCCAGCTATTGAGGGTCAACGCCTCGATCTGCGCCGCGTTCATCAGCAAAATACCGGCTTCGACAAACCCCTGATAAATACCTTGCGCCCGCACCAAGCAGCGCTGGGCAAACAGCCGATAACGCTCGGCCAAGTCGGCGTCACTGTCGAGTAGGTGCTCCAAGTCGCGGTGCAGAAAACGGTAATGCCACATGGCCGCCAACAGCGCTTCTAGGTAGAAGGTTTTGTCCTGCACCGTTAACGCACGACCCTCGGGGCGACGCAGGAAAATGTCCACTTGGCTTTCGTAGAGGGCAAACAGTTCGGCGATGATCGCCTGCTTGTTGCGGAAGTGGTAATACAGGTTGCCCGGCGAAATGCCCAAGTGCGCGGCGATATGGTTGGTGGTCACGCTGCGCTCGCCTTGGGCGTTAAACAGCGCCAGGCTTTCCTGAATGATGCGTTCGCGGGTTTTTAGTGGGGCTGACATAACGACTCGTACTCAACTCAAAAGCCCGGCAAAGGTACACGCACAAGCGCCCCAAGTGTTATCTGCTCTGCGACTATCAACGGCCATTGACGCTGGATTGGACGGCGTCTGTCGACTGACTCCGTCAAGCCATTTGACAGATTAGAGTAATTGCTCTAAAAAACCAGCATGTCTTTCTGCAGCAGCCTCAGCCACCTGATGCGTTGCACCACCGCAATATCAAGGAGCCGCACCATGGCCGCTGACGTCACTTACCTGGAACAAAGCCTGAAAAACAGCCAACAGCAACTCAGCCAGCTGGAAGCCAGCTTTGCCCGTCAGCGCCAGGCCTTCAAAGCCAATCCCATGCCCTCGGCGGAGCAACGGATCCAATGGCTCAACGTGTTACGCGAGCTACTCAGCAGCGAGCGCGACGCATTTATCAGCGCTATAAACCAAGACTTCAGTAACCGCAGCGCTGATGAAACCCTGCTGGCAGAGATCATGCCCAGCCTGCAAGGCATTCATTACGCGAGCAAACATATTAAAAAGTGGATGAAACCCTCGCGGCGTCACGTTGGCATGGCTTTTCAGCCGGCTGCGGCCAAGGTTATTTACCAGCCACTGGGCGTAGTCGGGGTGATTGTGCCGTGGAACTATCCACTGTTTCTCGCCATTGGCCCGCTGGTGGGCGCACTGTCAGCCGGCAACCGGGTGATGATCAAAATGAGCGAATCAACCCCGGCCACCTCGCAACTGGTCAAGGACCTGCTGGCTAAAATCTTCCCTGAGGACTTGGTCTGCGTGGTGCTTGGCGAGGCGGAAGTCGGCATGGCCTTCTCCAAGTTACCGTTCGATCACCTGCTGTTCACGGGTGCAACCAGCATTGGCAAACACGTGATGCGCGCGGCAGCCGAGAACCTGACCCCGGTCACTCTGGAGCTGGGCGGCAAGTCGCCAGTTATCGTCTCAGCCGATGTGCCCCTGAGTGACGCCGCCGAGCGGGTCGCCTTCGGCAAAACGCTGAACGCCGGGCAGACCTGCGTTGCTCCCGACTACGTGCTGGTGCCGCGCGAGCGCGTGGAGGGTTTTGTCGAAGCCTACCGCACGGCAGTGCTGAGTTTTTACCCGCAACTCAAAGACAACCCTGACTACACCGCGATCATCAATGAGCGCCAGCTGCAGCGCCTCAAGGGCCTGCTCGGCGATGCTGAAAGCAAGGGTGCCAAAGTCATCAGCCTCTACCCTGAGGCCCAAGGGCGCCGTTTGCCGCATGCCGTGCTGCTGAATGTAAACGACGAGATGACCGTGATGCAGGACGAAATTTTTGGCCCGCTGCTGCCCATCGTGCCTTACGACAACCTGGAGCAGGCCTTCGCTTATATCAACGAACGCCCTCGGCCCCTGGCCCTTTACTACTTCGGCTACAACAAAGCGGAACAACAACGCGTGCTGGAGCAAACCCACTCCGGCGGCGTGTGCCTGAATGACACCATGCTGCACGTTGCCCAAGACGACATGCCGTTTGGTGGCGTCGGTCCTTCCGGCATGGGCCATTACCACGGTCACGAAGGCTTCAAGACCTTCAGCCACGGCAAAGGCACCTTTATCAAACAGCGGTTCAACGCTGCGAAAATGATCTACCCGCCCTACGGCAAAACCCTGCAGAAGCTGGTCTACAAACTTTTCGTTCGTTAATTCCATCCTGCCCCGGCTTACCGGGGCAGTGGCCTGACCGGGTGATCACAATAAATGCACAACACCACGCTTGAAACAGCCAACCTGTCACGTCGCAGCCTGCTTAAAGTTGGCTTGCTGGGCAGCGCCCTGCTCGGCACAGCCGGCCTAACCGCAACGCTTAGCGGTTGTTCTGCCAGCACGCCGAAAACCGGCTTTGCGGTGATTCGCGAGTCCGACCTGCCGCTTTTGCAAGCCCTGATCCCGGTCATGCTTGCCGGCGCAGTGCCGCCAACCCAGATGGTCCAAGCCATTAGTGGCACCTTGCAAAACCTCGACTTCAGCCTCAATCACCTGTCGCCCGAGCTGCTCAAAATGACCCTGCAACTGTTCGACATACTGGCCATGCCGATTACTCGCGGCCCGTTAACGGGCGTCTGGGGCAGTTGGCAGCATGCATCGGCTGGCGATATGCAGGCGTTTCTCGACCGCTGGCAGAACAGCTCCATCAGCTTGCTGAGGATGGGCCACGCCTCACTGTTACAGCTGGTGATGATGAGCTGGTACAGCCGTGCTGAGTCATGGGCGCACTGCGGCTATCCCGGCCCACCAGCAGTCTGAATAACGGCTGGCTGCGCGTTGGCCAGGCGTTGTTGCAGATGCGCTCGGACTGCTCATTTACAGCTCGTAAACTCCGCGTCCTTGCGCATCTGCAACAACGCCTGGCTCTAGCTCGCTCAGCCTTGTATGCAGCGCAATCATAAGAAAGAGATTCTCAAATGCCTGTACCCGATATGTTCAAGCAAGGCCTGGCCAGCGGCTGGAAAACCTATAACGGCTCACGTCTGGACAGCGATCTGACCCTAGAAGCCGACGTAGCCATCATCGGCAGCGGCGCAGGTGGCGGCACCACTGCCGAAATCCTCAGCGCGGCTGGTTTCAAAGTGCTGTTGATCGAAGAAGGCCCGCTAAAGACCAGCGATGATTTCAAGATGCTCGAAGACCAAGCCTATGCCGAGCTGTATCAAGAGGGCATCGGTCGCATGAGCAAAGATGGTGCGATCACCATCATGCAAGGTCGCGCCGTGGGCGGCACCACGCTGATTAACTGGACCTCAAGTTTTCGCACGCCGACACCAACCCTGGAACACTGGGCTAAGGAGCACGGCGTTCAAGGCCACAGTGCTGAAGACATGGCGCCCTGGTTCACCCAGATGGAACAACGCCTAGGCGTTGCACCTTGGGCCGTACCGCCCAACGCCAACAACGCCGTGATCAGCAGCGGTTGTGAAAAGCTCGGCTATGAGTGGCAGGTGATTCCGCGCAATGTGCGCGGCTGCTGGAACCTCGGGTACTGCGGCATGGGCTGCCCGACCAATGCTAAACAGTCAATGCTGGTGACCACCATTCCCGCGACGCTGGAAAAAGGCGGTGAGCTGCTCTATCTGGCGCGTGCCGAACGCCTGTTGCTGGACGGCGATAAAGTCACTGGGATTGAGTGCCTGGGCATGGATGAGCGCAGTGTGGCGCCCAACGGCCGGCGTATCACGGTTAAAGCTAAGCATTACGTGCTGTCTGGCGGCGGCATCAATACCCCAGGAATCTTACTGCGCTCGGGCGCTCCCGACCCGCACCAGCGCACCGGTAAGCGCACTTACCTACACCTAGTAAATTTCTCCGCTGCACTGTTTGAGCAGGTCATCAACCCCTTCTACGGCGCGCCGCAATCCATTTATTCCGACCACTTCCAATGGGATGACGGTACGGCCGGCAGGCTCTCTTACAAGCTCGAAGTGCCGCCGCTGCAACCGGCCATTACCGCCACCATGCTCGGCCGCTTTGGCATCGACAACGCCCTGCGCATGGAGCAATTGCCCAACACCAACGTGATGCTAGCGCTGATGCGCGACGGCTTTCACCCGGATAGCGCCGAAGGTCGTGTTGAGCTGCGCAGCGATGGCAGCCCAGTTCTCGACTATCAGATGACCGATTACACCTGGGACGGCATACGCCGGGGCTTCCACAGCATGGCTGAGGTGCAGTTCGCGGCCGGGGCCAAAGCGGTGCTGCCGCTGCATGCCGATGCCGATTACGTGAAGACGCTAGGCGAAGCCAAACGCTTAATCGACAGCCTAAGCCTGCAGCTGTACCGCACCCGCTTAGGCAGCGCCCACGTGATGGGCGGGTGCGCCATGGGTGAGGACCCGCAACACGCAGTGACTGACAGCCTTGGCCGTCACCATCAGCTGACTAACCTGTCAATCCACGACGGCTCGCTGTTCCCCACCAGTATCGGTGCCAACCCGCAGCTGTCGATCTATGGCCTGACGGCCAAACTGGCGACAAACCTCGCCGAACGCCTGAAGAACGCCTGATGGCAGACTATTCACGGGCCATGCTGCGCCCGTGAATAGTGCTGTTGCGCCGCGCGCCGACTTGGCCGCAGTGAAGCGCTGCGCTACCATCCGACTCCCCAACGGATCCGCCAGGACGTCACGATGAATCGAGTGTTATACCCAGGCACCTTCGACCCCATCACTAAGGGGCATGGCGATTTGGTCGAACGTGCGGCACGGCTGTTTGACACGGTCATCATCGCGGTGGCCGCCAGCCCAAAGAAGAACCCGCTGTTCAGCCTGGAACAACGCGTCGAGTTGGCCAGGGAAGTCACTAAGCACCTGCCCAATGTCGAGGTTGTTGGCTTCTCTACCCTGCTTGCCCACTTTGCCAAAGAGCAAGGCGCCAACGTGTTCCTGCGCGGCTTGCGCGCGGTGTCTGACTTTGAATACGAGTTTCAACTGGCCAATATGAACCGCCAATTGGCGCCGAACGTCGAAAGCCTGTTTCTCACTCCCTCAGAGAAATACTCGTTTATTTCCTCGACCTTGGTGCGTGAGATCGCCGCGCTAGACGGCGATATCTCCAACTTCGTGCACCCCGCCGTGGCTGCCGCGCTGAACGAGCGCCTCAAGCGCTGAGTCACTTATGTCAGGCCGCGTGCAAGCGCGGCTTCGATGCGGCACACTTTGCACCCAGTCTTTCGCACACATCTAGGCTGCGCCCCAAGGCGACAGCAGGAGTGGTTTTGCCATGTCTTTGATCATCACCGACGATTGCATCAACTGCGACGTCTGCGAGCCCGAATGTCCCAACGCCGCGATTTCTCAGGGCGAAGAAATCTACGAAATCGACCCGAATCTGTGCACCGAATGTGTCGGCCACTACGATGAGCCGCAGTGCCAGCAGGTCTGCCCGGTTGACTGCATCCCGCTCGACGAAAACAACGTCGAGAGCAAGGACGAGTTGATGCAAAAGTACTTAATCATCACCGGCAAAGCATGAGCATCGGCCGGCTGATCGGCGACCGCCTTTGCTGGCGCACCCTGCTCGGTACGCTGGCCCTCCTCTGCGCCCTAGAGCTGCATGCTGCCGCCCAACCCGAACGTATCGCCATTGCCACCGCGCACCCGGCCGCCACGGTGGCCGGCCAAGAGACCCTGGCGCTAGGCGGTAATGCCTTCGACGCAGCGGTAGCCATCAGTGCCGCTCTTGCGGTTGTCGAGCCTTACGGCTCCGGCTTAGGCGGCGGTGGCTTCTTTTTATTGCGCGAAGCCGGCGAGCCAGCCACCTACCGCTTTATTGATGCCCGCGAGCGTGCGCCACTCGCCGCCCATGCCGACCTCTATAAAGTCGATGGCCACGTGCAAAAACAGCTGTCATTAGACGGCGCGCTGGCAGCCGCCATACCGGGGCTGCCCGCCGCGCTGGTGGAACTGGCTGAGCGCTTCGGCCGCTTGCCACTGCGCGACTCACTGGCCCCGGCTATTCGCTTGGCGCGCAGCGGCGTGAGCATCGACCGGATTTATCGTGAACGCGCCGGCTGGCGTATTGAAGCCATGCGCAATGATGCAGAAACCGCGCGCTTGTTCCTGGCTAACGGAGAAATCCCGGAAGAATTCGCCCTGCTGCGCCAGCCAGAATTAGCCGCTACGCTGGAGCAACTGGGCAGCAAGGGCCATCAGGGCTTCTATGCTGGAGCGGTGGCAGAAAAACTGGTTAGCGCCGTGCAAGCAGCAGGCGGCATCTGGTCGCAAAAAGACCTGACTGACTACCGCGTGGTTGAACGCCAACCCTTGCGCGTTCGACTAAGCGGCGGTCGAGAGCTGATCAGCGCACCTGCGCCCTCAGCAGGTGGCATCGCCATTGCCCAGAGCTTACTGATGCTGCAACAACTTCCTTGGCAGAAAGCTGACAGCGTACAACGCAGCCACCTCATCGTCGAAACCCTGCGCCGCGCGTACCGTGATCGCGGCCTGCTGGGCGACCCTGACTTTGTCAGCAACCCGACGCGCCAACTGCTGGCCGCCGATTACCTAAAACACCTGGCCAGCAGCATCGACCCGCTCCGCGCCACACCCAGCGACAGCTTGGCGCCTAGTAAAGCCTGGCAAGAAGGCGATCACACCACCCACTTCACGGTACTCGACACCGAAGGCAACGCTGTGGCCGCAACGCTGTCGGTCAACCTACCCTTTGGCGCAGCCTTCACCGTAGCGGGCACCGGGGTGTTGCTGAACAACGAGATGGATGACTTTGCCGCCGACGTACAAGGCGCCAATGCCTATGGCTTAAGTGGCAGCCAAGCCAACAGCATTGCTGCCGGCAAACGCCCGCTGTCGAGCATGAGCCCCAGCTTTATTGAAAGCTGCGAAGACTTCGCCAGCTTCGGCACCCCCGGCGGTAGCCGAATCCCCAGCATGGTGCTGTTGGCGATGCTGGAGTATCTGGACAAACAGCCCATTGAGCGCTGGCCCAGCGTCGATCGCTACCACCATCAATACCGCCCAGACCTGATCGAACATGAACCCAACACCTTCAACGCCGCAGAAATCTCAGCGCTTGAAGCGTTAGGGCATCAGTTGAAATCAACCGGCAGGCAGTATGGGAATCAACAGGTGCTGCTGTGGCATAAACAGAATGGCAAGGTCGAAGCGGCGAGTGATCCCAGGGGGATCGGTACATCAACGCTTATCAACACAAACTAGAATCCTTTTGCAGAGACATTCATAAACTGGCCACGTATCATATTTTGCGGGTTAATAACCCCCAATATAAATATAACCACCACGCCGAAACCCTCTTCACCGACCGAAGAGAGAAGACCAAAGGGACGTAACATGCTTAAAAATCTTGTAATTATTGGCTTAGTAACGCTTTTCACTTCCGGATGCGCCACCGGCCTTAACTCGCAACAGTCCGCTGAGTACAACTCAATGGAAGCCAGAGGCCTAGCTGTCCAAGAAAAAAACCCAACCACAGGTGCGTTGCTCGGAATCCTTCCCGGGGGAGGTTCTTTCTATGCACGCGAGCCGGCATTTGGCGTGCTTAACCTGCTTTTCTGGCCACTCTCAATCTTCTGGGACCCGGTGAGTGGTTATGACGGCGCGACACGTATTAATTACAATTTTTCTAAAGCACAGATCGATAAAGAAAAGCGTGCAGCGGAAACAAAACTATCTCGTGATTACCAAGATGGCTTTATAACGGAAACACAGCGTGCTCGCGGCATGAGAGACATCGAAGATAAATACACATACTGAAAAATAGAAAGGCGCCTACAAGGCGCCTTTTTACTAAGCAGATAAATCAATATTCATTTTGAACCGAGCTGGTGCAACCCAGGCAGCGTGCAAAGGCTTCACGAGCCGGATCAGCCACCAACGCCTGGCCCGCTTCTTTCACATTACCGCCTAGGGCAGTAAACGGCAGGCTGATGACAAAGGCTACCGCGCCAATGGCTGTGGCGCCGATTAGCAGCGGGCGGGCGATTAGCAGGTCGCCGATCATGGAAAAGGCTTTCGGTGCATTGGCCGTGTAAAGAGGGTCGCCGCTGGTGTTCTGCTGCGCTGCGTCAGCATAGGCGGGCAGCGCCAGCAGGCCAGTGGTCAGCGCCAGAGCAACAGCGGTTGAGCGGAACAGTTTCATGGGGCGATCCTTCAGCTATTAGGAGGCAGTAAGTCTAACTATAACAGCGCATTGATAATTGTCAGCGTGACGCCCGTCAATCCCCATAAAAGGCGTATTCAGGTTTTTTCGGCGGATAGGGTCGAAAAAACGCCAGAATCATCTTGAGGTCAGCCGCCTCATCCCCTGTCGGCATAACGCTTGGCCCGATAACGACACGGCGCTGCTGGTAATCCAAGGCCGCAAGAACGATCGGTACGCCTGCGCCAAGGGCGATGTGATAGAAGCCCATCTTCCAGCGCTCGACCTTTTTACGCGTACCCTCGGGCGAAAGTATCAACACAAACTGCTGATGCGCGCTGAAGGCTTGCACTGCTTGCTCGACCGTATTGCCTTGGCGCTCACGGTGAATGGCGATACCGCCCCACCGGCGCATCAGCTCGGCAAACGGCCAGCTAAAGATGCTGTGTTTACCAAACCAGCGGGCATTCAGGCGCAGGACGAACTTCACGGCAATAAAAATCACAAAATCCCAATTCGACGTATGGTGCGCACCGATCGCTACAAACTTATCGAGCTTCGGCAGCTCGCCCTCGATACGCCAGCCCATCAGCTTCAACACTGTGCGACCTAACCATTCAGCCATGGGGTTACGCGGCAAATAGTTATCCGACATCAAGACCTCACCCTTTTTACGCTTGTGTATTCAACGCATGCCTACAGTCACCCCAACCGCCGACGCTGGCGGGCAAGACGCACTCTAGCGTTGGCAGCGCGGGCAGTAAACGCTGGCGCGCTGGCCTAGTTTGATTTCACGCAAGGTGCTGCCGCAGTGCTTACAAAATTCACCGCCGCGGCCATAGACGAACAGCTCCTGCTGGAAGTAACCCGGCAGCCCATCGCCGCCAACAAAATCGCGCAGGGTGGTGCCGCCGCGCTCAATGGCGTGGGCGAGGATGCGTTTAATCTCAATCGCCAAGCTTAAATAGCGCGCCCGCGACACCGAACCCGCCTCACGACGCGGATCGATGCCGGCGGCAAACAGCGCCTCTGACGCATAAATATTGCCTACGCCCACCACCACGGCGTTATCCATGATGAAGGGCTTAACCGCAATGACGCGGCCGCGTGATTGCTGAAACAGCCGTTCGCCATCAAACAACTCGGTCAACGGCTCAGGGCCAAGCTTACTCAGCAACACGTGGTTGAGCGGATCATTGCTCCAGAGCAGCGAACCAAACCGCCGAGGGTCGGTGTAGCGCAAAGCCAAACCAGACTCCAGCTCGATATCAACATGCTCATGTTTGGCTGCCGGCAGGCCACGCTCGACTAAGCGCAGGCTGCCGGACATACCTAAATGGCTGATCAACGTGCCACTTTCGGCGTTGATCAACAGGTACTTAGCACGACGCTCAACGGACTCAATTAGCTGCCCGGACAACTGAATGTCCAGATCTTCTGGGACGGGCCAACGCAGGCGGCGCTCACGCACAATCACCCGACTAACGCGCTGACCTTCAAGGAAAGGCGCGATACCGCGGCGAGTGGTTTCTACTTCAGGAAGTTCTGGCATAACGGGTATTCGGCGGGGTCATTCGACGGGGCGCATACCTTAGCAGGAATGCCCCGCACGCGACGAGGCAGGCTAGCGCGCGCCTAGGTCGCGAATGCTTTCGCGCAGGTTTTCGAAGTCGTATTCGGACAGGCCGACATACTCCAGCACTAACTGCTCAATACTCTGCCATTCGTGGTCTTGATCCTGACTGCCGAGCACGCGATGGCTTTCACAAATGTGTTCGGCCATTTTCAAAATGGCCAGCAGGGTTTTCAACTGCGCATCGCGGCTGGCGTCTTCAGTAAAGATCGCTAAGGCGTTGTGATGGCTGGCAATCGCCTCGCATAAGTGCAGCGGCAGGTTCCACGACTTAGCAGTGTAGTAACCCACCACCGCGTGGTTGGTGTTGAGCAGGCGATTCTCTGTGTCCACGACCCGACGTTCATCCGTGGCGCTGGCATAGCCTTCTTCTAGCACCGCCATGTAATCAGGAAAACGCTTGATCATCAGCGGGATGCCGCAATTGTGAAACAGCCCGAGGGTGTAGGCCTCATCCGGTGAGTGGTAGCCGATACGCTTGGCCAGGGTCAGGCACGTCATGGCCACATCTTGGGCGGTGTCCCAGAAGCGGTTGAGGGTGACGATGGCTTCATCCGTCAGCTCGCCGCGAATCGACTGGGCATTAATGAGGTTGATCACTGAATTGCAGCCCAACAAGTTAACTGCCTGCTGGATCGAAGCGATGCGATTAGCCAAACCAAAAAACGGCGAATTCACCAACTTTAGCAAGGCACCCGACAAGCCTGGGTCTTGGCCAATTAGCTTGGCAATGGCCCGCAAATCTGGATTGGGCATCACCTGTTCCATCTGCAAATCCACCATGATCTGTGGCTGCGGTGGCACGCTGATGCCTTGCAGTACTTGCTGGATATATTCGGCAGAAAGCTCTTGGGGCATGACAGGCGCAACCGGGATTAGGAGTAGTGCACAGTCTAGCTAAACCCAGCACGCGCAGGGATGACTTTTGTAAACGCCGCGACATAGCTGAACCCGCTATAATTTCGCTCTTTTTTCGGAGCCTACCCCATGACCCTGCCTAGCCTGCGCCTGAAAGCCAATGCCGATCGACGCCTGCGCGCCGGCCATCTGTGGGTTTACAGCAATGAAATCGACGTTGCCGCCACCCCGCTGAACGGTTTTGCGGCCGGCGACCAAGCCATTCTCGAAGCCGTTGGCGGTAAGCCACTGGGAGTCGTGGCAATGAGCCCGAACAACCTGATCTGCGCGCGCTTGCTGTCGCGCGACGTTAAACATGTGTTGGACAAGTCCCTGCTGGTGCACCGCATCAATGTGGCACTGTCGCTACGCGAGCGGCTGTTCGATAAGCCCTGCTACCGCTTGGTGTTCGGCGACTCCGATCTATTACCCGGGCTGGTGGTCGACCGCTTCTTCGACATTCTGGTGGTACAGCTGGCCTCCGCCACCATGGAACGGCACAAAGATGAGGTGCTCGCCGCGCTGATTCAGGTGTGCAAACCCAGCGGTATTTTGCTGAAAAATGACTCTGCCGCGCGCGATGCCGAAGGTTTGCCGCGTTATGTCGAAAGCGTTTTTGGTGTGGTGCCGGAATGGGTGGCGCTGGAAGAAAATGGCGTCACGTTTGAGGCCCCGGTGCTCGACGGGCAGAAGACGGGCTGGTTTTATGACCACCGCATGAACCGCGCTCGTTTAGCCCCTTACGTCAAAGGCAAGCGCGTGCTCGATTTGTTCAGCTACATCGGCGGCTGGGGCGTGCAAGCAGCCGCCTTTGGTGCCAGCGATGTGATGTGCGTGGACGCCTCCAGCTTCGCCCTCGACGGCGTGGAGCGAAACGCGGCACTGAACGGCTTGACTGATAAGGTGGCCTGCGTCGAAGGCGATGTATTTGAAGCCCTCAAGCAGCTTAAAGCGTCCGAAGAGCGCTTTGACGTGATCGTCGCCGACCCACCGGCTTTCATCAAACGCAAAAAAGACCTGAAAAACGGTGAAGGCGCTTACCGCCGCCTCAACGAGCAAGCCATGCGCCTGCTCAATAAAGACGGCATTTTGATCAGCGCCAGCTGCTCCATGCACCTGCCCGAAGATGACCTGCAGAACATTCTGCTGACCAGCGCGCGCCATCTTGATCGCAACATCCAACTGCTCGAACGCGGCAGCCAAGGCCCAGACCATCCAGTGCACCCAGCCATTGCCGAAACCCGCTACATCAAAAGCCTGACCGTGCGCCTGCTGCCCAACAGCTAACGGCACTTGCGCAGCACCAGGGCACACAACGGGCCACTCGCTGAATCAGCGCGCTGCGCTATCGTCTTCAGCCGCCGGGGATTAGAATCGCAGCCACCTGCCACATCCCCGGCGGACTTGTAGCCCGGCCCTGCCAGCGCCCACACCGCGCACAGCAGCGGCGCAGCCCAGCAAATGCACATTTGCCTTTGTTTCGGGCCTGACCCGGCTCAACTTACGCACCAATATCCGTTGCCGGCACAGCGCCACTGCCTGTGATCGCACGACCTGATTAGCCTTTGCAGGATTTATCGTCATGCCTGATTACCGCTCTAAAACCTCCACTCACGGTCGCAATATGGCCGGCGCTCGCGCCCTGTGGCGCGCCACCGGGATGAAGGATGAAGACTTTAAGAAGCCGATTATTGCCGTTTCCAACTCCTTTACTCAGTTCGTGCCTGGCCACGTGCACTTGAAGGACATGGGCCAACTGGTTGCCCGCGAGATCGAGCGCGCCGGCGGCGTGGCTAAAGAATTCAACACCATTGCTGTTGATGATGGCATCGCCATGGGCCACGACGGCATGCTTTATTCGCTGCCAAGTCGCGAAATTATCGCCGACTCGGTGGAATACATGGTCAACGCCCACTGCGCCGATGCCATCGTGTGCATCTCTAACTGCGACAAAATCACCCCCGGCATGCTGATGGCCGCCATGCGCCTGAACATTCCGGTGGTCTTCGTCTCAGGCGGGCCGATGGAAGCGGGCAAAACCAAGCTGGCCAGTCACGGCCTCGACTTGGTGGATGCCATGGTGATTGCCGCTGACGAGAACGCCAGCGACGAGACCGTTGCCGAATACGAACGCAGCGCCTGCCCCACGTGCGGCAGCTGCTCGGGCATGTTCACCGCCAACTCGATGAACTGCCTGACCGAAGCCTTGGGCTTGTCCTTGCCGGGCAACGGTTCGACCCTGGCCACTCACAGTGACCGCGAGCAGCTGTTCCTTAAAGCCGGGCGCACCATCGTTGAGCTGTGTAAACGCTACTACGGTGAGGGTGACGAGTCGGTCCTGCCGCGCAACATTGCCAATTTCAAAGCGTTCGAAAACGCCATGATGCTCGACATCGCCATGGGCGGTTCGACTAACACCATCCTGCACCTGCTGGCCGCCGCCCAAGAAGCTGAGATCGATTTCGACCTGCGTGATATCGACCGCCTGTCGCGCATCGTCCCGCAACTGTGCAAGGTCGCGCCAAATATCCAGAAGTACCACATGGAAGACGTGCACCGCGCCGGCGGGGTGTTCTCCATTCTCGGTTCACTGGCCCGTGGTGGCTTGCTGCACACTGACCTGCCGACCGTGCACAGCACGTCGATGGCCGAGGCCATTGCCCAATGGGACATCACCCAGACCGATGATGAAGCCGTGCACACCTTCTTTAAAGCCGGCCCAGCGGGCATCCCCACGCAAACGGCGTTTAGCCAGAGTACGCGCTGGGACACGGTGGACGACGACCGTGAGAACGGCTGCATCCGCAGCGTTGAGCATGCGTATTCAAAAGAAGGCGGCCTCGCCGTGCTGTATGGCAACATTGCCATCGACGGCTGCGTGGTAAAAACCGCCGGTGTGGATGAATCAATCCATATCTTTGAAGGCAATGCGAAAATCTTTGAAAGCCAGGACAGCGCCGTGCGCGGCATCCTCGCCGATGAAGTGGTTGCCGGCGACATCGTCATCATTCGCTATGAAGGCCCGAAAGGCGGCCCGGGCATGCAGGAAATGCTCTACCCAACCTCGTACCTGAAGTCTAAGGGGCTGGGTAAAGACTGCGCCCTGCTCACCGATGGGCGTTTTTCCGGCGGCACCTCGGGTTTGTCCATTGGCCACGCGTCACCGGAAGCGGCTGCCGGCGGCGCCATCGGTTTGGTGCGCGAAGGCGACAAGATTTTGATCAACATCCACGAGCGCAGCATCAACCTGCTGGTCAGCGACGCTGAGATTTCCCATCGTCGTCACGAGCAAGATAGAAAAGGCTGGAAGCCCGTGGAACATCGCCCACGCAAAGTCACGACCGCGCTCAAGGCCTACGCCCTGCTCGCTACCAGCGCCGACAAAGGCGCAGTACGTGATATCGCATTGCTGGACAAGCTGGTGCCATAAGCCTGTTGCGGCAAGCAAAACCCGGCTAAATGCCGGGTTTTGCATGTAGGCCGCTAACTCACGCCCATATAACGCCCGACGCGATGGTTGATCGCCAGCACCATGTTCAATGCCAGTGCGCCGAGGATCGACAGCGCCACCTTATCCAGCGACACCACTAGCACCGCCGCCAGCACGATCAGCACATCAATGCTCATCTGCACCTTACCGGCACGCACGCCGAAGCGTTCTTGCAGATACAGTGCAAGGATATTCACCCCGCCAAGGCTGGCGCGATGGCGAAACAGCATCAGCAGGCCCAAGCCCATGGCAAAACCGCCAAACAACGCCGCATATACAGCGTTCAGGTGGGTGAAACCGATCCAGTGCGGCGTCAACTCTGCAAACAGCGAGACCAGCCCCACCGCGCAGAAAGTACGCAGGGTGAACGGCCATCCCATGCGCCAGATGGCCAAGGCGTAAAACGGCACGTTGATCAGAAAGAACACCAGCCCGAATGGCCAGCCCAGTAGGTATTTCATCAGGAATGCCAAACCGACTGTACCGCCCGTCAACAACCCCGCCTCGCTGTAAAGGCTAATGCCCATGGCCACCATGGCGGTGCCCAACACCAAGGCCAAGCCGTCCTCCCAGAGCGGATGGCGCATAAACAGCGCCGCGATGCTATCCGGCTCGGTGTGATCGGTATCAGCGTCATTCATAGAGAAAACCTGTTAGCGGGAAACGGCTGTGCGACGCCGGTAAACACTTCACCGGCGTTAATGACAGGATAAAAATCAGCGCGGACAGGCTACTTGCGCACCCACACTTCAAGCACATAAGCAGGCGTTTCTGCACCGGCCGGGTGTTCGCTGGCGCAAGACAGCTGCCAATCAGCCTCGGTCACTTCAGGGAAGTAGGCATCACCTGGCGGGCTGAGGGCCACGCGCGTCAGGTACAAGCGCTCAGCACGGGGCAGGCTCAACTCATATAACTGCGCACCACCGATCAGCATCAGCTCATCAGCGCCATTGGCTTGCGCCCAAGCGTTGGCGCGCACGAGAGCAGCATCGAGAGTGGCGAACACTTCGGCACCGTCCAGTTGCAAGTCCGGTTGGCGGCTCACCACTAGATTAAGGCGTCCGGGCAGCGGCCGACCGAGCGAGTCCCACGTTTTGCGACCCATGATGATCGGCTTACCCAAGGTCAGCGCTTTGAAGTGCTTGAGGTCCGCTGGCAGGTGCCAGGGCAATTGATTGTCGCAGCCAATCACATGGTTTTCCGCGAGGGCCGCAATCATGCAGAGGGGGAGAGTTTTTTTCATAGCGGCGAGAATACCGGCTCCGCTCCGATCATTGAAGCCTTGCTGTCGCTCACTTCGCCTCGCCCTCCTGACGTTTGGCCATCACGCGGTTCCGCCCCTGCTCCTTCGCCAGGTAGAGGGCAACATCCGCCAAGCGCAGCGCCTCGCCCAACCCCTGATGGGACTGCGGGGTCAGATAAGCCAATCCGAGGCTCACCGTGACCACCCCAGCGGCATCCGAATAAGCATGGCTCAGGCCCAAGGCCTCAATCCCACTGCGGATAGCCTCCAGGATGACCAGCAGTTGCGCCTCACTCAGGCCGTACCAGATGCCGACAAACTCCTCGCCGCCATAACGGGCCGCGCAGTCCAGCGGTCGCCGGGCGTGCTCGCCAATCACCTTGGCGATCAGACGCAGCGCCTCGTCGCCGGCCGCGTGGCCATAATGGTCGTTGTAGCGTTTGAAGAAATCGACATCCATCATCACCACGCCCAGCGCCTGCTTTTCTCGCTGGGCCTGACGCCAACTGCGCTCAGCCCGCTCGCTAAAGGCGCGGCGGTTGAGCAGCCCGGTCAGAAAGTCCTTCTCGGCCAGTTCCTGGAGCAGACCATGGGCGATAAAATTTTGCCGTGCGGCGTGTTCCAGCGAGTAACAACCCACTGAGCCAATGATGTTGGCCAAGCCAAGAAACAGGGCGTTGCTCACCAGCAGGTCAGCCGTTAGCCCCGTGGCCACCTCAACGGCGACATAGGCCACAAACACCAACCAGCCACACAGCACCGCCGTGGTGAAACGCAGGTTGACCATGAAATAAAAGAACACCGTCACCAAGATGATGCCCTCATAGGGCAGCGCAAAGTGGTGATGACGGGCCAAACCAATAATGCTTGCTACCGCTAACCCGCACAGCAGCGAGGCAATGCCGCCAATCAGCTGCAGATGCTGACGCAGACCGCGTCGATAGGTCGCCAACCAAGCCAGCAACAACACAGGCTGAATCACGCCTATGCGTACGCTGAGTATTTGCCCGCGCAGTGGGTCCGGTAGGTTGAGCGCATCCACCAGCACAAATACCAGTGCGATGAGCGTCGCCACCAGCAGCGCCCAACGCATGCGGCGCAACAGTAAATCCGCGTGATACAGCTTGAACGCCTGCTCCAGTTCATCGTCAAACTGCAGCAGGCGAAAGCCTTGCTGATGCTGACGCAGGTACGGCGAATCCTGATTGACCCACTCCAAGTGCGGTAACTTCACGATGACACTCGCTTTTATAGTTATTCAGCCAAACCGCTGAGCGAGACGCTTGCTTGCTCATTATCATTAGCCTAGCTGGGCTGGCCGCACTCGTACACATGCTTACCGGTGCCGCACAGCGCCTGCTGCGGTTATCCTCTACGTTCAACTCGCCAATGGAACCGCGTGTGCGCCCATTTGAAAACCCCACACCCAGCCGCCTGCAACGCCTCTGGCTCAGTGAAACCATTCGTCTGCGCGAAGAGCATGCCGGGCCGCTGGAAGACAGTGAGGCCAATCGTCGCGCTCAGGCTCAAGGCGGCGCACTCAGCGAGCGTATCCAGACCCGGGCCTGGCTGCTGGGTGAACGCGACGGCCAAGTTCAGGCCTTGCAGCATTGGTTGCAGGGTGCGCGCCTAGCCGGGCTGTTTTTATTGTTGCTGGCCATCCTCAGCGGCAGCGGCCTGGCGGTAGCAGCGCTGGGTGACGGCCTGCGCTCGGTCAACGTATTTTGGGCTTTAGGCAGCTTGCTTGGCGTGCATCTGCTGCTGCTACTGGGCTGGACGCTGAGCCTGCTACTGAGTCGTGACAGCGCCGGCGCCCTCGGGCTTGTGTGGCTGTGGCTAAGCGCCAAGCTCGCCCGCGACGCTCAAGCCGCGCAGCTGGCTCCCTCGCTGCTGCTGATGCTGCAACGCCAACGCATCAGTCGCTGGGGCTTGGGTGTGCTGGTGCACGGTTTTTGGTTACTGACCCTGCTCACGGCCTTGCTGACCTTGCTGGCCCTGCTGGCCACTCGGCGTTACGGCTTCGTCTGGGAAAGCACCCTGCTCGGCGGGGACAGCTTTATCGCACTGACCCACGCCCTCGGCAGCCTGCCAGCGCTGCTCGGTTTTAGCCTGCCCGATGCTGAATTGATCCGCGCCAGCGGCGACAGCGTCTTAGCCAGCGAACAGGCAAGGCTGAGCTGGGCCGGTTGGCTGGTGGGCGTACTGGTGGTTTACGGTCTGCTGCCGCGCGCGGGCCTGCTGTTGCTGTGCCTGTGGCGTTGGCAACGTGGTCAGGCAGCCTTAACGCTGGACCTCAGCCTGCCCGGCTACAGCCTGCTGCGCGAGCACTTGCAACCGAGCAGTGAACGCCTGGGTATTTGCGACGCCGCACCCGCGCAGCTGCATCAGGCGCACGCGGGCAGCAGTGTGGTCGACAGCCAAGGCGCCGTGCTGGTGGCGGTCGAGCTCGACCCACAGCGCAGCTGGCCGCCGCCGCTGCCTAACGGCATTAGCGATGCGGGAGTCATCGACAGCCGTGAACAGCGCAAGCAGCTGCTCGACCAACTCAGCCGCTTTCCACCTGCACGCCTGCTGATTGCCTGCGACCCACGTCGCTCGCCGGACCGTGGCAGCCTGGCGCTACTCGGCGAGCTGGCACGCAGCGCCGCCGCCACACGCATTTGCCTGCTGCCGCCACCGCCCGGTGAAACCCTCGACAGCGCCCGCTTAGACGACTGGCACCGCGCACTGGAACAACTAGAACTGCAGCACAGCAACAGCCTGCCGCTCAGCTGGTTGGAGCATGGCCATGACTAAACACCTAGCCCGGATGCAACCCGGCGGGTATCGACAGCGCGAAGCCAGCACCCGGATTTCATCCGGGCTACGAGAGGCAATGTGAGCCCCCTACTCAAACTCGCCGTGGTCGGCCACACCAATGTCGGCAAGACCTCGCTGCTGCGCACCCTGACCCGCGATGTTGGCTTCGGCGAGGTCTCGCATCGCCCCAGCACCACCCGGCATGTCGAAGGTGCACGCCTCTCGGTAGACGGTGAAGCCGTGCTGGAACTGTATGACACGCCCGGTCTTGAAGACGCTATCGCCCTGCTGGAGTATCTGGAACGCTTGGATCGTCCCGGCGAACGCTTGGACGGCCCAGCGCGACTGGCGCGCTTTCTAGAAGGCAGCGAAGCCCGTCAGCGTTTTGAGCAGGAGGCCAAGGTGCTGCGGCAACTGCTCGCCTCAGATGCCGGCTTGTACGTGATTGATGCCCGCGAACCGGTGCTGGCCAAATACCGTGATGAGCTGGCGGTGCTGACCATGTGTGGCCGACCGCTGCTGCCCGTGCTGAATTTTGTTAGCAGCAGCCAGCACCGTGAGCAGGCGTGGCGTGATGCCCTCGCCCGTCTTGGCCTGCATGCGTTGGTGTGCTTCGACAGCGTGGCGCCGCCGTTGGATGGCGAGCGGCGCCTGTATGACAGCCTCGCCCTGCTGCTGGAAAAAGCCCGGCCACACCTGCAACGGCTGGCTGATGACCATCAGGCGCAGCGCCAGCTAAGGCGCAACAGTGCCGCCCGGCTAATCGCTGAACTGCTGCTCGACTGCGCCGCATGTAGGCGCAGCGTGGCCGCGCAAACCCTGCTGGAGCAAGGCGCAATCCGCGAGCTGCACCAGGTTATTCGCCAGCGCGAACAGCGTTGCGTCGAGGCCCTGCTGCGCCTGTACGCCTTTCGCCAAGAAGACGCCAAAGCCGCTGAGCTGCCCTTGCTGGACGGCCGCTGGGGCGATGATTTATTCAACCCGGAAACCCTCAAGCAACTTGGCATCAAGGTCGGCGGCGGCATGGCGGCGGGCGCCGCTACCGGTGTCGGGGTTGATTTGCTGGTCGGCGGCATCACCTTGGGCGCGGCAGCTGTGGTCGGTGCGCTGATCGGCGGCAGTGCACAAACCTTACGCAGTTACGGCGCACGACTAAAAGGCAAACTCAAAGGCCAGCGCGAGCTGAGCGTCGACGACGCGGTGCTACGCCTGCTCGGCCTGCGCCAACAACACCTCCTGCAGGCGCTGCAAAACCGTGGCCACGCTGCTGTCGAGGCCATCACCCTAGCCACTCCGCAGGAGGCCAGCTGGCGCGAGGGCAAACTGCCAGACGCCCTGTACAAAGCCCGTGCCCACCCCGAATGGTCATCGCTCAACCCTGGCGCATGCTTGCAGCAAAGCGAGCGTGAGATACAGCTGAGGGCGCTGACCGACGCCCTACAGAGCACCGCTTAGGGTGCACCTAAGTAAAGACGCTGCACCTTGGTCCATTCATCCTCCCCCACCGCGCGCAGCAACTCTAGGTTGATGCGCTCGCGGTAGGGGCTGCCACTGGCCAGCGCAAAGGCGTAGGACTGATTCTCAAACGTGCCGGGCAGAATGCGCAGCCCACCTTGGTTTAACTCACCATTGCGGTACTGCATGATCGGCAGGTCATAGACCACAGCCTCGGCTTCACCTTGCTGAACGGCCTGCATGGCGGCCATCACGCTAGGGTAGGTGCTGTGGCGAATGCGCTGGCTCTGCAAATAGAGTGCACCGGAGGTGTTTTCGACACTAGCGACATGGGCACGGCGCAGGTCTTCAGCACCTTGGATACCACCTTGCAGGTTGCCCACGGTGAGCATGCTGGCAACCGCTGCGGTAAAGGTCGACACCATGATTAAGCCCGTAAACATCCACACCAGCCCGACTAAACGCCCGCCTAAAGTGACCGGCGCTTTGTCGCCGTAGCCCACGGTGGTCATGGTCACCGCTGCCCACCAAAAGCTGGACCCCAAGCCTTGCACGGGCGTGCCACCAAACTGCTCCTGATTATTACGTCGCTCAAACAACCAGAGCAGCGCCCCGACCAGCAGCAATAACACCGCCAAGCCGCCAATTAGGCTTAGAAATTGCCAAGAGAGCAGCCCTTTGAGCGCCATCCAACCACTTTTATCGCCATCACGTTGCAGGCCGATAGCCAAGCCGGTGCGGTAAAAAGGATGGGTAAAGTCGAAGCGTTCCTCACGCTCAGCGGTCATGGTCAGCGCACCCACCACCACGTCCAACTGACCTTCTTCTAAGCTCGTCAGGAGGCGCTCAAAGGGCATGGGCAACAGTTCAAAACGGTAGCCCGCTTGACTGGCAACGCTGCTCCATAAGTCGATGCTGATGCCACGCCAACTGCCATCTAGCTCTTTGATTACGAAGGGCGGCACCTCACTGATACCCACCCGCAGCAGCGGTTCGCTCGGTTCTGCGACCGCTGTATTCAGCCCTAGCAGCATCAGCCACAAGACGATTAGAACTCTCGCCATGCGTTGTTCCCCCAACTAAAAGACGCCTCAGGGTAACAAAAACTGCCGTCTGCGCCGGTGATCAGACCGCTACAGGGGCCGGAATATGCGGATGCGCCTGGTAGCCGAGCAGCTCAAAGTCCTCGAATTTGAAGGCCAGCAAATCCTTCACCTCGGGGTTGAGTTTCATCACCGGCAGCGGCAGCGGCTCCCGGGTCAACTGCAGATCGGTCTGTTCAATATGGTTGGCGTAGAGGTGGCAGTCGCCACCGGTCCAAATGAACTCGCCCAACTGCAAATCACACACCTGCGCCACCATCATGGTCAGCAGGGCGTAACTGGCGATGTTAAAAGGCACGCCCAAAAAGATATCCGCAGAGCGCTGATACAGCTGGCAACTGAGCTTGCCATCGGCCACATAGAACTGGAACAACGCGTGGCACGGCGGCAGGGCCATCTGCTCGACCAGTGCGGGGTTCCAGGCGGAAACGATCAGGCGGCGCGAGTCCGGGTTGGTTTTGATCATCTCGATCAGCGTGCTGATTTGGTCGATCGAGCCCCCATTCGGCGTGGGCCAGCTGCGCCACTGGTAGCCATACACCGGGCCGAGGTCACCGTTTTCATCGGCCCACTCATCCCAGATGCGCACGCCGTTATCTTTCAGGTACTTGATGTTGGTGTCGCCCTGCAAGAACCACAGCAGCTCGTGAATGATGGATTTGAGGTGGCACTTCTTGGTGGTTACCAGCGGGAAGCCGTCCGCCAGGTTAAAGCGCATCTGCTGGGCGAACAGGCTGTAAGTGCCGGTGCCGGTGCGGTCGCTTTTGGAGGTCCCGGTCTCGCGCACCAAGCGCATCAGGTCGAGGTATTGCTGCATTACACGGCCTCCTGTGCAGCCTGTCGTTTGTAGGCGTATGCGATCAGCCCCAGCCCGCCAAGCACCATGGGTACACACAGCACTTGGCCCATGGTCAGCCAGCCACCCGCCAGGTAACCGAGCTGGGCATCCGGCACACGAACGAACTCGACGATAAAGCGGAAGATGCCGTAGGTGGCGGCGAACATGCCGGAAATTGCCATAGTCGGGCGCGGTTTACGCGAGTAAAACCAGAGCACGGCGAACAGCGCGAGGCCTTCCAGCGCAAATTGATAGAGCTGCGAAGGGTGGCGCGCCAGCTGTTGCGGGTCGGTGGGGAAGACCATCGCCCATGGCACGTCGGTGGCTTTGCCCCACAGCTCGGCATTGATGAAATTCCCGATGCGCCCAGCACCCAGACCAATCGGCACGAGGGGCGCGATAAAGTCCATCAACTCGAAGAAGCTCTTGCCGTTGCGTTTGCCGAACCACCAGCTGGCCAGCATTACTCCGATGAAGCCACCATGGAACGACATGCCGCCTTCCCAGATGCGCAGCATGCGGGCCGGCTCGGCGATATAAGCGGCCAGGTCGTAAAACAGTACGTAGCCCAGACGGCCGCCGAGGATCACCCCCATCGCCACCCAGAACACCAGATCAGAGAGCTTTTCTTTGTTCCAGCTCGGCGCAAAGGCGTTGACGCGGCGCGAGGCCAACCACCAAGCGCCGCCAATACCAATCAGGTACATCAGGCCGTACCAGTGAATCTTTAGCGGGCCAAGGGCCAGTGCAACCGGGTCAATCTGCGGGTAAGGCAGCATCAAAAACTCCTTAAACGAGGAAACTCAGGCCCACGCTGAATAACAGCAGGGCAAACAAACGTTTGAGCAGACGCGGCGACAGTGTGTGCGCCAAGCGCGCGCCTATTCGGGCGAAAAACATACTGGGGATGGCAATCCCGAGCAGTGCTGGCAGGTACACAAACCCCACGCTCCACTGCGGCAGTTCGGGTTTAGCCCAGCCCAACCAGATAAAACTCAGGGCGCTGGCCAGTGCAATCGGTAGGCCGCAGGCTGAGGACGTCGCCACCGCCTTTTGCATCGGCACGCTGCGCCAAGTCAGAAACGGCACGGTCAGCGAGCCGCCACCAATGCCGAAAATCGCCGACGCCCAGCCAATCACCCCGCCGGCAAGGGCCAAGGCGGGCTTACCGGGCACCGTGCGACTGGCTTTGGGTTTTAGCTCCAAGGCCATTTGCACGGCAATAATAATGGCGAAAACGCCAATAATTTTCTGCAGCAGCGGGCCTTGGATGGCCGTAGCAGATGCAGCACCCACTCCAGCGCCGAGCAAAATACCCAAGGTCATCCAGGCAAACACCGGCCACAGCACCGCGCCTTTGCGCTGGTGTTCAAGCACAGAATTGATCGAGGTGAAGATGATGGTCGCCAGCGACGTGCCGACGGCTAGGTGCGTCAGTACAACCGGATCAAAACCCTGAGCAGCAAAACTCAGCACCAGTACCGGCACAATGATGATGCCGCCGCCTACGCCAAACAGCCCTGCCAGCGTTCCGGCCGCAGCGCCCAAGACCAAATACAGCAGCAGTTCCATCAGCACCCCCCCCACAAACAATCCGCCATGGTAACGGATGCACAGGGCCGGACTCTAGTTTGCGCGATGGATGAAAGCTTAGGCTTTGCGTAGAGTGCCCCATTGACTCCGGGATAGACCGCCGTGCGCCCAACTCTGTACCTCAAGCTGAGCTGTAACCAGATGCAACTGCTGCATGTGCAAAGTGGGCGTGAGTTACACCTGCAGGCAAACCCGCCGTTCAGTAATCAGCGTCTATTGGTCGCTGACTTTGCGGCGGCCGAGCACTTGTTGCAGCGCGCTATCGGGCAAATATTGCCCAAGCGCTATCTGCGCCTAAGCCTACCGCCGCAGTTGTTGATTCAACCGCTGGAGCGTTTGGAAGGCGGCCTGTCGCAGGTTGAGGAGCGCATTCTGCTGGAGCTTGGTTTGGGCAGTGGTGCGCGCAAAGTGCGCCTGCATTTAGGCAGCGAGCTGGACAACGCCGGCGTGCTGGCGAAGTTAAGGAGCTAAGGGCATGTGCTTGATCGTTTTGGCGTGGCGTCCCGGCCATGCTCAGCCGCTACTGGTGGCGGCCAACCGTGATGAATTCTATGCGCGCCCCAGCCTGCCGCTGGCCGAGTGGCCCGAGCTGCCGGGCGTGTTTGCCGGACGTGATACGCAGGCTGGCGGTACCTGGCTTGGCGTCGGCCCGAATGGGCGCTTTGCTGCACTGACCAACATCCGCGACCTCAGCCTGCCCTTGGGCGCACGCTCACGGGGCGAGTTGCCGTTGGCTTTTCTCAGTGGTCAGCTGAGTCGCGCCGCGCTGCTGCGGCAACTCAGCGAGCAGCGCGCAGATTACAGCGGCTTCAACTTATTGCTCGGCGACACGCAGCAACTGTGGCACTTCAATTCCCAGACTGGCTGCGCCACGGCGCTGGCTGAGGGCGTGCATGGGCTGTCGAATGCGGACCTCAATACGCCTTGGCCCAAGTTGACGAAGGCCAAGCAGGCGCTGCATAAACAGCTAGAAACGCCGCAGATCGATAGTTTGCTTGACCTGATGGGCGACCCTACACAAGCGCCGGATGCTGCCTTGCCGCAAACCGGTATTGGCCTGGCTAGCGAGCGGTTGCTGTCGAGTTTATTTATTGCCAGCGCCGCCTATGGCACCCGCGCCAGCAGCGCGCTGATCGTTAACGCCGACGGCAGCCGCCGGCTGGCTGAGCGCAGTTTCGGCGCTGACGGCTGCTATCTGGGTGAGGTTGAATTCGCCTGTTGATGCCGGCAGCGATGCTTAATCGGCGCGCGCTGGCGCGCTCAAACCATCAAGGGTAAACAGCGGCGCGGCAATAGCGGGGTCGTCCGCATCAGCCACTAACAGCGGTCGGCCATCCGCCTGAAAAGCCAATCCCTCGATCTTCGCCGCAGGCGTCAACCTTATAAGCTCGGCGACAGCCAAATGTTCATCCAAACGCCCCAGCACACTGCCGACGCAGGCACCGTCGAGGTAACTGGAGTCGGTAGCCTCTGCCGCTGCAGTGAAATACAACACATTGCTGGGCGCCACACTGAGGTCCGTGAGGCTCAGCGGCACTCCATCCAACGGCGGTAAATGCACCGGAACAATCTGCCGCAGTGCTTTAGCGCTGAGCTGGCCGGCGTCAAGGTCACGTAGCACCTGCGGCAGATCAAGCAGCACCAGGGCGTTTTCGCGACCACGGCCATTACCACGCTGCGCCAGCAGTAGCTGCCCGCGGTAGAGCACGCCGCCTTCGATGTTCAAATCCTGAAAATGCTCAGCGAGCGCACGGTACAACGGCTCAAGGTCAATCACCCGCGAGCTATCGCCGTGGATCAAACACCCGCGACAGCGTTGCGACGTTGAACCAGAGCCCAGCGCTAACAGGCTGCTATCAGGCAAAAGCAACAAGGCTTCAAAGTCAGGCTTGACGCGTTTACGCAAGGCGGCATCAGCGGGCAGTTCACCGGGCAACAACTGCTGCTCCGTCTGCAAGTCGCCACGTAGGCTATAGCGATGCAAAACCAACGCATCGTCCGCTAACGACCAGAGGCTATGGCCCTGGCAGACCAAGGCGCTGGCTGCTGACAGGCGCAAGGTCGCCAGTTGGCGCAGCGCAAGAGACGGTGTCCGCAGGCTTAGCACAGAGCCTTGGTGCTCACGCCTGAATGTCCGAAGCCGGATTGATCATGCGGCCGAGCCCAAGGTTACGCAGGGCCAGTTGCAGGGTGCTGTGGATCAGGTGTGGGTTGTCGATGGTCATCACTTGAGCAAGCAACTCCTGAGCTTTGACCATGCTGATCTGGCGCAGCAGCCACTTCACTTTGGGCAGGTTGGTGGCGTTCATCGACAGGCCATCGAAACCCATGGCCATCAGCAACACCGCCGCCGTTGGATCGCCGGCCATTTCACCGCAAATACTCACCGGCTTACCTTCGGCGTGCGCCCCGGCCACCACCAGGCGCAGGGCCTGTAATACGGCGGGGTGAAGGAAGTCATAGAGATCCGCCACCCGTGGGTTATTGCGGTCTACGGCCAGCAGGTATTGGGTCAGGTCATTCGAGCCAACCGAGAGAAAATCGACTTGTCGCGCTAACTCGCGGACCTGATACACCGCCGCCGGAATTTCGATCATCACACCGATAGGCGGCAGTGGCACATCCGTGCCTTCGTCGCGCACCTCGCCCCAGGCGCGGTGGATCAAATGCAACGCTTCTTCCAGCTCCTGAATACCGGAAATCATCGGCAACAGGATGCGCAAGTTGTTCAGCCCTTCGCTGGCTTTGAGCATGGCGCGGGTCTGCACCAGGAAGATTTCCGGATGGTCGAGGGTCACGCGGATGCCGCGCCAGCCAAGGAAGGGGTTTTCTTCCTTAATCGGGAAATAACTCAGCGCTTTGTCGCCGCCAATGTCCAAGCTGCGCATGGTCACGGGTAACGGGTGGAAAGCGGCCAGTTGCTCGCGATAAATCACCAGCTGTTCTTTCTCGCTGGGGAAGCGCTCTTTCATAATAAACGGCACTTCGGTGCGATACAGGCCGACACCCTCTGCACCGCGCTCTTGAGCGCGCTTCACATCAGCCAGCAGACCGGTATTGACCCACAGCGGCATGCGATGACCGTCGAGGGTTTCGCAGGGCAGCCCACGCAACGCATCAAGGCCTTGCGTCAACTGGCGTTCTTCCTCAACCACTTCAGCGTATTGCTTGCGCAGCACTTCGCTGGGGTTGGTGAACACCTCACCGTGATAGCCATCGACGATCAGTTGAATACCATCGATTTTCGAGTACGGCAGATCGACTGCGCCCATCACCGTGGGAATACCCATGGCGCGGGCAAAAATCGCCACATGCGAGTTGCCCGACCCCTGCACCGAAACCAGGCCGACCAGCTTGCCTTCTGGCACCTCGCCAAGCATGGCTGGCGACAGCTCTTCACTGATCAGAATGCAATTGTCCGGGTACACCAGCGTTTGCTGACGCGCCTGCTGCAGATAGGCGAGCAGGCGTCTGCCGAGGTCTTTGACGTCGCTGGCGCGCTCACGCAGGTAAGCGTCGTCCATCAATTCAAAGCGGTTAACGTGCTCGCTGACCACATGCCGCAGTGCACCTTGGGCCCATTGGCCGGTGCGGATGATTTTCACCACCTCATTACCCAAGGCAGCGTCTTCCAACATCATTAGATAAACATCGAACAGCGCGCGCTCTTCAGGGCGCAACTGCGTGGCCATCTTCGCCGACAGCGCACGCATATCGCTGCGCACACCCTCCAGCGCGTTGTTGAACAGGGTCAACTCGGCGGCAATGTCATCGATTGATTTGTCCGGCACCACGTCCAGATCAGCTGGCGGCAGCACCACCAAGGCTGTACCCACTGCAACACCGGGCGAGCCCGGCACACCGACGAATTTGGCTTCTTGAATACCCTTGCCCTGACGACCCAAGCCGCGAATTGAACCCGTAGCCTCCGCGTGGGCGATCACACCAGCAAGCTGTGCGCTCATGGTCACCAGAAAGGCTTCTTCACCTTCATCGAACTGGCGGCGTTCTTTTTGCTGGATCACCAGCACGCCCATCACCTTGCGGTGGTGAATGATCGGTGAGCCGAGAAAGGAGGCATAACGCTCTTCACCGGTTTCGGCAAAGTAGCGGTAACGCGGGTGTTCGGAGGCGTGCTCGAGGTTAAGCGGCTCTTCGCGGGTGCCCACGAGGCCGACCAAGCCTTCGTTGGGGGCCATGCTGACCTTACCAATGGCGCGCTTGTTCAGGCCTTCGGTGGCCATCAGCACAAAGCGCCCGGTTTCCGGATCTAGCAAGTACACCGAGCAGACTTGGCTGCCCATGGCCTCGCGCACCCGCTGCACGATAATGCCCAGTGCCGCCTTGAGGTCTTTGGCGGCATTTACTTCCTGGACAATCTTGCGCAGCGTATTGAGCATGCTTGGCTACAGCCTTTGTCAGTCCCGCGCCAACAGGCGCGGGGCGAGTTCTTTTAAGGCGCGACGGTAAACCTCGCGCTTGAAGGTGACCACCTGGCCCAACGGGTACCAGTAACTGACCCATCGCCAGCCGTCGAATTCCGGCTTGCCGGTGAGGTCCATGCGCACGCGGTCTTCAGTGCCGGTCAAGCGCAACAGAAACCACTTCTGCTTCTGCCCAATGCACAGCGGCTGGCTGTGCGTGCGCACCAAACGCTGGGGCAGACGATAACGCAACCAGCCGCGGGTGCAGGCGAGAATTTTTACATCCTGCTGCTCAAGGCCCACTTCTTCGGTCAATTCGCGGTACAGCGCCTCTTCCGGCGACTCGTGGTCATTGATCCCGCCTTGCGGGAACTGCCAAGCATCTTGGTTGATCCGACGCGCCCACAGCACCTGCCCAACATCATTGGTCAGAATGATGCCGACATTGGGGCGAAAACCATCGGAATCGATCACGGCACACAACCTCGTAAACGCCTGAATTTAAGACATGAGGCATTGTTCCACAAAGGCCGCAGCAGCAGCAACGCGAGTGGCCGGCAGAATGGGAATGACTCATAAAAGCCGTTATCCTCAATGCCTTCAAACCCTTGCGATGGTAGGTGCCCCGTGCGTTTGGCTTTATTTGATCTCGATAACACCCTGCTGGGCGGCGACAGCGATCACGCGTGGGGTGATTACCTGTGTGAACGTGGCATCCTCGACGCGATTGCCTATAAGGCGCGCAACGATGCGTTTTATCAGGATTACCTCGCGGGCCGACTGAATATCACCGATTACCTGAATTTCAGCCTAGAAATCCTCGGGCGCACCGAAATGGCCCAGCTGGACCAATGGCACCGCGAGTTTATGCGTGACTGTGTCGAGCCAATCATCCTGGCCAAAGGCGAGGCGCTGCTCGCCGAGCACCGCGAAGCCGGCGACAAACTGCTCATCATCACCGCCACCAACCGCTTCGTTACCGCGCCGATTGCCGCACGCTTGGGCGTCGACACACTATTGGCGACCGAGTGCGAAATGCTTGATGGCCGCTACACCGGCCGCACCACCGACGTGCCGTGTTTCAAGGAAGGCAAGGTCACCCGCCTCACTCGCTGGCTCGGCGAAACCGGCTTGAGTCTGGCTGATAGCTATTTCTACAGCGATTCAATCAACGACCTGCCGCTGCTGGAGCAAGTCACCCACCCGTTCGCCGTAGACCCCGACCCGAACCTGCGCGCCGAAGCCGAGAAACGCGACTGGCCAGTGATTTCCCTGCGCTAACAGCGCCCCCATATAAACGCCGCCTGATCAGACGGCATTTTATCGGCGTCGCGCTCGGCTATGCCCGCTCGGCCCCGTCACACCATAAAAATTATGGCTTACTCGCAATGCAGATCAGCCCTGTAGCCCGGATAAGCACCAGCGCAATCCGGGAATGACCACGCTAAGCATCGGAGGCACGCGCATCGCTTAAAACTAATTCTGGAACCCGGACTGCGCTGGCGCTTGTTCGGGCTACGGTCGATAAACTTGGATGAGGTCCGGGTTAACGGGCCGGGCTCGGCTATGCCCGCTAGGCCCCGTAGCCCCTATAGATTTTTGGTTTATTCGCACGGCAGATCAGCCTGTAGCCCGGAGGGGGTCCGGGCTAACGGGGCGTGCTTCTATTAAATGGGCTTGGCACCCATCAGCGCCATGATCACCACCAGCAACACGATGATCAGTACGGCATACACAGCAGCCAGACGCTTCAGGCTCGCGGGTGCAGGGCGGTCGCCCAGAGCCTGCCAAGCAGCCAGACGGCCATTGAGCAACAGAACAAACAGCGCCATCACCGCAAACAGCACGCTACTGGCCAGCAGCCAGGTTTGGCTGAGGGGCAAACCGGTTAGATCAACCAGCCACCAACCGGTTATGGGCAGACTCAGGGCCAGCAGGCCGAGCACCGGCAGGCTGATCAGGCGAGTGCGCTTGAGCTTGCGCTGCAAAATCGCCGTATCGCCGTTACGCGCCGCCTTCCACAGCATAAACATATGGGCCAGACCCCCCAGCAGCAAGACGATCCCAGGCAGCATGTGCAGCATTTTCAGCAACGGGTAATGTTCCATCAATTCAGTCCTACCGGGTGCCCGGCTTATCCAAGAAAGAGTGTGTAGGCGGGATTATCGCTCTCATCCCAATAGCGATAACCGATAGCTTCCAGCGCCGCCGGCAGCAGATGACGCTCATCACTCGGCACTTGTAGGCCTGCGACCACGCGACCATCAGCAGCACCATGGTTGCGATAATGGAACATTGAGATGTTCCAGCGACCACCGAGCTTCTGTAAGAAATTAAACAGCGCACCCGGCCGTTCAGGGAACTCGAAACGGAACACGCACTCATCCGGCACGGCAGCCGCATGCCCACCGACCATATGCCGGATATGCAGTTTGGCCAGCTCGTTGTCCGTTAAATCCAATACCGGGAAACCTTGATCCCGCAGGCCCTGTACCAATGCGGCGCGCGGGTCGGTAAGCGGGTTGGTTTGTACGCCGACAAAAATGTGCGCTTCTTTGTTCTGGTGAAAGCGGTAGTTAAACTCGGTGATCTGCCGTTTGCCGATGGCTTCACAGAACGCCTTGAAGCTACCGGGCTGCTCGGGGATGGTAACGGCGATGATCGCTTCACGTTTCTCGCCCAGCTCGGCGCGCTCGGCCACATGGCGCAAACGGTCAAAATTGACGTTGGCGCCGGAGTCGATGCCCACCAACACGTGGCCGCTACAGCCCTCGCGCTCCACATATTTTTTGATCCCTGCAACACTCAGCGCGCCAGCCGGCTCGGTGATTGAGCGGGTGTCGTCGTAAATATCCTTAATGGCCGCACACATCTCATCGGTGCTGACGGTGATCACTTCATCGACATAGTCCTTGCACACCGCGAAGGTGTGCAGGCCGATCTGCGCCACGGCCACACCGTCGGCAAACAGCCCAACTTGCGGCAACACCACACGCTCACCAGCAGCCATGGCCGCTTGTAAGCAGTTGGAGTCATCCGGTTCGACACCGATCACCTTGATCTCGGGGCGCAGGTATTTCACATAGGCGGCGATCCCGGCGATCAGCCCGCCGCCGCCCACCGGCACAAATATCGCGTCTAATTTACCCGGCTGCTGCCGCAGGATCTCCATGGCGATGGTGCCCTGGCCGGCGATAGTGTGCGGGTCATCGTAAGGGTGGATGTAGATGTAGCCCTTCTCATCCACCAGCTTCAGCGAATAGGCCAGCGCCTCGGGGAAGCTGTCACCGTGCAGCACCACTTTAGCGCCGCGCGAGCGCACGCCCTGGACCTTGATCTCCGGGGTGGTTTTGGGCATCACGATGGTGGCCTTAACCCCCAGCACCTTGGCGGCTTGCGCCAGACCCTGAGCATGGTTGCCAGCCGATGCCGTGACCACACCGCAGGCTTGCTCTTCGGCGGAGAGTTGCGCCAGCTTGTTATAGGCGCCACGAATCTTGAACGAGTACACCGACTGCATATCTTCGCGCTTGAGCAAAATACGGTTGCCCAAACGCTCGGAAAGTTGATTGGCAACTTGCAACGGAGTTTCCACTGCCACGTCATAGACGCGCGAGGTGAGAATTTTTTTAACGTACTGTTCGAGCATGGGCTTGATCGCAGGCGGCTTTGCACAGGGTCGATGAGTCTACCCCAGGCCCGCGCTGCGCGACCATACGAATGCCGGGGTTATGTCGGCTGGCGAGAGGCTAACCGCCTCGCCGGCGCGGGTGTAGAGCGGGCATAGCGACAATTTGTCCACCCGCGGCGGCTTGCTGACGGACTCGCCTGCGGCATAGCCGCCCTACGATCACTCAGGCATCACACCTAACCACAGGCCCTGCACGATGTGCCTTGGCAGGTCGACACCCTGCAAGGTTTTACCCCGCTCACGCGCTATAATTCGCGCCCTCTATCACTTCTACGCCAGGCCCCACGATGAATCAGGATCAACTCAAGCAAGCCGTCGCTCAGGCTGCCGTCGACTTTATTCTGCCCAAGCTCGACGCCAAGAGTGTGATCGGAGTCGGCACCGGCTCCACTGCTAACTGCTTTATCGACGCCTTGGCCCAACACAAAATGGAATTCGACGGCGCTGTGGCCAGCTCTGAAGCCACTGCCGCGCGCCTTAAGGGTCATGGCATCCCGGTGTATGAACTGAATAACGTCAGCGACCTCGAGTTTTATGTCGATGGCGCGGATGAAAGCGACGCCCACCTCAACCTAATCAAAGGCGGCGGCGCAGCCCTGACCCGCGAGAAGATTGTGGCCGCCGTCGCGCGCACGTTCATCTGCATTGCCGACGCCAGCAAGCTGGTGCCGGTGTTAGGTAACTTCCCGTTGCCGGTCGAAGTCATCCCCATGGCCCGCAGCTATGTGGCTCGCCAGCTGGTCACGCTCGGCGGCGACCCGGTCTACCGCGAGGGCGTAAAGACCGATAACGGCAATATCATCCTCGACGTGTTCAACCTGTCGATTACCAACCCCGCAGAGCTGGAAAGCCAGATCAACGCCATCGTCGGCGTGGTGACCAACGGCCTGTTCGCTGCGCGCCCGGCCGACTTGCTGCTGCTCGGCACCGCTGATGGCGTGAAAACCCTAAAGCGCACCTGAATTAAACGCCCGGAGCAAGACGCCGTGGCGATGCAAAAATGGATCAAGTCGGCAGACAGCCCGCGCCCCAGGCGTCATGCTGGGGGCATTGCTTAGCTATCAGGATTGCCAGGGAGTTTTATGTCCGCCTTTGTCTCGACCGCCCATGATCGTCAGTTGGAGCTCGCCGACCTGCTGCGTGAGCTGGTTGCCCAAGGCCGGACCAATCAAGACCATGCCGAACAATGCCTGGCGATCCGCCGCAGCGCCGTCAGCAACCAGCAACACCCGCTGGAGTTCCTCGCCGCGCAGCAGTTAGATGACCTCAAGCATCCGGGCAAAAAGCTTGAGCTAGAGGGGCTAACCAGTTGGCTGGCGGAGCAATGCGGGCAACCCTTCCTGCGTATTGACCCACTGAAGATTGACGTCGCCGCGATCACGCCGCTGATGTCCTACGCCTTTGCTCAGCGCCATAAGATTCTCGCCGTGGCGGTGGACAGCGACAGCGTGACCATCGCCAGCAGCGAGCCGTTGGTGAATAGCTGGGAAGTTAACCTGACCCACGTGCTCAAGCGCCCAATTAAGCGCGTGGTAGCCAGCCCGACTGATATTCAGCGCTTTACCGTGGAGTTCTACCGCTTGGCCAAATCGGTCAGCGGCGCCTCAGCCGGCGACAGCAAAATCAGCAGCGTGGGTAATTTTGAACAGCTACTCAACCTCGGCGCCCAAGACCAAGAGCCTGACGCCAACGACGCGCATATCGTCAATATTGTCGACTGGCTGTTCCAGTACGCCTTCACCCAGCGCGCCAGTGATATCCATATCGAGCCGCGGCGTGAACAGGGCAGCGTGCGCTTTCGTATCGACGGCGTGCTGCACACTGTTTATCAATTCCCGCCGCAGGTCACCATGGCCATCGTCAGCCGCCTGAAGAGCCTGGGCCGGATGAACGTCGCCGAAAAGCGCAAACCCCAAGACGGCCGAGTTAAGACCAAGACGCCAGACGGCGGCGAAGTGGAGTTGCGCCTCTCAACCCTGCCCACCGCATTTGGCGAAAAGATGGTGATGCGGATTTTCGACCCGGAAGTGCTGCTGAAAAGTTTCGACCAGCTGGGCTTTTCTGCCGACGACCTCAAGCGCTGGCAGAGCATGACCCGCCAGCCTAACGGCATTATTTTGGTGACCGGCCCCACCGGCTCGGGCAAAACCACCACGCTGTACACCACGCTCAAGCAGCTGGCGACTCAGGAAGTCAACGTCTGCACCATCGAAGACCCCATCGAGATGATCGAAGGCGCCTTCAACCAAATGCAGGTGCAGAACAACATCGATTTGACCTTCGCCAGTGGCGTGCGCGCCCTGATGCGCCAAGATCCGGACATCATCATGGTCGGTGAAATTCGTGATTTAGAAACCGCCGAGATGGCCATCCAAGCGGCGCTGACCGGCCACTTAGTGCTCTCCACGCTGCACACCAACGATGCCCCCAGCGCCATCACTCGCCTGCTCGAGCTGGGCGTACCGCATTACCTGCTCAAAGCCACCCTGCTCGGGGTCATGGCGCAGCGCCTCGTGCGCACCCTGTGCGCCCATTGCAAAGCACCACAAACGCTGGATGAAGACGGCTGGCAAAGCTTGACCAAACCCTGGAGTGCGCCGCTGCCGACTCACGCCTGCCGCGCCGTGGGTTGTTTGGAATGCCGCGACACCGGCTACCGCGGCCGCGCCGGGGTGTATGAAATTATGCTGATCAATGATGCGATGAAGCCGCTGATCACTGCCGATACCGACTTAATTGCCCTGCGCCGGCACGCGTTCAAAGAAGGCATGCGCAGCCTGCGCCTGTCCGGCGCACAAAAAGTCGCCGCAGGCCTAACCACCATCGAAGAAGTGCTACGCGTCACGCCGCAGAGCGAACAGAAATAGCCATCGCGCGACGCGTAGCCCGGATAAGCCTTGGCGCAATCCGGGAAACATCCGATGCCCCAATCGATGGCGATTTGTCGCATCCAACCAATCCAACGCCCAAACCGGTCCCGGACTGCGCTGCGCTTGTTCGGGCTACGGATAAGACCGGGGCACGCCGCAGAGCGAGCAGAAATAATCTTACGTCGTAACACAATTAGCTACGCGGCAAGCGCTGCTGACGAGCCTGGACACTGGCTACTCGCTGCGGCTTGCAATCCAGATAAGTAGAGGCCTGTAACAGCCGCTGGTCAGAGTGCCAAGCAAACAGAAACTGCCCGCCCTTGAGCTGATCAACCACCATCCGCGCGACCTCCGGACGCACCGCAGGACACCCCAAGCTGCGGCCGATACGCCCCTGGCTCTGCACCAGACGCGGGCTTACATAGGCCGCGCCATGGATGACGATGGCGCGCTCGCGGGCCAGATCATTCAGCCCCGGCTCCAAGCCATCCATGCGCAGGGAATACCCGTGCTTACCGCGATAACTTTCAGCCGTGCGGAATAACCCCAAGCTGGTTTGATGGCTGCCTAATCGATTGGAAAACGCTTTGGCGAAGTTCTCCCCCGACTGGCGCCCGTGGGCAACGAAATCCTGCAGCACCAGACGCTTGCGTTGCAGATCGAAAATCCACAAACGGCGCTCGGTGGAGGGCCTTGAATAATCAATCACCGCCAAGCGGCTAGCAGGCTCAGCGCCATGGTTAACCGCACATTGCATCGCCGCCAGCGCGTGCTGCAGCGCTTGCTGATTGAGACCGGGAGCAATTCGAGCCAAGTCCCTGAGCAGCCCATCCGGCGCTGCCGCCAGTGCCGATAACGGCGCGCAAGCAAACCAAACACCAATCAGACACACCCTGCCAAGACGTCCAAACATATACACAAACCTCTAGTACCTTAGGACAACCTGTAACAGGGTCGAACCACCGCAAGCCTATACTGAGCATCACTCGCTGACTGTTAGGCCAAGGACTGGAGCAGTAGATTGTTTAAAAAAACCACACTTTACCTGAGCGCTGCCCTGCTCACCCTGCCACTGGTCGTTAATGCCGACGAGGCAACTGTCGTCACCGTTACTGATTTGCGGCCCTTACTGGCAGAGTTACCCCAGCATTGCAGCCCTTTACCGGCAAGCCTAACTGTTAATGCCCAGCAGTTATTGCAGGCTTTTTATGCCCAGCGCGCCGGCCAACCGGCTTGGCAACGCAGCGAGCAACTGCAGCAATTGCGCGAGCAACTGGCGCTATTAGCCGATGACGGCCTAGACCCCAGCGAATATGCACTGCCCAGCTTGGTCGCAGAAGGCTTCTCCGAGCAGCGCGATTGCGGCGACCTGCTAACCAGCCACAGCTACTTGCAGGCCTTGCTGCACGTGCGCCGGGGGCGGTTACTGCAACAGCGTCTGGAGCCCCTGTGGTCAGCCCCAGAACAAACACCTGCAGATTCACAATTGGCCACCCTCTCGCTGGCCCTGTTGCACCTGCAAACGCCTGCCGCGGCGTTTGCGAGCGCACGACCCACCACCGCGCAATACCAGCGACTGCGCAGCGCCTATGCACAGCAGCGCCTGCGCATGCTCGATGAGTGGCCGACGCTGCCCAGTGCGGCGCTGCTCAAGCCCGGCGGTAACGATGCACGGCTGCCGGCGCTGCGTACCCGGCTGATTGCCCAGGGTTATTTGGCTGCGCGAACAGATGCGCCAGGCACTGCCTTCGATGAGGCCACTCAGCATGCGCTGGAGCACTTTCAGCGCGAACATGGCCTGAACCCAGACGGCATTCTCGGCCCCGCCACATTGACCGAACTCAACATCAGTGCGCCGATGCGCCGCGAGCAACTGCGCGCCAACCTCGAACGCCTGCGCTGGCTGGCCGAACCCATGGGTGACGCTGAGGTGCTGATCAACGTTGCAGCCGCCGAGCTGCAGGTGATCCGGCATCACCAACTGCTCTGGCGCAGCCGCACCCAAGTCGGGCGCGCCGATCGGCAAACGCCGCTGCTGGCCTCGCGCATTGAGCGCCTGACCCTCAACCCAACCTGGACCGTACCGCCCACTATTTTGCGTGAAGATAAATTGCCGGCCATTCGTGATGACATCAGCTACCTCGCACGCCACCAGATGAGCGTGCTCGACCGCGCCGGTAACCTGCTTGACCCCTACACCGTCGACTGGCAGAGGCCTGGCGCCATCCAACTGCGTCAAGCGGCTGGCAGCCATAACCCACTGGGACGCTTGGCCGTACGCTTCGATAACCCATTTGCGGTTTACTTGCATGACACGCCCAGCCAGCAGTTGTTCAGCAAAGCGCCGCGCGCCTTCAGCTCCGGCTGCGTGAGGGTCGAGGCGGTGGACACGCTGCTGACCTGGCTGCTCACAGCGGATGAGTTAGCCGATGTGCAAACCCGCATCGCCAGCGGCAAGACGCAGCAATACCGCCTGCAGCATCCGGCGCCGCTGCTGATCGCCTACTGGACCGCCGAAGCAACGCTTGATGGCGACCTGCGCTTCTACCCGGATATTTATCAGCGCGACGCCCGCTTAATCGAGGCGCTGGCGCAACCTGCACCCTAATCAGCGCACCTTGTAACAGCATCGACTGCAGCGCTCACAACAACTGTGCTTAGATAAGCCATCAGCAGACCCCCCTCACTTAAGGAGCTATACCTCATGGAAATCGGCAGCGTGATTTTTCTGTTTGTCGGCCTCGCCGTCGCGTTGGTCTTTATGGGCTTCAAAGTCGTGCCGCAGGGTTTCGAGTGGACAGTGGAGCGCTTTGGCCGCTACACCAACACCCTCAAGCCGGGCTTGAATATCATCGTGCCGATCATGGATAAAGTCGGGCGCAAGCTCAACGTGATGGAAAACGTGCTGGATATTCCGCCGCAAGAAGTCATCACCGCCGATAACGCCACGGTGCAAATAGATGCCATCTGCTTCTTCCAAATTATCAATGCAGCCCAAGCGGCGTATGAGGTGAACAACCTTGAGCACGCCATCCGCAACTTGGTAATGACTAATATCCGTACCGTATTAGGCTCCATGGAGCTGGACGCCATGCTCGGCCAGCGCGACGCGATCAACGAAAAACTGCTGCGCACCGTCGATGAAGCCACCGCGCCGTGGGGCATCAAGATCACGCGTATCGAGATCAAAGACATCAGCCCGCCCGCCGACCTGATGGCCGCCATGTCCGGCCAAATGAAAGCCGAGCGGATCAAGCGCGCACAAATCCTTGAAGCCGAAGGCCTGCGTGCCGCTGCTATTCTTACCGCTGAAGGGCAGAAACAGGGCGATATCCTTAAAGCCGAAGGTCAGCGCCAGGCCGCCTTCCTCGAAGCCGAAGCGCGCGAGCGCGCCGCCCAAGCCGAAGCCGAGGCCACGCGCATGGTGTCTGAAGCCATCGCCAAAGGTAATGTGCAGGCGGTTAACTACTTCGTCGCACAGAAGTACATCGAAGCCCTCGGCCAACTGGCCAGCGCCAACAACAGCAAAGTCATCTTGATGCCGCTGGAAGCCAGCCAGGTGATCGGTGCTGTCGGCGGTATTGGTGAAATCGTCAAAGCCACGTTCGGTGACAACAAGGGTTAAGCCATGTGGGACTTTTTACAGCACCTGTCGTACTGGAACTGGCTGGCCTTCGGCACTTTCTTGCTGATCCTCGAAGTGTTCGGCCTTGGCGGTTACTTGCTGTGGATCGGCCTAGCGGCTGCCAGCGTTGGCTTACTGACGTTTATCTTCCCTGAGATGCCGTGGGCCTTGCAGTTCGTCCTGTTCGGTCTGTTCTCGATCCTCACGGCGGTGTTCTGGTGGCACCGTCAGCGCAGCGCCGCTAAGCCTTCGGATCAACCGGGGCTGAACCAGCGCGGCAGTGAGTTCGTTGGCCGCACCTTCGTACTGCATGACGCCATCAGTGCTGGGCGCGGCAAAATAAAAGCGGGCGACACTTTATGGCTGGTGGTTGGCGACGACCTGCCAGCGGGTACGCCGGTGCGCGTGGTCGGCCGCGATGGCGTGCTACTGCAAGTAGTCGCGGTGCAACCAGACTGAGCCCACGCGGTATAAACAACAAAGCCCCGCACTGCGGGGCTTTGTTGTTTAGCGCTGAGCGTTAGGCGTCGCTGTCGGCGGTGGCCTTGTAAGCAGCTGCGTCGAGCAGCTTATCCAGCTCACCGCTGTTGCTTGGCTGCAGCTTGAAGAACCAGCTGCCGTAAGGGTCGCTGTTCACGCTTTCTGGGCTGTCTGCCAAGCCATCGTTGATTGCAATCACCTCACCCGAGATCGGCGAATAGATGTCAGACGCAGCCTTAACCGACTCCACCACGCCCGCTTCCTGACCGGCATTCAGCGCTTTACCGACTTCAGGCAACTCGATAAACACTACATCGCCTAGGGCTTCCTGAGCGTGGTCAGAAATACCGACGGTAACGCTGCCATCAGCTTCCAGACGCGCCCACTCGTGGCTAGCGGCGTAACGCAGATCGGCGGGGATATTGCTCATGTGTCGTTCCTCATCTGGCATGACGGCGACCGCGCCGTCATAGAAATTTAGCAGGCCTTGGCCATGCCGAAAGAAAGTCTTTTAAAACCTGGCGCCTGACTCAACACCGAACGCACTCGACCAAAGCATGCTCAGATCATCGCCTTGCCGTTACGCACAAAGGTCGGTTTAACCACGCGTACCGGGTACCACTTACCACGAATTTCCACTTCGGCTCGTTCACTGGTCGCCGCGGGCACCCTCGCCAAGGCAATCGATTTGCCCAAGGTCGGGGAAAAGCTGCCACTGGTGATCTCGCCTTCACCCACCCCTTCAACCCGCACCACCTGATGCGCGCGCAATACTCCGCGCTCCTCCAATACCAGCCCAACCAGCTTGGCATGGATGCCGTCGACCTGTTGCTTGCGCAGAGCGCTGCGCCCAACGAACACACGGCTGGCGGGCTCCCACGCGATGCTCCATGCGATGTTCGCCACCAACGGCGTCACGCTTTCGTCCATGTCTTGGCCGTACAAATTCAGGCCGGCTTCCAGGCGCAGGGTGTCGCGCGCGCCGAGGCCAATAGGGGAAATACCTGCGCCCACCAAGTCATTGAGGAAGGCCACTACTTCGCCAGCTGGCAAGATAATTTCCAGTCCATCTTCACCGGTGTAACCGGTGCGGGCGATAAACCAGTCCCCATCCGGCTGGCCCTCAAAGGGCTTGAGGCTCTTGATTAAGCTGGCGCGGGACGCGCTAACCAGCTCAGCCGTCTTGCTGCGCGCATGCGGCCCTTGAATGGCCAGCATGGCCAGCTCGCTGCGCTCTTGCAGCTGCACATCGAAACCGGCGCTTTGCAGGCGCATCCAGGCCAAGTCTTTGTCACGGGTTGAGGCGTTGGTGACCAAGCGGTAGCCTGCGTCCAGCAGGTAAACGAGCAAATCATCCACCACCCCGCCCTGCTCATTGAGCATGGCGCTGTAAAGTGCTTTGCCGATGCTCTGCAGACGCTCGATGTCGTTGGCCAGCAGGTGCTGTAAGAAGGCCTTGGCCTGAGTGCCGCTGACATCCACCACGGTCATATGCGACACATCGAACACTCCGCAGTCGCGACGTACCTCGTGGTGCTCCTCGACCTGCGAGCCATAGTGCAACGGCATGTCCCAACCGCCGAAGTCGACCATCTTGGCACCTAACGCGAGGTGCAAGTCGTAGAGCGGTGTGCGCTGTCCCATGAGTGTCTCCTTGCGGGCTGGGCAGTGCAGCGGCAACCCGCTTGAGCCGATAAAAAGGCTGCAAACACGGGCTATAACGTGCTGGGCCGCTGCGAATGGCGCGCATTGTAGCCGCAACGCTGAGGGCGGTCATCCCAACACGGCAGCGGGTCGCATTCAGCCGGTCGGATTAACCCACGCGACGCGCTGAACGGCGGATCAGCAGAATCACCGGCAACAGCCCCACCATCACCAATGTCAGGGCCGGCAGCGCGGCACGCGCCCATTCGCCTTCACTGGTCATTTCAAACACGCGTACCGACAGCGTGTCCCAGCCGAACGGGCGCATCAGCAAAGTGGCGGGCATTTCCTTGAGCACATCGACGAACACCAACAGGGCCGCCGATAGCGCTCCCGGCACCAGCAAGGGCAGGTACACCTTAAAGAACAGGCCGACTCCACCCACTCCTAGGCTGCGCGAAGCCTCAGGCAGTGATGGCCGAATCCGCGCCAAGCTGTTTTCCAACGGGCCGTAGGCGACTGCCATAAAGCGAATCATGTAAGCCAACAGCAGCGCCGAGAGACTGCCCAGCAACACCGGTTTTCCCGCGCCGCCGAGCCAGCTGGATAACGGGATTACCAGTTCGCGATCGAGATAACTGAAGGCCAGCATGATCGCCACTGCCAACATCGAACCTGGCAAGGCATAACCCAAATTGGCCAAGCCCACGGTTGAACGCATCAGCCGAGTCGGTGCCATGCGCCGGGCAAAGGCCAGCAACAGCGCCACGCTGACCGTAATCAACGCGGCCATCGCACCCAGATAGAGCGTGTGCAGAATCAACGCGCTGTAACGTTCATCCAGATCAAAACGACCCCGCTGCCAAAACCAAACGATCAACTGCAGCACCGGGATGACAAAACCACAGGCGAACACCAGCCCGCACCACATGCTGGCGGCCAGCGCTTTGCCGCCGCGCAAGTGATACAGCGCCTTGCCGCGCGGCCGTTCATTGGCGGGGCGAACGGCGCCGCGGGCACGCCGTTCGCCGTACAACACCACCATCACGGCCAGCAGCAACAGGCTGGCCAGCTGAGTGGCGCTGGTCAGGCTGTAAAAGCCGTACCACGTCTTATAAATAGCGGTGGTGAAAGTATCGAAATTAAACACCGACACGGCGCCAAAATCCGCCAAGGTTTCCATGATTGCTAGGGCTAAGCCTGCACCAATCGCCGGGCGTGCCATGGGCAGCGCGACCCGCCAAAAGGCCCGCCAAGGGCTTAAGCCCAACACCCGCGCAGCCTCCATCAAGCCTTTGCCTTGGGCCAGAAAGGCATTACGGGCCAACAGGTAAACGTAGGGGTAGAACACCAATACCAAGACGATGATCACCCCGCCGGTGGAGCGCACCCGCGGGAAACGTACACCGCTGCCGAACCATTCGCGCAGCAGCGTTTGCAGCGGGCCGGCAAAATCCAACAGACCTACAAACACAAACGCCAGCACATAGGCCGGGATGGCAAACGGCAGCATCAGCGCCCAATCCAGCCAGCGCCGCCCGGGGAACTCGCAGAGGCTGGTCAGCCACGCCAGGCTTACGCCCAGCAGCGTCACCCCAACGCCCACACCCAGCACCAACACCAAGGTATTACCGAGTAAACGCGGCAGCTGGGTTTGCCATAAGTGCGCCCAGATTTGCTGGTCGATCTCATGCCAACTGAACAGCAACACGCTCAGCGGCAGCAACACCAACAAGGCGACGGCAAAGGCGATGGGGTACCAGCGGCGCTGGGCAGGATGGGCCACGCAAAATCCTCGAAACAGTGTGCTCAACAGTTAAAACACAACGCCCCGGGCTAGGCCGGGGCGTCGAGTATAACGGCAGTTGCAGGGCCGGTTGCGGCGCGTAACTGCATGGGATGGGTTACGCGCCGCGATACCATCCGGCAACGATGGGTATCGACGCGGTGCGCCTCAACCCACTCTTCGAATGCCGATCAGTTCCAACCCGCGCGGTCCATCAGCATGATGGCTTCAGCCTGACGCTTACCGGCCACTTCAACCGGGATGGCATCGGCCTTAAAGGTGCCCCATGCCTGCACTTCTTTGGACGCCGGGACCTTCGGATTGGCCGGGAACTCTTGGTTAAGACCGGCAAACAGCGCCTGAGCTTCTTCGCTGGTCATCCACTCCAGCAGCTTTTGCGCCGCCTCGGCGTTCGGTGCGTACTTAGTGACGCCAGCACCGGCCAAGTTGACGTGCACCCCGCGGTCATTCTGGTTGGGCCAGTAGGGCTTCACTTTCAGGCCTGGTTGCTGCTGCTGCAGGCGCCCGAAGTAATAAGTGTTGGTAATGCCCACATCGCATTGACCGGCATCGATGGCTTGCAGCAACGCCGTGTCATCAGCGAAGACGTCAGTGGCCAGGTTGCTTACCCAGCCCTTGATAATTTCTTCGGTTTTAGCCGCGCCATGGATTTCGATCAGCGTGGCGGTCAGCGACTGGTTATAAACCTTCTTGCTGGTGCGCAGGCACAGACGGCCTTCCCAGTTTTTATCCGCCAGTGCTTCGTAGGTGGACAACTCGCTCGGCTCGACCCGCTCGGTGGAGTAAAAAATTGTCCGCGCACGCAGTGACAAGCCTGTCCAGCTGCCGGTGCTAGAGCGGTACTGCGCAGGGATATTGGCGTCGATAACAGCCGACTTGAGCGGCTTAAGCACACCTTGCTGCTCGGCCTGCCAGAGGTTGCCGGCATCCACCGTAATCAGCATATCGGCAGGCGTGTTCTCCCCCTCGGCTTGCAGACGCGCCAGCAGCGGCGCTTCTTTGTCGGTAATAAACTTCACTTCGACACCGGTTTTAGCGGTGTAGGCATCAAAAACTGGCTTGATCAGCTCATCGATGCGCGCGGAGTAAACCACCACTTCATCAGCGGCCTGAACCGCGCCGGCCAACGCGGTGAGAGAAAGTGCGGCTAACAGACGCTTACTTACCTGCATGGAGACTGCCTCATGGGTTTAGACGAGTTGAGATGCCAAATAGTATTGAATTGCATTTAGTTTCTCAACACGTTATTCGTCTAAACCTGTAACAAGCATCATCAACTCTCGTTTGGCCGGGTGAATTGAAGCACGTTAGCTGCTCAAGCGACCGCCTGCTGATCGGCCAATGCCTTGGCTTGCTCACGCAAGACAAACTTCTGCACCTTGCCGGTGCTGGTTTTTGGCAAGCTGGTAAACACCACGCAGCCCGGCACCTTGAAGCGCGCCAGGCGCTGCTGGCAGAAGGCGATCACCTCCTCGGCATTCAGTTCGGCACCCGGCTTGAGGGTGACGAAGGCGCACGGCGTTTCACCCCATTTGGCATGGGCCATGGCCACCACGGCGGCTTCCAAAATCAACGGATGCCGATACAAGACATCTTCCACCTCGATGGAGGAAATATTCTCGCCGCCAGAAATGATGATGTCCTTGCTGCGATCTTTGATCTCCACATAACCGTCGGCATGCCAGACCGCCAGGTCGCCGGAATGGAACCAGCCACCAGCGAAGGCTTCAGCCGTGGCCGAAGGGTTTTTCAGGTAGCCTTTCATCACCACGTTACCGCGCATCATGATTTCGCCGATGGTCTGGCCGTCTTTCGGCACCGGCTGCAGGGTGTCTGGGTTAGCCACCATTAAACCGTCGAGTAAAGGGGCACGCACGCCCTGACGGGATTTCAGCCGGGCGCGCTGCTCTGCAGTTTCGCCGTCCCACTCATTCTTCCATTCACAGGCAACGCTAGGGCCGTAGGTTTCGGTCAGGCCGTAAACGTGGGTGACGCGAAACTCCAGTGCTTCCATGGCCTCAATCACTGCGGCCGGAGGCGCGGCGCCGGCAGTGAGTACCTTGACTGGCCGAGTCTTCAGTACTTTTAACTCATCACAGGCGTTGGCCAGCATATTCAGCACAATCGGCGCACCGCAAAAGTGGTCGACACCATGCTCAGCAATGGCCGGATAGATAGCCTCGGCGCGCACATGGCGCAGGCATACATTGACGCCTACATAGGCCGCCAACGCCCAAGGGAAGCACCAGCCGTTGCAATGGAACATCGGCAGCGTCCACAGGTACACCGGGAAACGGCTCATGTCCCAGCACATGGCATTCGACAGGGCATTCAGGTGCGCGCCACGGTGGTGATAGACCACGCCCTTGGGGTTGCCGGTGGTGCCGGAGGTGTAGTTGAGGGAGATCGCCTGCCACTCATCTGCCGGCATTTGCCAGGCGTAATCAGCATCACCCTCGGCCAGTAACGCCTCGTAATCCAACTGGCCAATTAGCAGACCGTCGCGGTACTCCACATCATCAATGCCAACGACGAGGGGCGGTTGCGGCAGGTGCCCGACCACACGCTGGGCCAGTTCACCAAACTCCTTGTCCACCAGCAGCACCTTGGCTTCACCGTGCTGCAGGATAAAGGCGATGGCTTCAGCATCCAGACGGGTGTTGATGGCATTCAGCACCGCACCGCACATCGGCACGCCAAAATGCGCCTCAAACATCGCCGGGCCGTTGGGGGCGATCACCGCCACCGTATCGCCCACGCCGATGCCGCGCTGGGCCAGCGCCGAGGCCAGACGAATACTCCGAGTGTAGGTTTCGCCCCAGGTCTGGCGCAGGCTACCGTTGATCAATGCCAGGCGCTGTGGGTAGACACTGGCGGCGCGCTCGATAAACCCCAGCGGGCTCAATGCCTGAAAATTCGCCGCATCGCGCGGCATACCGTATTCGTAAGGGTTGACGCTGTGCATGGTTATTCTCCGGCAGGACCTTGGGCTGGAGAAACCATAGCAGTGGTAGGGTTTTGGCGATGCTCTACCTTGGTCGAAACCGTGACTCACGGGTCAGTAACCACGTCAGCATAGGCACCTGCACAGCCATGCTGAGCGCCTGACCGAGACGCAACTCCCGCCGCAGAGCGCTCCAGCTACCTTGGCACGCTGCCATCGTTTTATCTGCGCGTGCCGGGCGTCATCTTTTCAAGGAGTTATCGAGTGACCTCACGCTTACCTGTGATCGTTGGTTTTGGTGGCTATAACGCGGCCGGGCGCAGCTCTTTTCACCACGGCTTCCGCCGCACCGTGATTGAGTCCATGGACATCACCACACGTCAGCAAACCCTCGCTGGCCTTGCGGTAATGATGAAGCTGGTGAAAGTGGTCGATGGCGCGCACCAGGACAGCGAAGGCAACAGCCTCAGCCTGAATGAGATCGACAGCCGCTTCGCCGAGCAGATTCTCGCCTCGACCCTGGTGCGTCGCATCGAGAAACAGCACCTAGACCCGGATGCGGCGCATTGGCAAAAAACCATCGACATCAGCGCCACCGCTGGCCAGCCGCTGAGCTTTATCACCCTGCGCAAGCACCTGCCCGACCCGCTGCCATCGGACTGGGCGGTGGACGAATTAAACGCCACTGAAGTGCTCGTGACCCTGCATGACAACTGCGAGTTTAAGGTCGATAGCTACCGCGCCCTGCCGGTGAAATCCGCCGGGCAACTGCCCACCGGCTTTGAGCCGAGCGAGCTGTACAACGCCCGTTTCCACCCGCGCGGCCTGGCCATGACCATCGTCGGCGTTACCGACGCATTGCGCGCCACCGGCATCGAGTGGCAGACCATCATGCAGCACGTAGCCCCGGACGAAGTCGCGGTGTTCGCCGGCAGCATCATGAGTCAGCTCGACGAAAACGGCTTCGGCGGCCTGATGCAGTCGCGCCTCAAAGGCGGCCGCGTCACCGCCAAGCAGTTGGCCCTGGGCCTGAATACCATGCCGGCGGACTTTATCAACGCTTATGTACTGGGCAGCGTCGGCACCACTGGCAGCATCACAGGCGCCTGTGCCACCTTCCTCTATAACCTGCAGAAAGGCACCGAACTGATTGCCAGCGGCAAGGCGCGAGTGGTCATCGTTGGCAACAGCGAAGCGCCGATCAATCAGGAATGCATCGAGGGTTATGGCGCCATGGGCGCGCTCGCCACCGAGGACGGCCTGCGACAGATCCAAAGCAAAAACGAGGGGGCCCAGAGCGAGAGCGAGGTAGACTGGCGTCGCGCCAGCCGCCCGTTTGGCGAAAACTGCGGCTTTACCTTGGCGGAAGCCTGCCAGTTCGTGGTGCTGATGGATGACGCGTTGGCGCTAGAGCTGGGCGCCGACATTCACGGCGCCGTGCCGGATGTATTTATCAACGCGGACGGCTTTAAGAAATCCATTTCTGCCCCCGGCCCCGGCAATTACCTGACCGTGGCCAAGGCTGTGGCCAGTGCGGTGCAGTTGCTCGGTATTGATGCGGTGCGTGAACGCAGTTTCGTCCACGCGCATGGCTCCAGCACCCCGGCTAACCGGATTACCGAATCAGCCATTCTCGACCGTATTGCTGGCGTCTTCGCCATCGAACAATGGCCGGTGACGGCGGTGAAAGCCTTTGTCGGCCACTCGCTGGCCACCGCCAGTGGCGATCAAGTGATCTCAGCCTTGGGCAGTTTTAAGTACGGCATTATTCCGGGGATTAAAACCATCGATGCCGTGGCCGATGACGTCCACCAACAGCACCTGAGCTTTACCACCGCCGACCGCTGCCGCGCACCCGAGCAGCTGGATATGTGCGTGATTAACTCCAAAGGCTTTGGCGGCAACAACGCCAGCGCCTTGCTGCTGGCCCCGCATGTGGCTGAGCGCATGCTGCGCAAGCGTCATGGCGAAACAGCGTTTGCCGCCTACCAAGCACGCCGCGAAACCACCCGCGCAGCGGCGCAGGCTTACGATGCACAGGCGCTCTTGGGACACTTGGGGATCATCTACAACTTCGGCCACGACCTGATCGACGATCAGCAGATCGAAATCAGCCCCGAGCACATAAAGGTTCCAGGCTTCGCCCAGCCGCTGGTGTTCAAAAAGGATGCGCGCTACAGCGATATGCTCGGCTGAGTAAGTGGCCGGTGGATATACACACCGACATCCACCCTACTGCGGTAGCCCGGATGCAATCCGGGTTTCTTTGGTCTTTTACCCGGATTACATCCGGGCTACGGGCATGATGCTGCCCTGCACACAGATCGGTGGCAGGGGCTTTAACCGCGACGGAGCCAGCCAGGTCACGGCAGGCTCATCCCTCAATCCAAGGCACGGGCCAACTGGATCAGCTCCGCTCGCCAAGCGGCTGCAGCCGGCAGGGCCAAAAAGTACGGATTAAGCAGCGACTCACGCGCCTCATAGGTCAGCACCTCGCCCTGCAACGTCAGCACCTCACCGCCCGCACCTTCCAGCACGCCTTGCGCCGCGGCAGTGTCCCACTGCGAGGTCGGGGCTAAGCGCGGGTAGCAGTCGGCATTGCCTTCGGCGAGCAGGCAGAATTTCAGTGAGCTGCCGACGCTGGCTAGTTGCAGATCACCAAAGCGCTCGCTCAAACCTGCCAGCAAGGCTTCTTGTGCAGGGCTGGAATGACGACGGCTGGCCACCAATGTAAACGCTTCCTGCGGGGCCAACCGCACGCTGATCGCCTCGCTGACACCTGCCGCATCAGCGCGCCAAGCGCCCAGACCAGCGCCGCCGTAATAGCACTGGCCGCTGGCTGGAATGCCGACCACGCCGAACACCACGCGACCGTTTTCGATCAGCGCGACGTTGACGGTGAATTCCTCGCTGCCGGCAATAAACTCCTTGGTGCCATCCAGCGGGTCAACCAGCCACCAGCGCTGCCACTGCGCACGCACGCTCAGGGCGATATCCGCGGCTTCCTCGGAAAGCACCGGGATATCAGGGGCCAAGGCCAGCAGGCCATCATTAAGAAGGTGGTGCGCAGCCATATCGGCAGCGGTCACTGGCGAGGCATCGGCTTTCTCATTGACCGTCACGTTGGCGCGCCAGTGCGGCAGGATGGCGGCACCGGCCAGACGCACCAACTCGATCACTGCAGGAATCAGGGGGTGGCTCACGGTTTAAATTCTCCACGCTGAGTCAACACATCGCGAACCAAATACAGCGCGGCCAGGGCACGGCCTTCGGTGAATTGTGGCTGTTGGATCAGGCTCAGCAGTTCGCGCAGGTTGGCTTTATCGACACGCATCGGTTCTGGCTCATCGCCAGGCAGGCGTTCTTCGTAAAGGTCTTGAGCCAGCACCACCTGAATTTTCTGGCTCATGTAACCCGGCGACAGGCTTAGCTCAGCCAGATGCTCAAGATGCCGCGCGCCAAAGCCGGCTTCTTCCTTCAGCTCACGGTTCGCCGCCGCCAACACATCCTCACCCGGCTCGATCAGCCCCTTGGGCAGCGACAGCTGATAATCATCGGTGCCGCCGCAGTATTCCTCCACCAGCAAGGCGTGCTCGGCATCCGCCATCGCCACCACCATCACCGCGCCATAGCCTGCGCCTTTGCCCGCCAGCCGCTCATAGGTGCGCTCAACGCCATTACTGAACCTCAGCTGCAACTCCTCAACCCGGAACAGACGGCTGCTGGCAACAATTTCGCGGGCGAGTACGGTAGGTTTCTGGCGCATGAGGCGGCTCCTGGGCAGGGCATAGCGGGTTATCATAACGCGGCTTGTCCGATTATCTGCCCAGGAGATTGCGCGACCTCGACGCCACAAGCGCAAATCGCCATAGCCTGCGCACCAGCCCAAAGAGTTCGCATGCCCGCCTTGCCTTGGAACGCCATCGACACCGTCCTGCTGGATATGGACGGCACCCTGCTCGATCTGCACTTCGACAACCACTTCTGGTTGCAGCACTTGCCGCAGCGCTACGCCGAGCACCACGGCATCAGCCGCGCGCTGGCTGACGCCGAATTGCTGCCGCTGTTCCGTGAGCACGCCGGCACTCTTAACTGGTACTGCACAGATTTTTGGAGCCGCGAACTCAACCTGTCGATCCGCGACCTTAAGCGCGAAGTTGCGCACCTGATCGCCCTGCGCCCGGACGCCGACACCTTTATCCAGGCTCTGCGCGCGGCAGGTAAACAGGTAGTGCTGATTACCAATGCGCACCGCGACTCGCTGTCGCTAAAGCTGGAGCGCATTGAGCTGGTGCCCTATTTCGACCGCCTGATCAGCTCCCACGACTACGGCTTCCCCAAGGAAGATCAGCAGTTCTGGCATGCCCTGCAACTCGACATCACCTTCACGCCGGCGCGCAGCCTGTTTATTGATGACAGCCTGCCCATTTTGCGCAGCGCTGGACGTTTTGGTATCGGCCACCTGCTCGCCGTGCATCAGCCCGACAGCCAGGCCGCGCCGAAAGACACCGAAGAGTTTGCCGCCGTTGAGGATTACCACGCCCTGCTGCAGGGGCTGTAGCCTCAAACAGCGTGCCGCCCAAGGACATTGAGGATGCTTTATGGATATCAAACAGCTGAAGTTCCTCATCGCTTTAGATGAAACCCGGCATTTCGGCCAGGCCGCCGCGCGCTGCCATATCACCCAGCCGACGTTATCCATGCGCATACGCCAACTGGAAGATGAGTTGGGCCTGCAGTTGGTGCACCGTGGCCAGCGCTTCGAGGGTTTCAGCGCCGAGGGCGAGCGCATTCTGGCCTGGGCCCGCAGTGTGATGGCCGCGCATGATGGCCTGTACGCCGAAGCAGCCGCCTGCCGTGGGCAGCTGGTCGGCACCCTGCGCTTGGGCGTGGTGCCGTTGGCGGGCTTCGACCCGATGCGCTTGGTGCAGTTTTTCGCGGAGCAACATCCCGGCCTGCGTTTTCAGCTGTTTGCCCTGAGCAGCGAGGAGATCCTTGAACGCCTCGGGCGCAATCAGCTCGACCTTGGCCTGTCGTACCTCGACCGCCTCAACCCTGAGCATTTCGACAGTTTAGAGCTGGCGCAAACCTCCATGGGCCTGTTGTATGACCGTCGGCACTTCCAGTTCACCGGCCCGGCGCTGCGCTGGGAAAGCCTGATCGAACTGCCGCTGGGATTGCTCTCGGCGGGCATGCATTTTCGCCAATCCATCGACCACAGCTTTCGCTCCCGTGGCCTGACGCCCAGCCCACGGCTGGAAACCGATGCCGTGCATCAACTGTTACAAGCCGTCAGCGCAGGCTTGTGTTGCGCGATCATGCCGCTCAACGGCGGCTTAGCGGAGTTCACCGAGCACCTGGCGCTGACGCCGATTGAGGATGCGCACATCCGCGCGCCACTGGGCTTGATTTTGCGCCGCAGCGCGCCGCGCTCAGCCCTGGCCGAAGCCTGCTTTGCCGAAGCGCATAAGCTTTTTCCCGGCACGGCGGGCTGCAAGGCTCACGCTTGACGCCTTGATAGAGCACATCGATCAAAAGATCGTTAACAGCAATTAGACGCCCCTGATAGAGCGGCCTAGGCTGGCAAGACCACGTAATCGCCGGGAAGTCTTGTCCATGTCACGCCACGCGCCCACCAGCCCGCCACCCAGCGCGCCGACATTACTACCAGCACCCACCTACAGCTTTGCTGAGCTGGCTACCGACCAGCAAAGCGGGGCAGCCGCGCTGGCCAGCGAAACCGCTCTGGCGATCAGCTATAACGGCATCAGCCACAGCGTGATGATGGTTTCGCCCAGCGACCTAGAAGACTTTATCTACGGCTTCAGCCTGAGCGCCGGCCTGATCGACCGCTTCGATGAGATCTACGACATCAGCCTCCAGCAGCATGACAGCGCCATCAGTGCCGACGTACAGGTCAGCAACCGCGCCTTCTGGGCACTCAAGCAGCAGCGGCGCACGCTGACCGGTAACAGCGGCTGCGGCCTGTGCGGGGTCGAGGCATTGGCACAAGCGCTGCCGCAGCTGCAGAGCCTGATGCCCAGCCCACTGCCGGCAGCCGCTCACTTGCAAGGCTTACGCGCACGCATTCAAGCCAAACAAACCATGGCTCGCCACAGTGGTGCGGTGCATGCCGCGCTGTTTGTCGATGGCCAGGGACAGATCCGCCTGTGCCGCGAAGACATCGGCCGGCATAACGCGCTCGACAAGCTACTCGGCGCACTGCACCGCGACAGTGAAGACCTGCGCCTGGGCTTTGCCGTAGTCACCAGCCGTTGCAGCCTGGAGCTGATCCACAAGGCGCTGCGCGCCGGTATCGGCACCCTGGTCAGCCTGTCGGCACCGACCAGCCTGAGCGTGCAATGGGCACGCCAGCACAACCTCAATCTGATCCATATTCCCCAGCAGAGCGCACCACGGGTGTACAGCCCGGCCGCACCCGGAGCTACCCAACCATGAGCCTGCAACCAATCAAACCGCGCTACCAACCCTACCAAAGCGCCGCCGCTGGCTGGGGTGCGCTGCGCAGCGTTACGCACTTCTGGCTGGACAGTAAGCAGCCGTTCAAAAACCTGCGCGCCCTGCTCAAGACGAATCAGCATGGCGGCTTTGACTGCCCAGGCTGCGCCTGGGGCGACTCGCCGGAAGACGGCCACATCAAGTTCTGTGAGAACGGCGCCAAAGCGGTTAATTGGGAAGCCACCAAACGCCGGGTGGATGCCGCCTTCTTCGCCCGTTACAGCGTCAGCCAGCTGCGTGAGCAGAGCGATTACTGGCTGGAATACCAGGGCCGCCTGACCGAACCCATGCGCTATGACGCCGCCAGCGATCACTACCAGCCGATCAGTTGGGACGCCGCCTTTGCCCTGATAGCCGAGCACCTGAAACAGCTGGAAAGCCCCAATCAAGCGGAGTTCTACACCTCCGGCCGGGCCAGCAATGAAGCGGCTTATCTGTATCAGCTGTTTGTGCGCGCCTTTGGCAGCAACAACTTCCCTGACTGCTCAAACATGTGTCACGAGGCCAGCGGCGTGGCCCTCGGCCAGAGCATCGGCACCGGTAAAGGTAGCGTGACCTTCGCCGACTTTGCGCACAGCGATGCGATCTTCGTGCTCGGGCAAAACCCCGGCACCAACCATCCGCGCATGCTCGAACCACTGAGCGAAGCGGTCAAACGCGGCGCACAGGTGGTGTGTTTCAACCCGCTAAAAGAGCGCGGCCTGGAACGTTTCCAGCATCCGCAGCATGCGCTGGAAATGCTCACCAACGGCTCCGAGCCATTGAACACCGCGTTCTTCCGCCCCGCCTTGGGCGGCGACTTGGCAGCGCTGCGCGGCATGGCCAAGTTTCTTCTGCAATGGCACCGCGAAGCGCTGGCCAAAGGCGAGCCGGCGGTGTTCGACCTGGCGTTTATTGCTGAACACACCGGCGGCGTAGATGACTACCTGGCACTGCTGGATGCCAGCAGCTGGGCGTCGCTGGTCGAACAATCCGGCCTGAGCCTGGATGACTTGCAACATGCTGCCCTGCTCTACCGGCGCGCCGAACGGGTGATCATCTGCTGGGCCATGGGCATTACCCAGCACCACAACTCGGTGGCGACCATTCAGGAAATCGTCAACCTGCAGCTGCTGCGCGGCAACCTCGGCAAGCCGGGCGCCGGCCTGTGCCCGGTGCGTGGGCATAGCAACGTGCAGGGCGACCGCACCATGGGCATCAATGAGCGCCCAGCAGCGGCGTTTCTCGATGCATTAGAAAAGCGCTTTCAGTTCCAGGTACCGCGCGCGCAGGGCCACAACACCGTCGAGGCGATCAACGCCATGCTCGACGGTAACGCCAAAGTGTTTATCGGCCTGGGCGGCAACTTCGCTCAGGCCACCCCGGACAGCCCGCGCAGCCATGCCGCGCTAAGCCGCTGCGCGCTGACCGTGCAGATCAGCACCAAGCTCAACCGCAGCCACCTGACCACCGGCACGGATGCGCTGATTCTGCCGTGCCTCGGCCGTACCGACATCGACCAGCAGGCCGGCGGCCCGCAGGCCGTGACCGTGGAAGACTCATTCAGCATGGTCCACGCCTCCTACGGCCAGCTCGAACCGCTGTCGGCGCAGATGCGCTCGGAGCCGGCGATCATCGCGGGTATCGCCAACGCTACACTGGGCGACCACCCGGTTGAGTGGGGTGCGCTGATTGCCGATTACCGGCGCATCCGCGAGCTGATTGCCGAAACAATCCCGGGCTTCAACGATTTCAACCAGCGCCTGCAACACCCCAGTGGCTTCTACCTGGGCAACGCCGCTGCCGAACGGCGCTGGCTGACCGCGAGCCAGAAGGCCAACTTCAAGGCCAACCCACTGCCCACCGACCTGCTGCCACCGCAGGTGCGCAACAGCGGGCAGACGCCAGACCTGATCCTGCAAACCCTGCGCTCCCACGACCAGTACAACACCACCATCTATGGCCTCGACGACCGCTACCGCGGGGTCAAGGGCCAGCGTCAGGTGCTGTTCGTCAACGAAGCCGACATCCTGCGCCTGGGTTTCCAGCCAGGGCAGAAGGTCGACATTCAGTCCATTTGGGATGACGGTATCGAGCGCAAGGTCTTAGGCTTCACCCTGCTGGCCTTCGATATTCCCGCCGGCCAGGCCGCCGCTTACTACCCGGAGGCCAATCCATTAGTGCCGCTGCAGAGCGTGGGTGCGGGCAGTTTCACCCCGACCTCGAAGTACGTAGCGATCCGCCTGCAGGCGCATCACGCCGAGGCACGCATTCTTTAATCGCGGGTTGTGTGGCGGCGATCACAACAGCGACCAACGGCAGGGAATTTTTTCCTGCAATTGGCTCTAAGAGTGGGTACGGACTCTTCATCCTTTAAAACCAAAGGCTTAGGTCCGCATCCCCTTTAGTCGAGAAGGTCTGCCGTATGCGTACATTATGTTCTGCGCTGATATTCAGCGCCCTGGTTTCCCCTCTCGCTTTCGCTGGTGATACCGGCAAGGTCGCCATTGGCAGCGGACTCGGCGGCGTATTGGGTAATGTAATCGGCCAACAGGTTGGCGGCAGCACGGGCGCGGCGGTTGGTGCAGGCCTGGGTGGCGCAGCCGGTGGGGTGATTACCGCACGTGACGGTAACAAAACTGAAGCCGCACTGGGCGGTGGGCTGGGTGCTGCGGGTGGCTCGGTATTGGGCAATAAGGTTGGCGGCAGCACGGGCTCAACCATCGGTGCCGGTCTCGGTGGCGCAGCGGGTGGCGCGCTGGCCAATGAGTACGCCGGTGGTGGCGAACGCGACAGAGGTCATTACAACGGCAAAAAGCACAAAAAACATAAGAAGCATAAACACCACTAGGTAGCGAACCCAGACAACCGAAAGCCGCTCATCAGCGGCTTTTTCTTGGGTGCTCACTCACGCTGTTCAGGCTGGCCGATGGCTGCGAAAGCCCCGTTGGGCGCTTGTCGAGCGCGCGCCGCTTAGCCGGCATGCTCAACCAACAGAACCGTCAACGCAGCGCGCAGATTTTCCGGGATGCTCATCGGCCGATTGCTGCTGCGGTCAACGAACACATGCACAAAGCGCCCGGCGGCGCAGGCAACATGCTCGCCCTCTTTGAACACCGCCAGCTCATATTGAACCGAGCTGTTGCCTAATTTGCCGACTCGCAAGCCAATCTCGATGCGCTCAGGGAAGGCGATGGAAGCGAAGTAGTCGCAGCTCGAACTCACAACAAAACCCACCACACTGCCGTGATGAATATCCAGGCCGCCCACTTCGATCAAGTAGGTGTTCACCGCGCTGTCAAAGAAGCTGTAGTAGGTGACGTTGTTCACATGGCCGTAAACATCGTTGTCGTGCCAGCGCGTGGTGATGGGCTGGAAGTGACGATAGTCGCGACGCAGGTGCTCTGGGGGGTTCATGCAAAGTCCTTATCGAGGGTCATCAGTAGGCGACTTGGTAGATCGCTAAGGCATGGGCTTCGGTCACTTCCCGTGGGTTATTCACCAGCAGGCGCTGCTGCTGCATGGCATCGTGAGCCAAGGTCGGCAACATGTCTTGGGCCACGCCCGCATCGCGCAGGCGCGTCGGCAAACCGCTGCGTTCGCTAAAATCTACCAAAGCGCCGATAAACTGCTCGGTTTGCTGCACCTCGTTGCCCGCGCGCAGGTGCTTGCCCACCACCAACGGTGCTAACTCGGCATACAGCGGCGCCGCGACGCTGGCGTTAAAACCCAGCACATGCGGCAGCACCAGCGCGTTACTCAGCCCATGGGGAATATGAAAGTGCCCGCCCAGCGGATACGCCAGCGCATGCACCGCCGCCACCGGCGCGTTGGCAAACGCCTGCCCGGCTAAACAAGAACCGAGCAACATGGCCTGACGCGCCTCGCGGTTAGCGCCGTTGTGCACCACTTCATCTAGGTTGGCGGCGAGCAGGCGCAGCGCTTCGCGGGCCAGCAGATCAGACAGCGGGTTCTTCTTCAGCACGCTGGTGTAGGCCTCAATGGCATGCACCATGGCGTCGATGCCGGTGGCCGCTGTCACCGCCGGCGGCAGACCAAGGGTCAGCTCAGCATCCAATACGGCCACGTCGGGCAACAGCAACGGCGAGACCACACCCATTTTGCTGGTTGCCCCGGTGGTGATAATGGAAATCTGGGTGACTTCCGAACCGGTGCCGGCGGTGGTTGGCAGCAGAATCAGCGGCAGGCGCGGGCCGCGGGCATTACCGACGCCATACAGTTGCGCCAGTTGCTGGCTGCAATCGGCATGCGCCAGCAGCGCGACCAGCTTGGCCACATCCATCGAACTGCCGCCACCAAAGCCGATAATCAACTGCGCCTTAAACGCCTTGGCCTGCGCCACTGCAGCCAGCACGATGGCTTCCGGCGGATCAGCCACAACCTGATCGAACACCTCAACACTGACACCGGCCGGCGCAAACCCCGGCAACACGCTGTCGAGCAGGCCAAGCTGGCGGATACCTGGGTCAGTCACAATCAGCACCCGCTGCGCACCGCGCTCGCGGCACAATTGGCCCACGCGTTGGGACGCACCCAGCTCACAGAGAATTTGTGCGGTTGTGGCAAAGCTAAAGGGCAGCATTGGGCGTCCTCTTATTAGTAAGGGTTATGCGTGTTTGGTACTTATCCTACGCGCCTCACCGAGTGGCACTCACTTGATTGATAAGCGCAGCAGCCGACACGGTCAACGCACCTCCATCAGAATTGAATGGCCCACCCCGGCAGCCACGCATAAAAAAGGCCACTGCCGATCAGCAGTAGCCTTGGGAAACGCGATGCGGTGCGCTAAAACGCGGCGCTGCCAATCAACATACCGTGCATCACCCGGTAGGTTTTGCGCCCGGACTGCAGGGTCAACGGGTTACGCCCGGCGATCACCCAGCCTTTGGCCAATAGCTTGTCGATGTAAACGCGCAGCTCCGGTAAATAGCGCTGCTCTTTTTGAAGTGATTCCATTGCGCTCACCCTCTTAATAACTGCTCTGTGGCCGCCGCCATTCTTATCTGGCTTATCATCCGTGAGCGCGGTCACAAAATATAGTGGCGTGCTGTCTGCTGCTAAAGCGGCAAATGGCCATGTGCCTGTAGGCATAACGCTTCAACTAGTTATAGCGTTTGGCTTACATTGTTGCTAAGTCTAGACCGCGGCAGCGTTTTCCGTAGGTTTCACGACCTGCGGTGAGCTGAACTGCAGATAACCGTCTGCAACCTTGCCATAGCGCAGCAGCGCCAGGTCAAACAGGTAGTTCTGGTAGAGCTTCCAGGGGGCACGATCGCCTTGGCTGGGGATCTTACCCGCCGCCCGCTGGATATAGCCGGAAGCAAGATCAAGAAAGGGTGCAGTTTTAACGGCTCGCGCCGCATCACGCGGGGTGCATTGGCGCATGCCCGTGGCGTCCATGTGATTGATCAGCCGGCAGAAGTACTCGCTGGATAGATCGGCTTTAAGCGTCCAGCTGGCATTGGTGTACCCCAACACCACCGCCGCATTCGGCAAGTCGCGCAGCATAATGCCGCGATAACCCATGCTCTGCGCGGCGTCGAAAGGCACGCCATCCACTGCCACACTCATGCCGCCAAATAGCTGTAACTCCAGGCCCGTGGCACTGATGATGACGTCCGCTGGCAGCTCTTGGCCGGACTTGAGACGGATGCCGGTGGCGGTAAACCCGTCGATATGCTCGGTCACCACCGATGCCTTGCCCTCACGCAGCACATTAAACAGATCGCCGTTAGGCACCGCACACACGCGCTCATCCCAAGGGTTGTAGCTGGGGCTAAAGTGGCGCATGTCGAAGTCCGCACCCAGCTCGCGCTTAGCCAGGCGTAATAATACCTTGCGCACCAAGCTGGGCCAGACCCTAGAGAGTTTGAAGAAGCCCATTTGCATGGCCACATTGCGCGTACGCGCCAACCGATACACCCACGCTTCCGGTAGAAATCGCCGCAAAAACGCCGATATCGAGTCGCCCTCGGGCAGGCTGACCACATAGGTCGGTGAGCGCTGCAGCATGGTCACATGCTTGGCTTTATCGGCCATGGCCGGCACTAACGTCACCGCCGTGGCACCGCTGCCAATAACCACCACTTGCTTACCGCTGTAATCGAAGTTTTCCGGCCATAGCTGCGGGTGAATAAACGTCCCTTGGAATTGCTCGCGGCCCTTAAATTCAGGGGTGTAGCCCGCCTCGTAACGGTAATAGCCGGTGCACATCAGCAGGTGCTGGCAACGTATGCTGACCGGTTCGGCTTCATCGCCACGCTGTACCTGCAAGGTCCATGTGGCCTGTTCGGTGCTCCAGTCAGCGCTGAGCACTTTGTGCTCAAAGCGGATCTTTTCCTGAATGCCGTTTTCCTGCGCGGTTTCTTCGATATAACGACGGATCGACGGGCCGTCAGCAATCGCCAGTGGGTTGGTCCAGGGTTTGAAGTTGTAGCCGAGGGTGAACATGTCTGAGTCGGAACGTATACCCGGATAACGAAACAAGTCCCAGGTGCCACCGAGTGCGGCACGGCCCTCAAGGATGGCGAAGCGCTTGCTCGGGCAGTGCTTCATCAGGTGATACGCGGCACCGACGCCGGATAAACCCGCGCCAATGATCAAAACATCCAAATGCTCGACAGACATGGTGGCTCCTCAGGCTTCTTCTTATGCATGCCGGCCTCGCTTATGGGCCAACAGTGTTCGCCAGAATCACCCGCAGCGGCCGTTTTGTCATCCAACCATTGCTGTTATGAACAGCAGCAGGTTAGCGCGAGTGATGACGAGCAGCTGATTTGCCCGCCTAGATTGCCGCGTGCATAAGCCTGTTAAAATAGCCGTCTCCCCCACTGACTGCCGCCCATGACGCCCACCGACCTCACCACCCTGCAGCAGCACTTGATCAGCGCCTTGAATAGCCCTCCGCCGGAAACTCGCCGCCTGTTTCACGGGCGCGGCCGCTGCTGGTCGGGGCTGGAGCAGATCACGGTGGACTGGCTGCAAGGCGTGCTGCTGGTGGCGCTGTTTAAGCCGCTGAGTGATAGCGAGTTGCAGGCGCTACAGGCGATGTTACAGGCCCTCGGTCAGAGCACGACGTGGCAGCACAGCGGTGCCCACAGCCTGTTGCTGCAACAACGCTATCTGCCCGAAAGCCCTACGCAATGGCTACTCGGTGAACCGCTGGAACATTGGGATATTGGCGAGCACGGCCTGAACTATCGCCTCGATTTGGGCAAAAAACAGAACACCGGGCTGTTCCTCGACATGCGCCATGGCCGCCAATGGGTGCAAGCGCATGCAGCAGGCAAACGCGTGCTCAACTTATTTGCCTACACCTGCGGTTTTTCAGTGGCCGCGTTAGCTGGTGGTGCGCAGCACGTGGTCAATTTAGACATGTCCAGGCCGGCGCTCAGCCGGGGCCGCGACAACCATCGACTCAACCAACATGACCTGAGCCAGGTGGTATTTCTCGGCTATGACCTGTTCAAGTCTTGGGGCAAAGTCGCCAAGTACGGACCTTATGACCTGATCATCATCGACCCGCCGTCCTTCCAGCGCGGCAGCTTTGTTTTGAGCAAAGATTACCCGCGAACGCTGCGCCGTCTGCCCGAGTTGCTCGCCGCCAACGGCATGGTCCTGGCTTGCAGCAACGAGCCAGAAATCGGCCCGCAATACCTGATTGATGCGATGGCCAGTGAAGCGCCCAACCTGCGTTTCAGCGAACGCCTGAGCAACCCCGCGGAGTTCCCGGATAGCCAGCCGGATAGCGCTTTAAAAGCGTTGGTGTTTCGCCACAACTAAAGCCCTCGCCGGCGGCTTAGCAGAGACTTACCGCGAGAACTTAGGCAAAGACAAAGTACTTGCGCACGGTTTCGACCACTTCCCACGTGCCCTTCATGCCCACTTCAATGACAAAAATATCACCGGCGCGCAAGTGGATCGGCTCTTCGCCTTCTGGCGTGATGATGCAATAGCCTTCCTGAAAGTGGCAGTACTCCCACTTTTCATAAGCCACTTCCCACTTACCTGGGGTGCAAATCCAGGTGCCCATGATCTTGCTGCCGTCTTCTGAGGTGTAAGCGTTCAGGTTGACGGTGTGCGGCTCACCGGCGACGCGGGTCCACTTGCACGCGTCCAGCAGCGGTATTGGCAGGGTTTCGCGCAGTACGGTAATCGGCTTCATGACAAGCTCCTAAGGTCAGCAAACAAGACAGCCGAGTCTAGGACTGAGACGTCACGGCAACTATCCTGAAGTCGACCTAGAGCTGCCTGAAAGCGCAGCCCAACGCGCCGCTGAAACAACCCGCGCTAAATCAGCACAACGCCAAAACCCTCGTGTTGTGCCTCGCGACTGGCCCGCGCCGAACATCCAAGCGGCCGAGCGAACTGGGCGTAACTCGGCCAGAAGGTTAAGCTGTGCGCCATGAGCACAGCCCCGTTTATCACCCCGCTTGCCCCCACCCGCACGGATGCGCCTTCAGGTTTGCGCATTGGCGGTGACTGGACGCTGGCCCATTACGCCAGCCTCGAAACCGAGGTGTTGCGGCGTCGTGGCGCCTTGCACGGTGACGCCAGCATCGACCTGCAAGCGCTCGGCGCGCTGGATACTGCCGGCGCTGCGCTGCTGGTGGAGTTACTCGGCGCTCAGCGCTTAGCACAACTGGCCAATGATGCGCCGGGGCTGGCCAGTGAGCGCCGGGCCTTATTGCAAGCGGTTGGCAAAGCCATCGCCGAGGCCGGTGATGCTGTAACGGTAAAGCGCATTCCGGCGTGGCGTGAATTCTTCGGCCAAATTGGCCAATCCCTCGAAGAGCTTTGGCAGCAAGGCGTGGCGCTGCTCGGCTTTATCGGCATGACCTTGGCAGCGATGGCAGCGATCGCCTTGCGCCCCAGCCGCTGGCGCATGACGTCGCTGGTCGCCCACCTGCAACAGAGCGGCCTCAATGCGGTACCCATCGTCGCGCTGCTGACCTTCTTGGTGGGCGCCGTGGTGGCCTTTCTCGGTGCCACGGTACTCGCCGACTTTGGTGCGAGCATCTACACCGTTGACCTGGTGGCCTTCTCCTTTTTGCGTGAATTTGGCGTGTTGCTCACCGCCATTTTGATCGCCGGCCGCACCGCCAGCGCCTATACCGCACAGATTGGCTCGATGAAGGCCAACGAAGAAATCGACGCCATCCGCACCCTCGGTCTCGACCCACTGGAACTGCTGGTGTTGCCACGGGTGTTTGCCTTGCTGATCGCCCTGCCAATCCTGACGTTTATCGCCATGCTCAGCGGCATCCTTGGCGGCGCGGTGGTCTGTGCCCTGAGCCTAGACATCCCGCCGACCATGTACCTGGCCATGCTGCAGGAAAATATCGCCCTCAAACACTTCTGGGTCGGCATGGCCAAAGCGCCGATATTTGCCTTTCTGATCGCGGTAATTGGTTGTTTGGAGGGCTTTAAAGTCACCGGCAGCGCGCAATCAGTCGGTGAGCGCACCACCTCCAGCGTGGTTCAGTCGATTTTTGTGGTGATTGTGCTCGACGCCCTCGCCGCGTTGTTTCTCATGGAGATGGGCTGGTGACGGGCGAAGCCATTATCCAAGTGCGTCAACTGGTGAATCGCTTCGGCAGCCAAACGGTGCACCAAAATCTCGATTTAGACCTGTATCGCGGTGAAGTACTGGGTGTGGTCGGCGGCTCTGGCACCGGCAAGTCGGTATTACTGCGCAGCATTCTCGGCTTGCGCCGCGCCAATTCCGGCAGCGTGCGGGTCTTTGGTGAAGAGCTGCTGGATCTGCCGCCTGAGCGCCGCTCGCAACTGGAACGGCGCTTCGGTGTGCTGTATCAACGCGGCGCATTGTTTTCCTCGCTGACGGTGACGGAAAACATCGCCTTGCCGCTAATCGAGCACGCGGGCCTCAGCCGCACCTCGGCCGAGCGCTTGGCACTGGTCAAGCTGGCACTGGTCGGCTTGGCGCGTGAAGCCGGTGACAAATACCCCACCGAGCTGTCTGGTGGCATGGTCAAGCGCGCAGCACTGGCCCGCGCCTTGGCGCTGGAGCCAGAGATTTTGTTTCTCGATGAACCCACCGCCGGGCTTGATCCGATTGGCGCAGCGGCTTTTGACCAACTGATTCTGACCCTGCGCGATGCGCTCGGCCTCAGCGTGTTTCTGGTCACCCACGACCTCGACACGCTCTACACCATCTGTGATCGGGTGGCGGTGTTAGCGGAACAACGCGTGCTGGTGGCCGACCGCCTGGACGTGGTGGCCGCCACCGACAACCCATGGATTGACCAATACTTTCACGGCCCGCGCGGACGCGCAGCCGAACAGGCGGCCAACGGCGCGCCAGGGAGAAGCTAAATGGAACCGCGTGCGCACCACGTGTTGATTGGCCTGTTCACCGTGCTGATGGCAGCGGCCGCGCTGGGCTTTGCGTTGTGGCTGAGCAAGGCCAGTTCGGAGCAAGAGTGGCGTGACTATGACGTGATCTTCAACGAGGCCGTCAGCGGCTTGTCTCAGGGCAGCGTGGTGCAATACAGCGGCATCAAGGTCGGTGATGTGATCGACCTGCGCCTAGACCCCAAAGACCCGCGCAAAGTCCGCGCCCATATTCGCGTCAGCGCCAGTACCCCGATCAAGCAAGACACCCGCGCACGCCTATCAATCACCGGGATTACCGGCGCCGCGTTGATCCAGCTGCACAGCGGCACCCCAGACAGCCCAATCCTTGCCAGCCAAGGTAACCAACGGGCGGAAATTATCGCCGACCGCTCGCCGCTGGCACGCTTAATGACCAACGGTGAAGACTTAGTCATCAGCGTCACGCGCCTGCTCGACCGCGCTAACCAACTGTTCTCCCAAGAGAATGTCGGGCGTATTTCGCGCACCCTGGAAAACATCGAACAAACCAGCGCCAGCGTCGCCGCACAGCGCGATGAGCTGCGCCAGGCGCTGCAACACATGAGCACAGCCAGCCAGGAAGCTGCCGACCTGATGCGCAACGCCAACCAGCTCATCAGCGGTCAGGGCCGTGACGCGATGGACAGCGCCAGCCGCCTGATGGCCTCACTGGAACGCAGCAGCAACACCGTCGAACAGTTACTGATAGACAACCGCAGCGCGCTCGATGGCGGCATGCAGGGGATTGGCGAACTGGGCCCGACCATCGGCGAACTGCGCGAAACCCTCAGCGCCCTGCGCTCCTTCTCCCGCCGCTTGGAAGAAGACCCTGCCGGCTACCTGCTGCGCAGCGACACCATTAAGGAGTTCCAACCATGAACCGCCTTCGCCTGCTTGCCGCCGTGGCGCTGATCAGCAGCCTGAGCGCCTGCTCGATATGGCCTAAAAGTCCGGTTCTGAGCGTTTACCGCCTGCCCGCCACGCACCTGCCTGCGCACACCGGCAGCACCACGTGGACACTGCGGGTGAACACGCCCTACAGCAGCCAACTGCTCGACAGCACGCGGATTGCCGTGGTGCCGCCGGGCGATCAAGTCAGCGCCTACCAGGGCGTACGCTGGAGCGATCGCGCGCCTCTGCTGCTGCGTGATCGGCTGATCGACGCCTTCCTTGATGACGGCCGCCTAAGGGCAGTCAGCAGTGATAGCGCACGCCTGCAGGCTGACCTTGAACTGGACGGCGACCTGCGCGCCTTCCACAGCGAATACCAGAACGGCCAGCCGGTCACGCGCATCCTGTTCGAAGCGCGGCTGGTGCAAAGCGGCACGCTGCGTATCCTCGCCAGCCGGCGCTTTAACGTCAGTCAAACAGCCCGCGACACGTCAGTACCCGCGGTGGTCAACGCCTTCGGCGAAGCGGGCGACCAACTGGCCCGCGAGGTGCTGGAATGGACGTTAAGCCAAGGCCAGACAGCACAGCAGCAGTGAGCTAACTCCCCTACAACGCACGAGGTAAGGCGACCATGGATAGATTTATGCAAGCAGCCATCGACGAAGCTCGCCAAGGTCTGGCCGAAGGCGGTATCCCGATTGGTTCAGTGCTGGTGCATAACGGCCAAATTATTGGCCGCGGGCACAACCGACGCGTGCAGCAAGGCAGCGCCATTCGCCATGGTGAAATGGACGCCTTGGAAAACGCCGGACGGCAGACCGCACAGACTTACCGCGAGTCGGTGCTCTTCACCACCCTCTCGCCTTGCGCGATGTGCAGTGGAGCCATTCTGTTGTATGGCATTCCTAAAGTGGTCATCGGCGAGAACCAGAGCTTCCTCGGCGAGGAAGCGCTGCTGCGCGAGCGCGGCGTAAGCCTTGAGGTGCTGCACAACAGCGAATGCCTGCACCTGATGCAGGGCTTTATCGCCGCCCAGCCAACCCTGTGGAACGAAGATATCGGTGAATAGCCGCTAGCCTTGTTGAGCGAGCAACCACGCTCGCACCTCGGCATAGGGATACTCTTCCAGCGCCGCAAACCCGCTAATCTGACGCGCCTTGAGCTTGGTAAATAGCGGCACGCTGATGCCGCAGAGAAAGCGCGTTAGGCATTCACTGCTCGGCTGGCTGCCTTTCACCTCCTGATGTTTGCGCGAAAAGCCGTCGCATAGCCCACGTACATCCTGCTCAGCCAAAGACGATAAGGCTGGCGGCGCAGGCAGGCGGGCGACCTGCCCACGGCATACCGAACAATGCCCGCACTGCTGCGGCGCATTATCGTCACCAAAGTAAGCGGCCAAACGCTGGCTTAGGCATTGCTCGCTGGCAAACAAGGCCAGCATGGCGTGAATCCGGCGGATCTCACTGGCCTCCTGCTGGCTGAAATAGCCGTGCAATTCGGCGCTCAGCGCGGCCGGGTCGAAATGCGGGTCAAGCAATGCATAAACCTCGGTCATCTGTTTGCTTTCCAGCTCGACCCAGCCTTTCTCCTGAAAATAATCCAGCGCTTTGATCACCCGACCACGCTCGGCTTGGCTTTGCTGATAGAGAAGGTCGAAATCCACCGCGCACCAGGTGCGTGCGCGCTGCGAGGTACTGATCAGCGCCTCGACAAACTGCCGCCGTTCGCCGTCGAACTTGGCCAGCAGCGCCTCAGGCTCTAGCAAGTACTTGAAGCAATACTCGGCGAAATAGGCATAGCGCGGTGCGATGATGCCGCGCAGCTCCAACTGCACCAGCAGGGTTTTCAGCGGCAGCTGGCGGATATTGCTCTGATCGGCAAGCGAGTTGAGCATCAACTCCCACTCGCCACCCTGAGCATTAGCCAACAACTCATCGAGCACGCAGCGAATGCCGCCCAACTCCGGCGTGTCGCCATACACGAAGTTTTCCAGCACGTTGAGGCTGTCGCGATTGGCCAGCACCAGACAATCCGAGGGCTGGCCGTCACGGCCGGCGCGACCGATTTCCTGGCTGTAATTCTCGATGGATTTAGGCAGGTCAAAGTGCACCACATTGCGGATATCACTCTTGTCGATGCCCATGCCGAAGGCGATGGTGGCGACGATGCAGTTGATCTGCCCGGCCATAAACTGGCGCTGGATCGCCTCCCGCGCGTCGTGCGGCATCCCGGCGTGGTAAGCGCTGGCAGCAATGCCACACTGGCTCAGGCGCGCAGCCACCTGCTCAGCGGTTTTTTGCTGCGTGACGTAAACGATGCTCGGCTGCCCGGCCTTGCCCCCCAGCCATTGCTCTAGACGGCGCTGTTTGTCAGCACCACTAACCGGCTCAACCAACAGATTGAGGTTGGCCCGGTAGAAGCCGGTGGTGACCACATCATCCGCGGCAATGGCGAACTTCTTTTGCATGTCGGCAATCACTGGCGGCGTTGCCGTGGCGGTCAGCAGCAGCACCTGCGGTATGCCGAACTGACGCTGATAATCCGGTAATTTCAGGTAGTCCGGACGGAAGTTGTGCCCCCACTCGGAGATGCAATGCGCCTCGTCGATCACCAGCAGGGAAATCGGTACTTGGCTGATGAAATGACGGAAGCGCTCGTTCTTCAGGCGCTCGACCGAGATCATCAGAATTTTCAGCTCGCCGGATTTCGCCCGGGCCATTACCGCACTGGCGGCCTCTCGGCTTTGCGCCGAGTCGATACTGGCGGCGCTGATGCCCCGACCATGCAGAAACGCCAATTGGTCCTGCATCAAGGCCAGCAGCGGCGAGACCACCAACGTCAGGTGCGGTAGGTGCAAGGCCGGCAACTGGTAACACAGCGACTTGCCCGAGCCCGTGGGGAAGATGGCCGCCGCTGAACGGCCCGCCAGCACGGCGCTGACAACCCGCTCCTGACCGGGGCGCAGCTGCTGAAAGCCAAACACGCGCTCAAGGGTACTCATAGCGGTTACTCCATTGACCGCAACAGCGGCAAACAATAATTAAGACCTAGAAGCCGCCCGGCTATTGCCAATCCAACTAACAAGGTCAGCTTTAGACGCCTACAGTGAGTTCATGCAGGCAAACAAAGGAGATGAGTATGCAGGTATCTGGTTTCAACGGCAGCTTGCCGGTCACCCGTTAGATTGCTCACCCATCCGGCCAGAAGGCCGCACAGCACAGACACCGGCTAACCCGGCGTCACTGAGGCGAATACTGGGCCGATGTGCAATCAAGCAGGGATCACGCAAACTCACCGTACGCTGTGTCACGCCACGAATCTTATGGGCCAAGCAACTCGAAAGCCCCAGCGCCGCCAGCGCCATATCGACACGTTCTGGCACTCGCCAGCCTTGTTTAAGTCGACAGTCGCCACGCAAAGACACTGGAAATCGCCTGAGATGCCAACCGTAAAAGCCGCGGCCTGAGTCAACAACAGGGCAACCCGTGAGGCCGTGCAGAGCGGCCACCTGATTAACGTTAAACGTCACAACCGCCTAATGTGCCTGATCTGCTTGCAGATACGCACCCAAAGCCGCCTCAGGGCGGCTTTTCCGTTTGGGTCTATCGCGTGCGCACAAACGCAGCAGGCTTAGACCTTTCTCCCCTAGGGCAAACAACTTATCCGCGCAGCGCCACCCGACCGAGCATCACCCGCGCTGTTCAATCAGGTATATCGCGGCTCTATATGCAAAAAACCGCCCTAAGGCGGTTTTAAGTTACAGCGAATGCGGCTTAAAGCTGCGGGCCGGCATTACGGATCGCATCGGACACGTCGAACTTTTTGAAGTTCTCCACAAACAAACCCGCTAGGCCTTTCGCTGCTTGGTCGTAGGCATTCTGATCAGCCCAGGTGTTACGCGGGTTGAGCAAATTGGTTTCAACACCCGGCACCGACTTTGGCACGCTGAGGTTGATGATGGGCAGTTGCTCGGTTTCAGTGCCGATCAGCGCGCCGCTCTGGATCGCAGCAATCACGCCACGGGTGGTCGGAATATTGAAGCGCTTGCCGACGCCATAGCCGCCGCCGGTCCAGCCGGTGTTGACCAGATACACCTTGGAACCGAAGCCGCGAATGCGCTTGATCAGCAATTCCGCGTATTCACCGGCCGGGCGCGGGAAGAATGGTGCGCCGAAGCAGGTGGAGAAAGTCGACTTAATGCCGCCGCCGCTGCCCATTTCAGTGGAGCCCACCAGCGCGGTGTAACCGGAGAGGAAGTGGTAGGCCGCCTGCTCTTCGTTGAGGATCGACACCGGTGGCAACACGCCAGTCAGGTCGCAGGTCAAGAAGATCACCGCGTTCGGCTCGCCGCCGAGGTTGTTCTCGCTGCGCTTCTCAATCAGTTCCAGCGGGTAAGCCGCACGGCTGTTCTGAGTCAGGCTGTCGTCGGCGTAATCCGGCACACGATTTTCATCGAGCACCACGTTTTCCAGTACGGCGCCGAACTGAATGGCTTTCCAGATGACCGGCTCGTTCTTCTCAGACAAATCGATGCACTTGGCGTAGCAACCGCCCTCAATGTTGAACACCACGCCCACGCCCCAGCCGTGCTCGTCGTCACCGATCAGGTAACGGCTCGGGTCGGCCGACAAGGTGGTCTTACCCGTGCCAGACAAGCCGAAGAACAAGGTGACGTCGCCCTCTTCACCGATGTTGGCGGCGCAATGCATTGGCAGCACGTCAGCATCTGGCAGCAGGAAGTTCTGCACGCTGAACATGGCTTTCTTCATCTCGCCGGCGTAACGCATACCGGCGATCAGGACTTTCTTGGCGGCGAAATTGAGGATCACGCACCCATCAGAATTGGTGCCGTCACGCTCAGGCACACACTCGAAGTTGGCGACGTTGAGGATCTGCCACTCACCCTTGCTCGCCGGGTTGTACTGCGGCGGGTTGATAAACAAGCAGCGGCCAAACAGGTTCTGCCACGCCGTCGCCGTGGTCATTTTCACCGGTAGGTAGTGCGCGTCGGCCGAACCTACATGAACGTAGGATACAAAGCTGTCCTGGGCATCGGAGAATGCCTGTACGCGGTCCCACAGGGCATCGAATTTGTCGGCTGGGAATGGGCGATTGATCGCGCCCCAGGCGATTTTTGCCTCGGTGCTTGGCTCTTGCACAATGAAGCGGTCAGCCGGCGAACGACCAGTACGGTGGCCAGTGCGTACGACCAGCGAGCCAGTAGCGGCCAGTTCGCCTTCGCCGCGACGAAGGGCTTCTTCGACCAGTTGGGCAGCGCTGATGTCGGTGTGCACGGCGTTGTTGGCTTGCGTCATGTGGGTCCCCGTTGGCCAAGCGGCCGAGTCTTCCGAACGTTTTGTAGTAGCAAAAAAACCCTACTACAGCGAAAAAAGTGTGGCGGATTATGCCAGAAAAGCAGGCTGCACGTGCAGCCCCTGATCAGATCAACATGCCGCGGTTAGCGTGCGATTCGTCCCGCAAACGGCTACAAGCCAACGAGCTAGAGGCCTGTCAGGCAAAACATGCGAGAAAGCGGTGTATACGTTTGTACATCAGCATCCCAAGCCTGCTTTTAACGGCGCAGGCCCGACGCGCAGCAGCCAATAATCAGTGGCGCGTGTCCGACGGCCCCTCACTGCTGCCATCCATAAATAATTGCAGCACATCGGCCGCATCAAACAGGTAGCGCTCATTGCAGAACTGGCAATCGATTTCCACCTGCCCGCCCTGCTCTTGCACCAACGCCTGCGCATCCGCTTGGCCGAGGCTGGTCAGCGCGCGGGCGGAGCGCTCACGCGAGCAGCTGCAGCGAAATTGCAGCCCGCGCGGCTCAAACAGGCGCAGCGCTTCTTGGTGATACAAGCGGTGCAGCAACGTTTCATTATCCAGCCCCAGCAGTTCTTCGGCCTTGACCGTGTCAGCGAGGGCGAGTGCATGCTGCCAGCTGGCTTCACGCTCATCGGCTTCCATCAAGCGGTCGGCCGGCAGTTGTTGCAGCAGCAAGCCGCGAGCACGCTGGCCATCGGCGCTTAGCCAGAAGCGCGTGGGCAACTGTTCGGAGGTGGCAAAATAATTGGTCAGGCAGTCGGCCAAGGTGTCGCCTTCCAGATCAACGATACCTTGATAGCGTTGCCCGGCTTTTGGGTCGACGGTGATGGCCAGCACGCCATCGGGCATCAACTCACGCAAGCTAGCATCGGCGTTGATTTGCTCGGCGTGATAACGCGCGATACCGCGCAACTCGCCTTCGCTGGAGCACTCGACCATCAGCAACGGCACCGCGCCCGAAGAACGGGCCTGGAGGATCAGCAGACCGTCGAATTTTATCGTGCCGATCAGCAGGGCGGCGGCAGCCAGCAGCTCACCCAGTAATTGGGCGACGGGCTGCGGGTAGGTGTGTTTGGCCAGCACGTGGCTGTAGCTGTCGGTCAGACCGACCAGTTCACCACGAATATCGCTGTCGTCGAACAAGAAGCGTTGGGAAAAATCAGGCATGCCAACTTCACTAAATGTGGCTCGGCTGAGGATTTTAGGCGCAAACGTCGATCCGACCAAGCGCCTCTTATCTATCAACACCGCACGCAGAAACTATCGACACAGCCCTGCCACTGCCTTCATTGATGAAAACAGCGGCACCCTGCATGCTCAACACTCTGCCCTCGCACCAGCCGCTGGTGTTGACCCCGCGCGGCATCTTATTCCTGATTACCGTGAAACTGATGCAACTGCCGACGCTGCTTTTTGCTCGGCCGGCCATCGGTCTGCATGCCTAAGGCGCCAGCTTTGCGCTGCGCCGCCGCCTGTTCGCGGCGTTCGATGCTCTCAGCGGTTTCGGCATACAGGGCTTGCGCCTCTGGCGCGCCGCGCCGCACCACGGACAGCGCCTGCACGACGACGCTGCGCTCATCAAAACCATTGCGAATCACATACACATCACCGACTCGTGGCTCCTTACCCGGTTTGCAACGCTCACCTCGGTGATGCACCTTGCCGCCGTCGATGGCGGCCTTGGCCAGCGCGCGGGTTTTATAGAAACGCGCGGCCCACAACCATTTATCCAGGCGCACCTTGTCGTCATCTTTATCGCTCATCGAGTCCTCACTGTTCACGCTGGGCAGGCGAGCATTTTGCCTGATGCAGTTGTGCCAAGGGCCAACTAGAATGCGCGCAACTATAACGGATGCCCCTTTGAAAACTTTTAACCAACTGGGCGTGATCGGCCTGCGTGAATGGATCAACCTGCCGCAGCTGGGCTTAGTGGGTCTACGCGCCAAAATTGATACGGGCGCCAGCACCTCCAGCCTGCACGCCAGCGATATTCAGCCATTCGACCGTGATGGCGAGCCTTGGGTGCGCTTTACCGCGCACCTCGGCACCTTGGTGCAACGCCGGCATCGCTGCGAAGCGCCGCTGGTGTCGCTGAAAACTATCAAAAGCTCCAACGGCCACAGCCAATCGCGCTATGTGATTCGCACCCAGCTCACCCTCGGCGAGCGCGAGTGGCCGGTGGAATTTACCCTGACCTGCCGCAAAACCATGCGCTACCGCGTATTGCTCGGCTCCAAAGCGCTGGTCGATGGGCAGTTGCTGGTAAACCCGGCGCTGACCTACATGCAAAACAAACCCACCCTTGCTGACCCGTCTGGTGCCCAATGAAGATCGCCGTGCTGTCGCGCAACCCGCGCCTGTATTCCACCCGCCGCCTGGTTGAAGCCGGGGAGTTGCGGGGCCACGAAATGGTGGTGGTCGACACCCTGCGCGCTTACATGAACATCGCCAGCCACAAACCGCAGATCCACTATCGCGGCAAACCGCTGGAAGGCTTTGACGCGGTGATCCCGCGTATTGGCGCCTCGGTAACCTTCTACGGCTGTGCGGTACTGCGCCAGTTCGAAATGATGGGGGTGTTCCCGCTTAACGAGTCAGTGGCCATCGCCCGTTCGCGTGACAAGTTACGTTCCCTGCAGTTGCTGTCACGCCGTGGTATCGGCCTGCCGGTCACCGGTTTCGCCCATTCCCCGGATGACATCGCCGACCTGATCGACATGGTCAACGGTGCGCCACTGGTGATTAAGGTACTGGAAGGCACGCAGGGTATTGGCGTGGTGTTGTGTGAAACTGCCACGGCGGCCGAGTCGGTCATTGAGGCGTTTATGGGACTCAAGCAAGACATCATGGTGCAGGAATACATCAAGGAAGCCGGTGGCGCAGACATCCGCTGTTTTGTGGTCGGCGACAAGGTGATCGCCGCCATGAAGCGTCAGGCCAAGCCCGGCGAATTTCGCTCTAACCTGCACCGTGGCGGCAGCGCCAGCCTGATCAAAATCACCCCAGAAGAGCGCATGACCGCCATCCGTGCGGCCAAGGTCATGGGCCTGTCGGTGGCCGGTGTGGATATTCTGCGCTCCAACCACGGCCCGCTGGTGATGGAAGTGAACTCATCACCCGGCTTAGCCGGCATTGAAACCACGACGGGCAAAGATGTCGCCGGCATCATCATCCAGTACATCGAGAAAAACGGCGGCCCACACCTGACGCGCACTAAGGGCAAAGGGTGAGCCGGATATAGGCGAAGCATGCTTCGCCCCGGTGAACGCACGGCCAAGGATGGCCGGGCTGGTATTGCAGACCATTACTGGACGCGGCAGGGATGCCGACACGCATACTCAAGCCAATAGCCGGTGCTGCTCCATCCACGCGAGGAAAGCCGCCGCACGCAGCGGCCGGCTGATGTGGTAACCCTGGCCCAGCGAGCAGCCATTATCGCGCAGGCAGTCGAGCTGGCGTTGGCTTTCGATGCCTTCAGCGATGCATTCCAGGCCTAAGTTGCGGGCAATCACCAAGATGGTCTGTACCAGCATCAGGCCGCTGCCATCTTCGCCGTCCATGTCCCAGGTAAAGCTGCGATCAATTTTCAGGCGATCCAGCGGTAGCCGCTTGAGGTAGGTCAGCGAGGAATAACCGGTGCCGAAATCATCAATGGCAAAGCGTACACCCAACACTTTGAGCGCCTGCATATTGCTGATGCATTGCTCGACGTCCTCCAGCAACACCCCCTCAGTGATCTCCAACTCCAAGGCTGCCGCTGGCACCTGATGACGCTGTAAGCATTCACTGATGCGTGCCACACAGCTGCGCTGACGCAACTCGCGCGGGCTGAGGTTAACGGCCAACACCAACTGCGGCCATTGCGGTAACCAGCGCGCCAGCGCCGCGCACGCCTGCTCCAGCACCCAGCCGCCTAATTCCTCGATCAGCCCGGTTTCTTCCGCCAACGGAATAAAATCGCCGGGCATGATTTCGCCGCGCTCGGGATGCAGCCAACGCAGCAACACTTCCGCACCGGTAACGGCTCCGGTGGCTAGGCTCAATTGCGGCTGAAACACCAGATACAACTGTTCGCGCTGCACGGCCTGACGCAACTCGCCCTGCAACTGCAAACGCTGGTCGATGGCGGCCTGCATTTCAGGAGCAAAAAAGTGCAATGCGTTTCGTCCGCCCTGCTTAGCCCGGTACATGGCGGTATCCGCCTGTTTCAGCACATCGGCGGCCAGTTGGTTGCCAAATGGATGCAAAGCGATGCCGATACTGGCGCTGATCGACAGCTCATGGCCATCAATCCAGCAGGTCCCTACAAGGCTTTTCAGCAGCTTCTGCGCCGTGCTGGCCGCCGCCTCTGCGGCCAATTGCGGGTTACTGTCGAGCCCTTCGAGTAGCACCACAAACTCATCGCCGCCCATCCGCGCCAGGGTATCTTCGGTGCGCAAACTGCTGGCCAGTCGTGTGGTGACTTCGCGCAACAAGCCGTCTCCAACAAGATGGCCGAGGCTGTCGTTGACCGTTTTGAAATGATCAAGGTCGATAAACAGCAGTGCACCCAAGGTATTTTCGCGTTGCTCGCGCGACATCGCGTGCTGCAAGCGGTCAAGCAGCAAACGCCGATTCGGCAGGCCTGTCAGGTCATCACTAAAGGCCAGTCGCTCGATTTCACGCTGATAACGCTGACGCTCGGAAATATCGGTGATGCTCCCGCGGATCAGCACCGGCTCGCCGGGCATGCGCACCAAGCGCACCTCACAAGGAATCTGCCGGCCTTTGCTGTCACGGTGTAGCCACTCAAACACCGGGGCCTCGCCGGCCATCGCACACCGCAGATAAACCTGCGCCAAGTCAGCGGTCAGTTGACCGTCAGCCTGCTTATTCGGGCTTAGCTCAAGTACGCGTTTTTTGAATATTTCTTCACGGCTATAGCGCAATAAACGCAGCGCATTATCGTTGCACTCGACCAACGCGCCCCCAGGGGTGATCAGCACAATGGCTTCAGGCGCATTCTCAACGATAGTTTGATAGCGCGCTTCAGCCTGCAGGCGCTGGCTGATGTCCTCGACCAGCAGCAGAAACATGCGCACTCGCCCGTTGCTGTGGCGCACCGCGCGCAGGCTGACACGCGTGTAGACCAAGCTCTGGTCGGCGCGGCGAAAGCGCTTTTCCAGCTCAAAGCCTTCAAGGCTACCGTCAAGCACTTGGTCAAGCAGCGGCTGCTCGGCCTGCAGGTCGTCGGCCAACGACAGCGCTTGCCAACTGCACGCCAGTAATTGCTCGCGGCTGCGCCCGAGAATACTGCAGAGCTTGTCGTTGACTTCTTCCCAAGCAAAATGTGGGCTGGTCGAGGCCATGCCGATCAGGGGCGCTTCAAAAAATAACCGTAGGCGTTCATCACGCTCACGCAGTTGCTGTTCAGCATTTTTGCGCGCGCTGACGTCCTGCAGCACCCCATACACCCGCACTAAATCGGCTCCATCGCGCTCAGCGATACCGCGAATACGCAGCCAGCGGCTCTTGCCCTTGGCTGTGAGCAGGCGCACCTCGATATCGAATTGATCCTGACCGTTAATCAGCTTCTGCAGAATCTGCTCAGAGAGCACGCGGCCACTGGCGTCCAGATAACTCAAAGCACCGTTTAGGTCCGGCGGCCCGTTTCTAGGGTCCAGCTCGTAAATCCGATAACAGCCGGGGCTCCAATCCATTGTTTGCTGCGGCATGTTCAACACCCAACCCCCGAGATTGGCGATGTGCTCGGTTTGGCTAAACAGATGGCTTTGCCTGAACAGTTCGGCGCTCTGCGAACGCACCTGAGTGGCCAGTTGCTCGCGGGCCGTTACGTCATTCTGCAGCGCGACGTAATGGCTGATGCCGTGGTCATCATGCATGGGCGCGAGGGTGATTTCATTCCAGAATTGCTGGTCGTTCTTGCGGTAGTTACGCAGCACCACATCACAGCCGGTGCCGTCGCGCACCGCTTGCTGCAAACGGCTGAGGCCTTGCTGTTGCTGGTCATCGCGGAGCAGGAAGTTCCAGCTATTGCCCAGCGTTTCCTCGCGGCTATAGCCGCTGATTTGCTCAAACGCCGGGTTGCAGTAAATAAGTGGCAGCTCAGGATGACGAGCGTCGGCGATGATGACCCCCAACGGGCTGGCTTCCAGGGCCAGGTTGGCCAGTGCCAATTGCTGCTGCATCTGCGCACTGCGCACCAGTGCTTGGCGTAGATCACTGAGGCTGCGCCCCACCAACAGCGTGGCGAGCATAAACAGCAGCACGCTGACGTGCATTTCCAACCGTTGCGGGTCGAGCCAAGCCTGCGCATCACCCAGGCCGCGCAGCAACGGCAAGATCAATACCATGCCCACGCTCAACACTGCGCCACAGATACCACCGGCAAAGCCCCAGACCAATGCCAACGCCAGCATCATCACGCCAATCAGCGGTAGGTTGAGGGTCAGCGGTAGCAAACCGAGCAGCCAGGGCAGCCCGGCGAACAGCAAGAGCAACAGCGGCCAGGGCGGTAACTGACGAAGCGCCTCAGGCACCTGCAAACTGCCGCTAAGAACCGCTGGAGCCAACCAGCTGCGGCGACGCATAAAAGGCGTCACATACGCCAGCAACGGGATGCTGATGGCCAGCACGGTCAGACTATCGGCCAGCCACAGGGTCAAGCTGCTCGCCAAGACATCTGCCTGCGGTACATGACCGAGCAACCAGAGGTTACCTTGCACCCCCAGCGCCATGGGAATGATGGGTATCAACACGCCCCACAACATAAAGCGCATCAGGTGATTAAGGTCGGGCATGGCGGGGTCAAACGGACGTTGACGCATCAACAGCAAGGCCAACGCTACGCCGAGGGTTTCTGGCAGGGCATATAAAGTTGCCCACTGCCATTCCAACCCCCAGAGCGGAATGGACAACATGGCATTCAGGTAAACCGCCAGCAGCACGCGCGGCCCCCACCACAAGCCAAATACCAGCGCCAGCGCAAACGGCGGGTACCAAAGCGCCGAGCCATTGCTGAACTGCGTTGCTAGGGCCAGCCAGGTGGCCACGTGCAGCAAGGGCAGCGGCAGCAACCAAGTCCAGAGAGGAAGGCGATTTGGGACGGCAGGCATGCTGACCTCATGTCAAAGCGCTGATGAATCATAGTTCAGCGTAACAGGGTCAGAATGCTAGGGCTTTGTTTGCCGCTGTTTTCGGCCTTGCGCTAACCGTTTGGCAGGGCAGCGGCTAAACAGCGAATCACACCGCGTCGCGGGGCAGCAATAAACCCAGCGGCAGACAAACGCGCGCCTCCAGCCCACCGCCAGAGCGGTTACGCAACTCGATACTGCCACCATGCAAGGCGGCGATACGCTTGACGATGGCCAGCCCCAGCCCGGCACCTTGCCCACCACGGGCACGATCGCCCCGAATAAACGGGTTAACGATGCTGCCCAGTTCAGCTGGATCAATGCCCGCACCACGATCAAGTACGCTGAGCACCACATAAGGCGCGCTGTGGTTGCCCGACAGCGACACCGCCACCTCAACCGCATTGCCACCATAGCGCAGGGCGTTCTCGATCAAGTTAACCAACAACCGCTTAAGCGAGACGCGGCGCAGCGGGAACACCGGGATTGGCTCCAGACACAGGCGCACTTGCTCGTTTTTTTGGTTGTAGGGGGCAACCACTTCACGAACCAACTCGAGCAGGTCGAGTTGCTCCAGCGGCTCGTCGCGCCCGTCACGTATAAACGCGAGGAATTGATCAAGAATGGCATCCATGTCCTCGATATCACGGACCATGTCTTCGGTCAGCTCGGAGTCCGTGTTTAAAAACTCCATAGACAGTCGCAGGCGCGTCAGTGGCGTACGCAGGTCATGCGACACCCCGGCAAGCATCAATTCACGTTCGCGGGCTGCCTGCTCCACGTCCTCAGCCATCTGATTAAAGGCGCGGTAGACCTCGGTCATCTCGCTCGGTGTATCACTGACCGGCAAGCGCACGCTGCGGCCCTTACCAATTTGTCGTGCGGCAAATACCAAGCGTTTGAGTGGCGCACTGAGCTGGCGCACGAAAATCCACGCCGCCGCCGTCGACAACAGGCCGATGGCCAGGAACCAGCCGAGCACACTCCAAATGCGCTGACCACGCAGTGGGTGCGGGTAAAGCGGCACACGCAGCCAGTCATCCCCCAGCACCGGCGCATGCACCCAGAGTGCCGGCGGGCTCTTAGCGCGCACCCGCACTTCGGTGGTGGGGCCCAGCTCAGTGCGCATCTGCCGTTCAAAAATATCGCTGTACGGCCAATGCTGTTCGGTGGCCGGCACCTGCTCGTACGGCACCCGCGTCAGCCCGGCAGCCTCGGCAATAGTGGCGCGGTCTTCCGGGTCTGCCGCCCAATAGGCACGCAACGTCAGCGCGGCGCCGTGGCTGTACTGGCGGTCGACCAGCACATCCTCGTTCATCATCAGATAAACCAGGGTCAGCGCCTTGGAGAACAGCACCACGATCAACACCAGCCACAAGGTGCGCGCGAAGAAGCTTTGTGGGAACCAAAGAGGGGTTTTCATGGTGACTCGATGTGGTTGTAGGGTGGATCGCGCCTCATCGATCCACCGAGCAGAAACGAAGGTGGATGAATAAAGCGTCATCCACCCTACGGCGGTTACTTATTGCCGTCTGGAACGAACACATAGCCCACGCCCCACACCGTCTGGATATAGCGCGGCTTGGACGGGTCCGGTTCGATCAGGCGGCGTAAGCGCGAAATCTGCACATCAATGGAACGCTCCAGCGCATCCCACTCGCGACCACGGGCCAAGTTCATCAATTTGTCACGGGTCAGCGGCTCGCGGGCGTGCTGTACCAAGGCTTTGAGCACAGCGAACTCACCGGTGGTGAGCATGTGCACCTCATCGCCTTTCTTAAGCTCACGGGTGGCCAGCGACAGCTCATACTCGCCAAAGCTCACGCTCTCGTCCTCAGTGCCGGGCGCGCCTGGTACTACCGGAATTTGGCGACGCAGCACAGCCTTGATGCGCGCCAGCAACTCACGCGGGTTAAACGGCTTGGCCAAGTAGTCATCAGCGCCCAGCTCCAACCCTTGAATACGGCTGGCTTCATCGCCCTTGGCGGTGAGCATGATGATGGGTACCTGATTATTCGATTCACGCAGCCGACGGCAGGCGGACAAGCCGTCTTCGCCCGGTAACATCAGGTCCAGCACCACCAAATTAAACAGCTCGCGCGCCAGCAGACGGTCCATCTGCTCGACGTTTTCCACCGCACGCACGCGGTAGCCCTGCTCCTCGAAAAAGCGCTCGAGCAAACGGCGCAAACGGGCGTCGTCATCGACGATGAGAATTTTTTCGCCTTCAACAGGAAGTGCAGTGCTGCTCATTCAGGGCTCCTTGACCAAGCATCTGCCGGACGCGGGCGCGCTGGCAATGTGCAATTGTCAGTATTATGGCTCAGGAGCCGCCGCTGACGTGCAGTCCATTGTTAGCAGATTTTTCCCCGATCGGTTTCCGGCACGCGGCCGAGCAATGTTTATAATGCGCGGCCGCATCGACGTGGCAATCCCATGGCGATAACGGCCGGGGTTCTTTTCCTAACGGGAAAAGATGCTGCGCAGCACCGGATGAGGGCCTTAAAGGTCACGCCGACTCAACTGATTTCGCGCGCTATGCCGCTGGCATGGCCGCCCTGTGGGTAGCTTTTTATATGCTCAGCATCAACAACCGCATTGCCGAAGAACTGGGCGTGCGCCCGCAACAGGTTGCCGCTGCCGTGGCGCTGCTTGATGAAGGCTCCACCGTGCCGTTTATCGCGCGTTACCGCAAAGAGGTTACCGGCAGCTTGGATGACACCCAACTGCGTAACTTAGAAGAGCGCCTGCGCTACCTGCGCGAACTCGACGACCGCCGCGCCAGCATCCTCGCCAGCATTGATGAGCAGGGCAAACTCACCCCTGAGCTGACCCGCGAAATCAATTTGGCTGAGACTAAAACTCGCCTGGAAGATTTGTACCTGCCCTATAAGCAAAAGCGCCGCACCAAGGGCCAAATTGCCCTAGAGGCCGGCCTCGGCGAGCTGGCCGACGCACTGTTCAACGACCCAAGCCTGAACCCGGAAGCTGAAGCCGAACGCTTTATCGACGCAGAAAAAAGCTTGGCTGATATCAAGGCCGTGCTCGAAGGCGCCAAGTACATCCTCATGGAGCGCTTCGCCGAGGATGCCAACCTGCTGGCCAGCCTGCGCAGCTACCTGAAAGATCACGCCATCCTCAGCGCCCGCGTGATCGTCGGTAAAGAAACCGACGGGGCCAAGTTCCGCGACTACTTCGAGCACGACGAAAAGCTCAAGGGCGCACCGTCGCACCGCGCGCTGGCAATTTTCCGTGGGCGTAACGAAGGGATCTTGAGTGCCAGCTTGAAGGTCGGCGATGAGCTGCCGGGCGGCGCTCCGCCGGGCGCCATGCACCCGTGCGAGGGCATGATCGCTGAGCGCTTCGGCATCAGCGCCCGTGGCCGCGCCGCCGATAAATGGCTGGCTGAAGTGGTGCGCTGGACGTGGAAGGTCAAGCTCTACACCCACTTGGAAACCGACCTGTTCGGCGAACTGCGTGAAGGTGCCGAAAATGAGGCCATTAACGTTTTTGCGCGCAACCTGCACGACCTACTGCTGGCCGCTCCAGCAGGGCCACGCGCCACCTTGGCACTGGACCCAGGCTTGCGCACCGGCTGTAAGGTGGCGGTGGTCGATGCCACCGGCAAGGTGCTAGAAACCAGCACCGTTTACCCACATGCACCGCGTAATGACTGGGACGGCACCTTGGCGATTTTGGCCAAGCTGTGCGCCAAGCATGCCGTTGATTTGATCTCGATCGGTAACGGCACTGCCAGCCGCGAGACTGACAAATTAGCGGCTGACCTGATCAAACAGCTGCCGGGGCTGAATCTGACCAAAGTCATGGTGTCTGAGGCCGGCGCCTCGGTGTATTCCGCCTCAGAGCTGGCCGCCAAAGAATTCCCGGACATGGACGTGTCGCTGCGCGGCGCCGTGTCCATCGCCCGCCGCCTGCAAGACCCGCTGGCCGAGTTGGTGAAAATTGACCCGAAATCCATCGGTGTGGGCCAATACCAGCACGACGTCTCCCAGCTCAAACTGGCGCGCTCGCTGGACGCGGTGGTCGAGGACTGCGTAAACGCCGTGGGCGTGGACGTGAATACCGCCTCCGCCGCCCTGCTGGCGCGCATTTCCGGCCTCAACAGCACCCTTGCACAAAACATCGTGGCTTACCGCGACGCCAACGGCGCGTTCAACAGCCGCGCCGCGCTGCTAAAGGTGCCGCGTTTAGGCGACAAAACCTTTGAACAAGCCGCCGGCTTTTTGCGCGTGATGAACGGCAGCAACCCGCTGGACGCCTCCGCCGTGCACCCGGAAACTTACCCGCTGGTACAACGCATCGCCGCCGACACCGGCCGCGATATTCGCTCGCTGATCGGTGACTCCGGATTTCTCAAGCGCCTCGATCCCAAGCAGTTCACCGACGATAAATTCGGCCTGGTGACCATCGGCGACATCCTCAGCGAGCTGGAAAAGCCCGGCCGCGACCCGCGCCCGGAGTTCAAGACTGCCGAGTTTCAGGAAGGCGTGGAGACACTAAAAGACCTTGAGCTGGGCATGGTGCTCGAAGGTGTGGTTACTAACGTCACCAATTTCGGCGCCTTCGTTGACATTGGCGTGCACCAAGACGGGCTGGTGCATATCAGCGCGCTGTCAGAGAAATTCATCAAAGACCCGCACGAAGCAGTCAAGGCCGGTGATGTGGTCAAGGTTAAGGTGATGGAAGTGGACATCCCGCGTAACCGTATCGCTCTGTCCATGCGTATGGGCGACACCCCCGGCGAGAAAATCGAAGGGCCGCGTGGCGGGCAATCCCGTGGTGGCCAATCCCGTGGTGACAAGCCGGCCGGCAACGCCCCGCGCAGCAAACGCCACTCCAGCCAAGACAAACCCGCCCCCGCCAGCGGCGGCATGGCGGCGCTGTTTGCCAATGCCAAATCGTTGAAGAAGTAGGTCGCTGCACACCCGCAGACTCGATGACGGTACGCAGCACAGCGCCCAGCGCTAACCCTCGTCACCTGCCTCGGGTTATAAAGCCCCGGCAACCGGCACAACCGGTTTTCTTGGCCCCTTGTAGAGCTCGGCCAACGCCCCCATATTGGGCCAATCGATGCGTGAAGGAATGCAACCTTGAGCAACCTGTTATCCCGCCGTCTGGCCCAGCTTGGTGAAAAAGCCAACCTCCCCCTGTTGTCCCGCTGCCTGCATGGTATTGAGCGCGAATGCCTGCGTGTTGACGCTGACGGCCAGTTGGCTCTGACGCCGCACCCCAATGCGCTCGGTTCGGCCCTGACGCATACGCAGATCACCACTGATTACTCCGAGTCGCTGCTGGAATTTATCACCCCGGCCGAAGCGGACCCGGCGGTGACGCTGGCCGATCTGGAGCAGATTCACCGTTTTGCCTACAGCAAACTTGACGGCGAATATCTGTGGAGCCCGTCGATGCCCTGCGCCTTGCCAGACGAGGACACCATCCCCATCGCCCGCTATGGCAGCTCGCACATCGGCGAGCTCAAGTACGTCTATCGCAAAGGTTTGGCGCTGCGTTACGGCAAAACCATGCAGTGCATTGCCGGTATCCACTACAACGTTTCCCTGCCGGATGCGCTATGGCAACTGCAGCAACAGGCTGAAGGCGATACTGGCAACGCGCAGGATTACCAGTCGGCGCGCTATATCGCCCTGATCCGTAATTTCCGTCGCTACAGTTGGCTGTTGATGTACCTGTTCGGCGCTTCACCCGCGCTGCACAAGGGTTTTATGCGCGGCCGCCCACACCAGTTGCAGGTGCTGGATGACGAGACGCTCTACCTGCCTTATGCCACCAGCTTGCGCATGAGCGACCTAGGCTACCAAAGCACCGCCCAGGCAGGCCTGACGCCCTGCTACAACGACCTGCAAAGCTACACCGACAGCCTGCGCCTGGCCGTGGGTACGCCTTACCCGGCTTATGTGGAAATCGGTGCCAAGCGTGACGGCGAGTGGCTGCAGCTCAACACTCACATTCTGCAGATCGAAAACGAGTATTACTCCAACATCCGCCCCAAGCGCGTGACCCACAGCGGCGAGCGGCCGATTCAGGCGCTAATGGCCCGTGGCGTGCAATACGTGGAAGTGCGCTGCTTGGACATCAACCCCTTTCTGCCGCTGGGTATCGACCTCACCGAATCGCGCTTTCTCGATGCCTTCCTGCTGTTTTGCGCCATGCAAGACAGCCCGATACTGGAACACGATGAGTGCCATGCCTGCACGGATAACTTCCTCAGCGTGGTCAAGGAAGGTCGTCGCCCAGGCCTGCTCCTGCAACGTAATGGCCAGCCGGTCGCACTGCACGCGTGGGCCAATGAGCTGCTCGAGCAGATTCTGCCGCTGGCCGAATTGCTCGACCAGAGCCAAGGCGGTAGCGCCCACAGCCAAGCGTTACAAGCGCAACAGGCTAAAGTCGCCGACCCTTGCCTGACGCCCTCCGCGCAGGTGCTCGCGCAGTTGCAGCAAGGGCTGAACTTCACCGAGTTCGGCATGCGCCAAAGCAAACTGCACGCTGCGTATTTCCGCAGCCAGCCGTTGAGCGCTGAGCAGCAAGCGGCGTTTGAAACCAGCGCCGCGCAATCGCTGCAGAGCCAGCGTGAGCTGGAAGCCAACGAAGAGGGTGACTTTGACAGTTTTGCGGCGGCCTATCAGGCCAGCATTTTGGCCCCGGCGGTGTAGCTCGCCGCTGCTGCAAAGCATCGCTCACGCCGGCCTCAATAAGCCGGCGTTTCGCCAACTGCATCACATAAACTGTCAGCGGTGGCAAAAGCAAGATCAGCGGCACAGTACCGCCCCGATGATGCGGCTAGGATTAAAGGGTAAATCCACTTCGAGCTGCCGCCATGGCCTGCGACGACCGCAACAGCGAAGACAACCAGAGCTGGAGCCTAGAAAGCCTCAACAAGGCTTACCAGCAGGGCTATATGGCTGGCATGACCGGGCAAACCAACACCCCGCGCGCCCTGGCTGCCGATGTATTGGTCGCCGCTTGGGAAGCGGGCTGGGATGACGGCCACGAGCAATACCAGCTGCACAAACGCCACAGCGCTTAACCTCCCTCCTCGCTTCACACCTCACCACGCGCGCCTCGCTGCGATAATGCCTGTAACAACGGGCTGTCGTATTGATTGCACACCGCAGACGCTAAACAGCTGTATAAAATCGATTTTTATTCGATATGACGGCGTGAATATTGGCTTAAAAGTTAAAAGCTGCTTATAAGTCCGATTTTTATCGGCTATAAATAGGCCGGCCGCCGCGGCCTCAACACCTCTTTTGGCCGCTGAGTAGCCGCGCACGTTGCTCGGCTACACTGTGCGAACGCTGCTGATAATTAATGACCCCGGACTCTAGCCGGGCTACAGGTGACCCATGACCTTGCTCACGACTACCCCACGCGCCGATGGTTTTCGCATGCCTGCCGAGTGGGAACCGCACAGTCAAACGTGGATGGTCTGGCCTGAGCGGCCAGACAACTGGCGCCTGGGCGGAAAGCCGGCTCAAGCCGCGTTTACGGCCGTAGCCAAGGCCATTGCCGAGTTTGAGCCGGTGACGGTAGGCGTTTCAGCCGGGCAGTACGAAAACGCCTGCGAACGCCTGATTCATCACAATATTCGTGTCATCGAACTCAGCACTGATGACGCCTGGGTACGTGACACCGGGCCGACCTTCGTCACCCACAACAGCGGTGAGGTGCGCGGCGTGGATTGGGCGTTCAACGCCTGGGGCGGCCTCAATGGCGGCCTGTATGCCAACTGGGTGCGCGACGATCAAGTGGCGCGCAAGATTCTGCAGATCGAAGGCTGTGCGCGTTATCGCACCGATGAGCTGATCCTCGAAGGCGGCTCGATCCATGTTGACGGCGAAGGCACCCTGATCACCACCGAGGAATGCCTGCTCAACCCCAACCGCAACCCGCACCTGACGCGTAAGCAGATTGAGCAGTACCTGGCCGAGCACCTGGCCATCGAAACCGTGATCTGGCTGCCAGACGGCCTCTTCAATGATGAAACCGACGGCCATGTCGATAATTTTTGCTGCTACGTGCGTCCCGGCGAAGTGCTGCTGGCCTGGACCGACGATGCAAGCGACCCCAACTATCCGCGCTGCCAGGCCGCTATGCGCGTGCTGGAAAGCACCCGTGATGCCAAAGGCCGTCAGCTGATCGTGCACAAAATGCCGATTCCCGGCCCGCTGCATGCCACCGATGCAGAGTGCGCCGGGGTCGACCTGGCTTCAGGCAGCCAAGAGCGCGATCCGTCGATCCGCTTGGCAGGCTCCTACGTCAACTTCCTGATCGTCAACGGCGGCATCATCGCCCCCAGCTTTGATGACCCGATGGACATCGAAGCAAAAACAATCCTGCAGCGCCTGTTTCCCAAGCACCGCGTAGTCATGGTGCCGGGCCGGGAGATTCTCTTGGGCGGCGGCAATATCCACTGCATCACCCAGCAGCAACCGGCACCGCAGCACGGCTGAACAACGTCGCCCGGCCAGCGCCGGGCTTTTAGCTGCAGCCTCTCAACCGGCGCTGAGTACGATCCAGCGCAAGCAAATTCCAGCGCCTAAGCGCGGGTGTTATTCTCGTGCTCATGAAATCAGCCCCGCCCAACGACAACAGTGCCCCGCACAGCCTTACGGATACCCACGCCATCATCCAGGCGTTGGCCGTTGGCAAAAATAAACGCGTGCGTAAATTGCTGGCGCGCATGCACCCCGGAAAAATTGCCGCGTTGCTCGAGTTGCTGGACAGCGAACAGCGCCTGACGCTTTGGCAGCAAATTGGCCCAGAGCTGGAAGAGCGCATCCTGCAGCATTTGAGCCCCAGCCTGAAAACCCAGTTAGTGGGTGATTCATCTGAGGCCAGTATGGCCGCTCATGAGGAAGCCAACAGCGCCCAAAGCAGCCAGTTAGAAGCTGCGCGTCAAGCCTTGGCTCAGGGCAAGCTGAAGCGCCTCGGTAAGTTACTGCACCGCATGCACCCGGCTAAAGTCGCAGGCCTGCTGGAGGCCATGCCGCCGGCAGAACGCTACCGCGCCTGGAGCATGGTGGAAACCGAACGTGCGGGTAAAGTTCTCACCTACCTGCATGACGAGATTCGCACCGCGCTGGCGCTGGAGCTTGATCCGGAAGACCTGATTGCCGCCACCGCAGACCTTGAGCTGGACGACCGCGTCGACCTGATCCAGGCGCTGCCTGCCGAGTTGGGCAACCAGTTGCTGCACGCCAGCAGTACCGCGCAGCGCCAGCAACTCGAATCGATGCTGTCTTATCCCGAGGACTCGGCCGGCGGCTTGATGAACGCCGACCCCATCCAAGTGCGGGCGGATGTTACCGCCAGCGCGGTGCTGCGTTACCTGCGTTTGCTGGAGCGCTTACCACCGCAAACCGACCTATTGATGGTGGTCGACCGCAAGGGCCATTACCAAGGTGCGCTGCGCCTGAGTGAACTGGTCACCGCCGAACTCGACCAGCGCGTCAGCGAACTGATGCACCGTGATATTGCCGGCATCCTCGTCACCACCAGTGGCAACCAAGTGGCCCAGCTGTTTCAGGACCACGATCTGCTCTCCGCGCCCGTGGTTGATGAACACAACCGGCTGCTTGGGCGTATCACCGTGGATGATGTGATCGACCTGATCCGTGAAGACTCCGACCGCGCCCTGATGCACATGGCCGGCTTAAACGATGAAGCGGATATTTTCGCCCCGGTATTGGTCAGCTCACGTCGCCGTGCCGTATGGCTGGGCATCAACCTGCTGACGGCATTCAGTGCCGCATGGGTGATTGGTCTGTTTCAAGCCACCCTTGAGCAACTGGTGGCCTTGGCTGTACTGATGCCGATTGTGGCCAGCATGGGCGGCATCGCTGGCAGTCAAACCCTGACGTTGGTGATCCGTGGCTTGGCATTGGGCCAAGTACAAAAAGGCAATATCCGCATCCTGCTTAACCGTGAGCTGGGTATCTCCATCCTCAACGGCCTGTTGTGGTCAGTGGTGATCGCCTTACTGTCGGTGTGGTGGTTCGGCAATTGGGGGATCGGTGCGGTGCTGGGCGCGGCGATTTTGCTCAACTTACTGTGCGCGGCGCTCGCGGGCTGGGCCATACCGCTGATACTGGATCGCATGGGTATCGACCCCGCCTTGGCCGGTAGCGTAATTTTGACCACGGTGACCGATGTTGTCGGCTTTTTCGCCTTCCTTGGCCTGGCCACCCTGCTGCTGCTTTAGCTGCTCGCGGCTGAAGGCGTCAGCGCATGCACCGCACACTGTGGGTCCAGGGTGCACAGCGCTTGGTATTGGCTGATAAACACTTGGCCGCCAAAATGCTCGAGAAAGTCTGAGCGCAACAAACGGTCCATGACTGGGCCTTTGACCTCAGCCAAGTGCAGTTGCACCTCGGCACTGCGCAGCTGCTCAGCGATGCCCTCTAGCGCATCGAGGGCGCTGGCATCAATCTGGTTGACCCCAGAGCACATCAGCACCAAATGCCGCACCTGCGGGCTTACCGCAATCAGCTCACCGATACGGGCTTCTAAGTAGCGTGCATTGGGGAAATACAGGCTTTCATCCACCCGCAATGACAACACGCTGGCGCTCTGCACCGTTTCATGACGCTGCACATTCCGGAAATGCTGGCTGCCCGGCACTTGCCCAACAACCGCCATGTGCGGCCGACTGGTGCGCCAGAGAAACAGCAACAACGACAGGCAGACACCGAGCATGATGCCAGCCTCCACCCCTTGCAGCAGCACGCCGAAAAAGGTCACTAATTGCGCACAGCCTTCAGCCCTTGAATAGCGCCAGGTGCGGCGCAAGCTCGCAATGTCCACCAAGCCGATCGCGGCAACTAAAATACTGGCCGCTAGGACCGCTTGCGGCAAATGTTGCAACACCGGCGCTAAGCCAAGCACCGCTGCCAGCATCAACCCCGCGGCAAAAATACCCACCAGCGGCGTCGCCACATTGCTTTGTCGGGCTACGGCAGAGCGGGAAAAACTCGCCGCCACCGGCATCCCGCCACTCAAGGCGGAGGCCAGATTAGCCGCGCCCTGGCCGAGCAGTTCCCGGTCAGGGCTGATCAACTGGCGCTTGCGCATGGCCAAGCTCTGGGCAATGGAGATGGACTCGACAAAGCCCACCAAGGCAATCAGCAGCGCGGCCGGCAGCAACTCACGCAGCAAGCCCAACTCGAGGGTTGGCAAGCCCAGCGTCGGCAAACCGACCGGCACTTGCCCCACCACTTTCACCCCATAGGCTTCCAGCTCTAGCAGCACACCTGTAGCCATGGCGACTAACATCACCAGTAAGGCGCTGAGTTGCTTCACTCGCAGCGCCCAGGCAGCGGGCACACGCAACAGGTGCACATTACGCAGCAGCACCAGCAGTACCAGGCTCAGCCCCCCAAGGAGCAGCGTAGGTCGGTGCGTCGCTGCAAGCTGGGCATACAGTGCCGGCAGCACCTGCGGCAGGGTTAAACCGTCGGCCGATACGCCGAGCAAATAGTGCAGCTGACTCACGGCAATCAGCACCGCAGCGCCACTGATAAACCCAGAGATGACCGGATGGCTAAGGAAGTTAGCAATAAAACCCAGCCGCAGCAGGCCCATCAGCAGCAGTAACGCACCCACCAGCAGGGTCAGCCCCACGGCAGCCGCGCTATAGGCGGCGGTGCCTGCAGCGGCGATTGGAGCCAACGCTGCAGCAGTCATCAACGACAAAACCGCCACCGGGCCAAACGACAAGGCCACGCCAGGACTTGCGCCGATCAGCGCATACACCGCCAGCGGCAGAATGCTCGCGTACAACCCCGCCACCGCCGGTAGCCCGGCTAACTGCGCGTACGCCAACGCCTGCGGCACCAGCAACAGACAGATCAAGCTGGCCGCCACAAGGTCACGACCGGCCTGAGCACGGTCGTATTCACGCAGGGTGTTCAGTAGCGGCCACTTATAAAGCATTCAACAGCACCTTGAGGTCACGCACGCTAGGGTCTTTTAGTCGGCCGTAAAGGGCCGGCGCGTCTATTCACCGAGCGTTACGGCAATATTTGCGCACGCGTACAGGCATCATCGTCGATAGCTGGGTGCACATGCACGCAATGGTGTGGGCGATGCTGCGGGCGTCGACTAAGCGCGGCACATAAACAGTGGTGCGCGTCCTAGCAGGGAAGCACGGGGTTGGATGAGTGATGCAAGGGGCGCGCATTGCTGAACACAACATCATTCAGCGGCGTGTGCAGCGGCGGGATCAACAAACGAGGTAAGTACGCGGTTTTCAGCTGCAACCTAGCCGGCCAAAAAGGCCGGCAGGATCGCCTTGGTTATGCCTTGGTTTTACAGCTGTTGATACCCAACAGCGTATAGACCGGGCAGAGTCGGAACAGACCGGTGGCCAGGGGTACAACGCCAATCGCGCCCCACACGCCAATCACGCCACTCAGGCCTAAGCCAATTAAAATAAGGCCAGCGGCAATGCGCAGGCTGCGGTCGAGGGTGCCAACATTTGCTTTCATCGTGATCTCCTGATCATCAATCACCCGCGCCGGCGTTCCAGCGCAGTAAACACAACCATGCCCAACAGCATCGCGGCCACAAACAGCGAGACCTGCCAGTGCCCGGTCAACAGCATCGCCACGGCCGGCCCGGGGCAGATGCCTGCAATGCCCCAGCCAGCACCAAACAGCAGACTGCCGCCAATCAGGCGTCGATCCAGCTGACGTTTACTGGGCAACTGCATCGGCGCACCGAGCAGGCTGGTGCGCTGCAACCGCGCCCAGCTAAAAGGCAAAAACGCCACGCCAATCGCGGCAGCCATCACCAACGCCAACGAGGGATCCCAGTTACCCGCCAAATCAAGAAAGGCCAACACTTTTGCCGGGTTGGCCATGCCGGCCAGCAGCAAGCCGATGCCAAAAATCAAACCGGCGAGAAACGCCATAAGCTTGCGCATATTCAACCCCCCAACAGATGACGTAAGACAAACACCGTGGCAAACCCCGCGGCCATAAACGTCAGGGTGGCGGCCAAGGAGCGCGGTGATAGCCGCGATAACCCGCAAACGCCATGACCGCTGGTGCAGCCCGAGCCATAACGGGTGCCGATGCCGACCAACAGGCCCGCCACACTCAGCGCCAACCAACCGCTGTTAATTTCAATTGCAGGCAAGTGGCTAAACAGCTGCCAGAGCAGCGGCGCGAGCAACACACCAAGCAGAAATAAGGCTTTTTCGCCAAGCCCTTCGCCACGCTCCAGCAAGCTGCCCAGCAGGCCACTAATCCCCGCGACGCGGCCGTTCATCAACGCGAACAGGCTTGCGGCCAAACCAATCAATGCCCCACCTGCTAGAGCAGTCCAGGGTGTGAAGTTGTACCAATCAATCGTCATCATTCGCACCCGCACAGAACAGTTGATAAAGCGTATTGATCACCGCTAGCGCCTCAGGACTGCTGATGCAGTAGAAAATCTGCTTACCCTCGCGACGGGTCTCGACCAAACCTTCACGGCGCAGCACTGCCAATTGTTGCGACAGCGTCGGCTGCTGGATGCCCAGCAAGCTCTCCAGCTCACTGACATTGCGCTCGCCCTGCGACAGCTGGCAGAGCAACAGCAAACGGTCTGGATTACTCAGGGCCTTGAGCAACTGCCCCGCTGCATCAGCATTGGCACGCAACTGGTTGATATCGAGTGGGGCGAGTTCTGGGTTCATGGCAGGCTATTCAATTAAGATAAAGACAATCTATTCTTTTATATAGTGAATAGCAAGCCACTGGCCATAACAACCGCTGTGCTGCAGCGCTCAAGCACTCGCTAAAAATGAGGGCCGGCGGCGGGCCTTATCACTACCAAGCGCCATGGCACGGCATAAAACAGCACGCAATAAAAAGCCCGCCGAAGCGGGCTTGGACCAACCAAAGCCAGTTTACGCAGCCGTTGCAGGGCGCAACGAGTAGGTTTTCAACTGTTCGGCGAACTCGCGCAGCGATTGGATGCCGCTGGCCTCCGCGTCACTGATCCAGTGCTTGATGGCTTCGAGCATGTCGTGGCCGTTGGCGCTGGTTTTCACCCAGATCTGCTGCAGGGCGAGGCGTTTCTCATAGATCACTTTGAGCGCCTGGCTCTGCTCCAGCATGCGCTGAATACGCAGTTGATGGCCTTCATCTAACAGGCTTGGCTCACGGGACAGCAAACGCTTGGCGCGGTGGAAATGATGGCGCACCGACGCGTCGGCCTTACTCAGCTCCTGCTGCACCAGCGGCGCGATAACCAACTTGCGGTACTGCGCCATGATCTGAAAGCGATTGTTAAGAATGGCCATGGCGGTATCCATGTCCAAGCTGCGCTTACCGGCTACCCGGTGAGCGATCGGTGCAACGCGCTGCACCTTGGCCAGGCCGAGCATGCTGAACAGCTTGATCCAGAACCAACCTATGTCGAACTCCCACTTCTTCACCGACAGCTTGGCGCTGTTGGGGTAGGTGTGGTGGTTGTTATGCAGCTCTTCACCGCCAATCAAAATGCCCCATGGCACCAGATTAGTCGCCGCATCACGGCATTCGAAGTTGCGGTAGCCGACCGCATGACCAAGGCCATTGATCACGCCGGCCGCCCACACCGGAATCCACATCATCTGGATCGCCCAGATGGTGATGCCTGCCGCGCCGAACAAGGCCAAATCGATGACGCCCATCAACGCAATACCGGCAATCGGAAAGCGCGAGTAGAGGTTGCGTTCAATCCAATCTTCCGGGCAGTTCTTACCGTAGATACGCAGGGTTTCCGGGTTCTTCGCCTCTTCAGCATAGAGTTCAGCGCCGGTACGTAGCACGGTGCTTAGGCCCTTAATCACCGGGCTGTGCGGGTCATCAACGGTTTCGCATTTGGCGTGGTGTTTGCGATGGATGGCGGTCCATGCGCGGGTGTTCTGCGCCGTGGTCAACCACAGCCAGAAGCGGAAGAAGTGTTTCAGCGCCGGGTGCAGCTCCAGCGCGCGGTGCGCCGAGTAGCGATGCAGATAAACCGTCACGCTGACGATGGTCACATGCGTCATCAGCAGGGTGACTGCAATCAACTGCCAGACCGACAGATCAAGAAAACCGTTGTACCACATGGTGTCGAGTGCCTCGTACAGAAGGAAAGACGCCGCCAGTCTATAGCACGCGCATTGCCATTATCCCTGACCCGGATCAGAAAACCAGTTGCTCTTTCGTACAAAGTGCCACAGCCCTTGTCAGCCCCCAGGGCGCCGCCCGTAACCACGGGGAGCTTACTTCCACCTGAGCACTGTACAAAGCGCTTAACGTTTGCCGTTTGATCTATTAGTTGATCCCTGCATTGTGGATACTGAACAACACGTGGCAGGGCTTACGCTAGGCTTGCTGCTGCGACACTTGAAACCATACAAAGCTTGCAGTGCATCACTGCCACAGCATGCGACGGAAGTAGGCTTAACTGATGCGCGTAATAATTCTTGAAGACGACAGTTGGATCGCCGATCTACTCAAGCAAATTGTGCTCAGCCTTCGTCCCAGCGCTCACGTGATTTGCCTGGAGAGCGTCAGCAGCGCCCTGCATGAATGGCAGCAATGCCCAGCGGATATAGTGATCGCCGATTGGAACCTGCCAGACGGTCCAGGCACCCGATTGCTCGAGCAAGTAAGGCGCGATAACAGCAGCATACCGCTGGTGATGATTACCGGTCGCTCCGACCGCGCCAGTGTTATGACTGTAAAAGCCTTGAAAATCAGCGCCTTTATTGGCAAACCCTTCCAGGCCGCGCAGGTTGCTTCCAAGCTAGACGCGCTGCTGCCGCCAGAAGGTGACGAGCAACCCGCACAGGCCGACAACATTCAAGATGACTTGTTGGCGCACCTGAGCAACCTGCCCAGCAATGAACTGCAATTGCCCCTCAATGCACAGGTGTGTGATCGCCTGATGCAAAGCTTTAACGGTGAGCAAATCGACCTGCGCGTGCTTGCCAGCGAGTGGCAACAAGAGCCCGCGCTCAGTCTCCGCTTGCTAGGTGTTGCCAATAGCAGTGCCTACAATACGGGAGGCAAACCCTGTTCAAACCTACTTGAAGCGCTGCAGAAACTAGGTGCGCGAAACGGCTTAAACCTGGCCATGGGCCTGGCTTTACGCCAGTGCGGCGCACTAAAGAACTCACTGCTGAGCATATTTGCCCAAGCGCATCTCGACAGCACCGAGCAATTAATTGAGCGCAGCACCCAACTCGCACGCCAATGCGCGATGGACCCCGCGCCCTTCCATAGCGCAGCCCTGCTGCACCGTATGGGCGAACTGTGCGTGCTCTATCAAGTGCAGTTATGGGAGGACAGCGGCCATCATTTTAACGAAAGCCAAGTGCTGCAGGCCCTCGACCAATTCAGCGCACCCTTTGCAGCCAGCATCAAGGCGCAATGGCACCTGCCGATGCAGTTGCGCGACCTGATAGGTGCCTGTCATGCCCTACCGAGCAGTAACGTCAAGCGCGAGAATATTCTGATGCGCCTAGCCGCATGTGAACTCAATAGCGCCGTCAATGACCCCGAGCAGGCGCGCCTGCGCAGACTGGCGGGCTTGGCCTAAATGCCGTTATTCATCTGCACAACCGTGATGGGGCTGATCGATGGATAAGCACACCAAACCCAGCGCCATCCGCTGGATTGTTGGCCTTGGCAGCTTGGGCCTAGCCGTCTTTTTCAGCCTGCTGGGCGGCTTTGCGCTTAAGCAGCAAGAAAGCCTCTGGGACCTGCAAATAGCCCAACAGCATGAACGGCAAATATTGGCCCTGCGTAACAGCCAGCAGGAGCTGCAGCAGCAAGCGCAGCTGCTCGCAGAAACAATCGCGGCAGACGCGTGGCTGGTTGAACTGGTGCGCCAGGCCTATGCCTTAGAGCAAGGCCAACAGCCGGACGAGCAACGCCTGAGCGCCATCCGTAGCCAGCTGCAAACTCGCCTCGCCCCACGTTGGCGCAACCTGCAAAGCGCGCGGCCTTTCGAGCTTTATGTGCATCTGGCTCCCCGCGCCAATGTGCTGCTAAGGGTCCATCAGCCGCAATGGTTTGCCGACGCCCCCGCCCTGCAACGGCGCATAGTGCTCGACAGCCTAAGTCACTCTTTGACCACCATCGGCCTAGTGGCTGATAAGCAAAGCCTGAGCATACGCGCCATCGTACCCCTGCATGTCGAGAGCCTCGCCGGCCGACTTAACGTCGGGGCGCTGGAGGTCAGCCTTATGATGCCGAGCGACCTGCAATCACTGGGTGACGAAATAAATGATGGCGTTGCCCTGCTGCTCAAACGCTCAACACACATGCCCGGCAGCAGTAGCGAGCACCTGCGCATGCCCGCAGCCGATGACGATGACTGGCAACTGGCGGGTACGCCCAACTTACACCTGCAAACCTGGCACACGCAGCAACGCCTGCCTGACCCCGAGGCGGGTAACACCTTCAAGCTGATGAGCGATGAGGGGCGCACCTACCTGCTTAACCAAATCCGTATGAGCGACTATCAGTCCGGTATAAGCGCTATCGACAGCGCCATACGCGTCCTGACGTGGCGTGATATCAGCGCGCTGGTCGACCAACACGTGCACGATCAGCGTTGGTTGATCATTAAATGGCTGCTGGCTTGGCTCGCCGCAGAGGCGCTGCTGCTAGTACTGCTGCAGGCCACTCGGCTTAGCAGCCAAAAGGTTATGCGCCGCCACCACGCGGAACTCGAAGACAGGCACCAGCAAACCGCAAACGCGAACCAGCTGCTTGGGCTGATCAGCGAGGTACAAGCGGCCTATATCAACCAGCACAATCAACGTGAGGCTTTTGACACACTGCTCAGGCGCATTCTTGAGGTCAGTGCCAGTCAGTTCGGTTTTATCGGTGAAATTTTGCGGGATGACGCAGACGCACCTTACCTGCGCACCTTTGCCATCAGCAATATCGCGTGGGATGCGGATACACGAGCCTTCTATGACACCCATGCCACGCAGGGTTTGGAGTTTCGTAACCTCGACAGCCTGTTCGGCCAGGTCATTCGCAGCGGTCAGCCACTGATCACAAACGATCCAGCCAACCACCCTAAACGCGCGGGCTTGCCACCGGGACATCCGCCACTACTGGCCTTCGCCGGCCTGCCGATTCGTGCAAAAGGCGAGCTACTGGGCATGCTCGGCTTGGCTAACCGCGAGGGTGGCTACGGCGACGACTTTACCGATCAGCTGCAGCCCCTGCTCACCACCTTGGGCCAGTTGCTCGAAGCACTGCGCCGTGACGGCCAACGGGAGCTGGCCCAGCAGCGCACCGAGCGTCAGCAAGCGGCTCTGCGTGCACTCAATGAAATTGCCGCGCTGCCTAACCCAGGCACTCAAGAGCAATTGCGCCAAGCCTTGCAACTGGGCGCGGCGTTCTTCGACATGCCAATCGGCATCATCAGCCAGATTGAGGCGCAGGCGTACCGTGTGATGGTGCACGTCTCACCACCAGACAGCCTGCAAGACGGACAGCGCTTTGCCTTGGGCGACACTTACTGCAGCATTGCCCTGCAAGGCAGTGATGTCTTTGCCATTGCGACCATGGGCGAAAGTGAACATGCCGCGCACCCTTGCTACCCATTATTCGCCTTAGAAAGCTATATCGGCACCAGCATCTGGGTCGCCGGTCAGTGCTTTGGCACAATTTGCTATGCCTCCAGCGAGGCACACCGCAGCGCCTTCGATGAGGCTGATAAAGAGTTCATGCGCCTTTTCGCACGCTGGGTCAGCGCCACCCTTGAACGCATGCAACAAGAAGAGAAAACGCGCGATGCGCGGCGCTATCTGCAGGCGGTGCTGGACTCGGCCACCGGCGTCTCCATTATCACCACCGACACGGCTGGCCTGATCACCCTGTTCAACGCTGGGGCAGAACGCCTGCTGGGTTACAGCAGTGCCGAGGTCATTGGCCAACACAACCCATCGCTGTTCCATTTGAGCGAAGAGCTACAAACCCGCAGCACTCAACTCAGCCAGCAACTCGGTACCGAGATCAGTGGGTTTGCGGTATTCACCACCAGACCAGCCCAAGGTGAGCCTGAAACCCGGCGATGGACCTACTGTCGCAAGAATGGCGAACAACGCATCGTCAACCTCACCGTCAGTGCCATGCGTGACAACCAGGGCCACATCACCGGCTACCTGGGCATCGCTAGCGACATTAACGACCTGCAACAAACCACCCGCGCCCTGCAAAAGAGTGAAAGTCGCTTCCGTGGCCTGGTGGCTAACCTGCCGGGAGCCGTATACCGCTGCCACAGCGATGCCGACTGGACCATGAGCTATTTAAGCGACGAAATTGAGGCGCTGTGTGGCTACCCAGCCAGTGACTTTATTAACAACCGCGTGCGCAGTTTCTCCAGCGTGGTGCACCCCGACGATCTGGCCAGTACCTTTGCCGCGGTAAGCGCCATCGAACGCCAAGAGGCCTTCGAGCTGACCTACCGCCTGCTGCACGCCGATGGCCACAGTGTGTGGATCAGGGAAAAGGGCCGCGGTGAATACAACAGTGCCGGCCAGCTGCAATGGATTTCGGGGTTTATCTGGGACATCAGCGACCGTAAATCCGTGGAAGACCAACTGCAACTCAGCCAACAACGCTTCAGCAACGCCTTTAGCATTGCCCCCCAAGGCATGGCGCTGGTGTCTTTAGACGGCAAGTGGATGGACGTCAACGAGCAGCTCTGTGTGATGCTCAGCTACAGCCGCGAACAGCTGCTGCGCACAGATTTCCAGCACATCACCCACCCCGATGACTTGGGTGCAGACCTGCAGTTCATCAAAGAGCTACTCGCCGGGAAAATCACCACCTACCAGATGGAAAAACGTTACCTGGACAGCCAGGGGCGAATTATCTGGGTCTTGCTCAGCGTGGCGCTGGTGCGGGATAGCAATAACCAACCCGTGCACTTCGTCTCACAGATTCAAGACTTCAGTGAGCGTATCGCCAATGAGATGGCCATCCGCGAACGTGAGGACTACCTGCGCACCCTGCTCGACAACGTGCTGGATGCGATCATCACCATCGACCAGCAGGGCAATATCGAAACCTTTAACCGTGCCGCTGAACGTATTTTCGGTTACAGCCATCAGGAGATCGTTGGCCAGAGCGTCACCCTGATGCTGCCAGAGCCGCAACGTTCAATGCGCAGCCCAGACATCATCCATTTTTTAAAAACCCGTATTCAGCGGATGCTCGGCAAGGATATCGAGATGACTGCCCTGCGTCGCGACGGCGAACCTTTCACCATCGAGCTGGCCGTTTCGCAAATCAGCTACCAAGGCGAACGGCGCTTTATTGCAGTGATCCGCGATATCGAAGAACGCAAACGCATTGAGCGGATGAAAAATGAGTTTATTTCAACCGTTAGTCACGAATTGCGTACCCCGCTGACCGCCATTGCCGGTGCCCTCGGCTTGGTCAATGGTGGCGTACTCGGCGCCGTGCCGAGCAACATGCAGCAGATGTTGCAGGTCGCTCAAGACAACAGCCAGCGCCTCAACCTGCTGATCAACGACCTGCTCGACATGGACAAGCTGGTGGCCGGCAAGATGTCTTTTGAGCTGCACAAAGAAGCACTGCAACCGCTGCTGGAGCAAGCGATTGCAGAAAACCAACCTTATGCCAGCCGCTATCAGGTGCAACTGCTGCTACAAGGCCCAGCCACCGACGCGTGTGTGCAGGTTGATAAACTGCGCTTGGCCCAGGTACTGGCCAACCTGCTGTCGAACGCGGCGAAGTTCTCGCCCCAAGGGCAGACCGTGGAAGTTTTTGTGACGCAACACGACGAACGTGTGCGGGTGAGCGTCCGCGACTACGGCAACGGCGTGCCGGAAAACTTCCAGACCCGCATTTTCAGCAAATTTTCACAGGCCGATGGCACCGATACCCGACATAAAGGCGGCACCGGCTTGGGCCTGGCCATCAGCAAAGAAATTATCGAGCGCATGCATGGTCACATTGGCTTTGACTCTACGGCCGGCAAAGGTGCGACATTCTGGTTCGAACTGACTAATCTGGCTGCAGAGGCGAAAGCCGAATCGCCATCACGCCCCTAGGACACAACTGGTATGCCTGAACTACAGCGAATCCTGCATGTGGAAGACGACCCTTCGATCCAAGCCGTAGCCAGGCTGGCACTTGAGGTCGTGGGCGGTTTTCAAGTGCTCAGTTGCGCCTCCGGGCAGGAAGCGCTGGACCACGTGCAAGATTTTGCCCCAGATTTTATCCTGCTGGACGTGATGATGCCGGGCATGGATGGGCCACAAACTTTGGCGCACATCGCCCGACTGATCGACATTAACCACGTGCCAGTGGCCTTTATGACGGCCAAGGTGCAACCCGCTGAAATCACCTATTACCGCAGCCTGGGGGCCCGTGACGTGATCATCAAACCTTTCGACCCCATGCAACTGGCCGCACAGGTGCGCAAAATCTGGAGCCAGGCCCATGAATAAGGGCAAGCCTGCTGCCGATCAGTTGCAACAGCACCTGCAACAGTTAAACAACGCATTTACCCTGCGCATGCAGCAAGAGTTACCCGCACTGGGGCAGCATGCCGAACGCCTGCTGCAAACTGTTGAACTGCACGAGCAGTTGCAGCACTTGCAAACCGTGCGCGACCAGCTGCATAAACTCGCCGGCGGCGCCGGCACCTTCGGCTTTAGCCGCCTCGGCCAGCGTGCCCGTGAGCTGGAGCAGCAGGCCGAGCACTGGCTGGCCATCCTGCAACAGGAACAACAAAGCCTGCAAGACTTCAGCCGCAGCCTGCAGCAACTGGCCACGCAAGCGTTGCAGCCTGACCCTGAGCAAGCGTCCTTGCCGCCGCCGGCAGCGCTGGGCAAAGCGTCTGAATGCGCGCGGCGTATTTATATCCTCGAAGATCAGTACGCCATCGGCGAAAACATGCGCCTGACGCTGAATAACTTCGGCTATCAGGCCGAACACTTCACCCGTATTGCCGAACTCGATAACGCCTTGCAACAGCAACTGCCGGATGCGCTGATCGTCGACGTTAACCTACCCGACGAAACGCTTACCGGCCTGGAATATGCCGCCAGCGTGCAACAGCGTCTGGATGAGCCATTACCGCTGCTGGTGACCTCCACCCAAGGCAACTTTGATACTCACCTAGAGGCTGTGCGCGTTGGCGCCTTGGGTTTTTTCACCAAACCGGTGGACATTCCCCAGCTGGAAAACCGCCTAGAGCGCTGCTTCGCCCAGCAACAAGGCGAACCTTACCGGGTGCTGGTCATTGATGATGACCGCGAATTGGCCAACCGTTTTAGCCTGATTTTGCGCGGCGCCAATATGCGGGTAGAGATGCTGCATGAGCCTGCCAACATCTTCAGCCATATGCGTGACTTCAACCCCGAAGTGGTTCTGCTGGACGTCAACATGCCCGGCTGCACCGGCCCTGAGCTGGCACAAATCATCCGCATGAACGATGACTGGCTGCGCGTACCGATCATCTACTTGTCAGCGGAAACCGACATCAACCGGCAACTGAGCGCCCTGATCAAAGCCGGGGATGACTTCGTCACTAAACCCATTTCCGATAACGCCCTCGTCGCCACCGTATTCTCCCGCGCCCAGCGCGCGCGCCTGCTGAGCAACGCGCTGTCGCGCGACAGCCTGACCGGCCTGCTTAAGCACGCCGATATTAAAGAGCAAGCGGCCGTTGAGCTGGAGCGCGCGCAGCGCAGCGGCAAACCAGCCAGCGTGGGCATGCTGGATATCGACTTTTTCAAAAAGGTTAACGACAACCATGGCCACGCCGCTGGCGATAACGTCATTCGCGCCCTGGCTAATCTGTTGCGCCAACGCTTGCGCCGTATCGACAGCCTGGGCCGTTACGGCGGTGAGGAGTTCCTCGTGGTGCTGCCCGACTGCACCGCCGAGCAAGCCTTGCGGGTGCTGGATGAAATCCGCCTGCGCTTCGCTGAATTAACCTTTATTGCCGGTGGCAGCGAGTTCTCGGTGACCCTAAGTGCGGGTATCGCATCAACCGAAACCCCCTCAACCGATGCCAGCGAGCTGCTGGATAAGGCCGACCAAGCACTCTATGCCGCTAAAAATGGCGGCCGTAATCAAGTCCGCTAGCCGCATTTATACGCCCTCTCAGCACACGCCCTCTGCGCCACTCCCATGCCGGCAAGACGTTCTTGCCGGCATGTGTTGCTGAACTGCGCGCGCCGCTCAAACTTTACAAATCATGTCGAAGGCGGAACTTCGCGTCTGATTGTTGTACAAACACTGTGCAAAACAATTAACCCTGTATCAGGAGATTCCTATGTTTGCTCAACTGACTACGACTTCCCAACGCCTCAAGCGCACGCTGATGCTGACCACTGCCGCCCTTACCTTCGCTGCACTGCCAGCCTTTGCCGCCGATCACGGCGCTAAGAAAGATATCGTCGACACCGCTGTCGCCGCCGGCCAGTTCAACACGCTGGTAACGGCTGTCACCGCAGCAGGCCTGGTTGAAACCCTCAAAGGTGAGGGCCCGTTCACTGTCTTCGCGCCCAATGATGCCGCCTTTGCCAAAATCCCTAAGGCTGACCTCGACGCCTTGCTTGCTGACAAAGAAAAGCTCTCCGCCGTGCTCACTTACCACGTCGTACCGGGCAAGATGATGGCCGCTGATCTGGCCGGTAAAACCGCGCTAAAAACTGTACAAGGTGGTGAACTCACGCTGGACACCAGCAACGGTGTCACCGTCGATGGCGCCTCGGTCATCAGTGCCGACATTGAGACCAGCAATGGTGTGATTCACGTGATCGATTCGGTTGTACTGCCGAAGTAACCACGCGGCTAAACACCCGCGCAGACCATCAAGGCCGACCCCATTTGGGGCCGGCCTTTTTCTTGTCTGCAGCTCAGTAAAATGCGACTGAGCTTGGTCTTATGAAATTTGTAGCGTATATTTTCATGAAATTATTTAAATAGAATTTCACGAGGCGCACCATGTTCAAGCAATCCGCCCAGCATATCGACACCTATTACGCGGCGACCTATCCGGGAACAATCCCGCTGCGCCCGCGCTTACAGGAGCCATTACAGTGCGATGTGCTGATCATCGGCGGCGGCTTCAGCGGCCTGCACACGGCGCTGCGTTTGGCATTGGCCGGCAAGAAGGTGGTGGTTTTGGAGGCCAGCCGTCTGGCCTGGGCCGCGTCTGGGCGCAACGGCGGGCAAGCGTTGCCGGGCTGGTCGTGCGATATGCCGCCGTTCGAAAAGGCCCTCGGCCTAGAACGCGCACGCCGTCTGTGGGACAGCATGGTCTGGGCGGCCACAGAGATGGGCGAACTGCCCGAGCGTCACACCTTTGATATCGACTACCGCAGCGGCGCGATCTACACCGCTGTGCTGCCGCGCCGCGTCAAGCAATTGCAGGAAGGATTGGAAGAAGCGGAACAAAAGTACGGCTACTCGCAGCTGAGCTTTATCCCTAAAGAACAACTCCCCGAATGGATCGCCAGCCCGCGTTACTTGGCTGCTTTGTATGACAGCGGTGCTGCCCACCTCAACCCCCTGAAATTAGCGCAAGGTTTAGCCGCGGCCATTGAGGCGGCCGGCGGGCGGATTTTCGAACAAACCAAAGCGTTGGAATACCGCGAAACGGCAGCCGGCTTTGTGGTGCGCACTGAGCAGGGTGAAGTGCGCAGCGACGTTCTGGTCATGGCCTGTAACGCCTATATCGACACGCTCGACCCACAACTGGCAAAACGCCTGTTACCGGTCGGCTCCTACCAGGTCGCCACCGCACCGCTCGATCCAGAGCTGGCGCGTTCGTTGTTCCCGCGCGGCACCTGCGCCATCGACAACCAGTTTGTGCCGGACTACTTCCGCGTAACCCCAGACAATCGCCTGCTGTTCGGCGGCGGCTGCACCTACCTCGGCGGCATCCCCAAAGACGTACCCGCCGCGACCCGGCCCTACCTGGAGCGCGTGTTTCCGCAACTGCGCGGCGTGCAAATCGACTATGGCTGGGGCGGGCATATCGACTGCACGATGCAGCGCACCCCGGACGTCGGCCACAGCGGGCAAAAGTATTGGCTGCAGGGCTTCTCCGGCCACGGCATTTTGCCGACGCTGGCCGCCGCCCGTGCAGTCAGCGATGCGATCCTCGGCGACTGCGATCTGCTTGAGCTGTACCAAGGCCTGAGCAACCCACGCTTCCCCGGTGGTGACCTGCTGGCTGCGCCGATCGAGGCGGTGGGCAAGGCGTGGTATCGCCTGCGTGATGTGATTTGATGATGGCCAGTCCCCTCTCCCCTCTCCCCTCGGGGAGAGGGTTAGGGAGAGGGGGCAGCCGACCCTCTCCCCCAGCCCCTCTCCCGCAAGCGGGAGAGGGGCGTTAAAACGCCCTAAGGACATTCCATGGACATGCAGGAAGAAATCGACGGCCTGGCGATCTTGATCCGCGACCTGCGCAAGCACAAGAACCTCACCCTCGGTGAGCTGGCCGCACGCATCGAGCGCTCGGTGGGCTTTCTCTCGCAGGTCGAGCGCGGTTTGTCGCGGCCAACCGTGGCTGACCTCACCGCCATCAGCGAAACCCTCGGCGTACCGACCACCTATTTCTACAGCCTGAGTAAACCGCGTGACGTGCCCTGGGTCACTCGCCCCGGCGAGCGCCGCACCCTGCATTACGCCGGTGGCATTACCGACGTGCTGGCCTCGCCGACCATGGCCGGTGGCTTCTCCATGCTCGAAAGCCGCCTGGACCCCGGCGCCACCAGCGGTGAAGGGCATTTGAACGACAGCTCGGAACAGGGTGGTTTCGTCCTCGAAGGCGAGCTGACCATCTGGTACGGCGCAGACGCTGCGCCCGTCACCCTTAACCCGAATGACAGTTTCCAGCTGCCGCCGCATGCACAGTTTCGCTATGCCAATCTTTCCGATTCCCCCACACGAGTGCTCTGGGTTTTCACCTAACCCGCGCAGATACCGCCATGACAATAACAACCGTATTTCCCGACCTGCTCAGCGAAGTCCGTGCCTTCCGCGCGGCTTACCCAGACGTACGCTATGTCGACCTGATCAGCCTGGATATTCCCGGGCATTTCTACGGCAAGCGTTACCCCATCGACATGCTGGAAAAAGTCGCGGCCGGCGGCCCGCTGAAAATCCCGCAGAACTGTGTGCTGTTGGGGGTGCAAGGCGGCCTGTACCCGATTGGCGATTACTGCTTCAACGACGGCGACCCGGACGCCCCGCGCCGGCTAATCCCCGGCACGCTGAAACCGGTGCGCTGGGAAAACCAACCGCTGGGGCAAATGCTGATCAGCTCCGATGGCACTGCGGCACCGATCGAGTTCGAGCCGCGTGAAGTACTCGCCCGCGTGCTCAAGCGCCTGGCAGCACGGGGTATTCGCCCAGTGGTGGCCTTCGAGCTAGAGTTCTACTTGTTTGACCGCGCGCTGCAAGACGGCCTGCCGCAGTTCCCCCGCGACCCGCTGTGCGGCGATGAAGATAACCAGCCAAATATGCACATCGAGCGTCTGTCGCGCTTTGCCGATGTGCTGCACGAAATTGTCGATGCCGCCAATGAACAAGGCGTGGACGCCAACGTGATCACCGCCGAACTCGGTCCCGGCCAGTTCGAGATCAACTTCGGCCACTGCGACGACGGCCTGCGCGCCGCCGACTGGGCTGCATTGTTCTGCCGCAGCACCCGTGGCGTGGCGCTTAAACACGGCCAGCGCGCCAGCTTTATGAGCAAGCCGTACTTGCACGCACCGGGCAGCGGCATGCATGTGCACGTCAGCCTGTACGACGCGGCCGGTAACAACCTGCTGGCCGCCGATGCACAGCGCCCGCTGCGTCATGCTGTGGCCGGCTGCTTAGAATTGCTGCCGCACTGCATGCCGATCTTCGCCGCCAACCACAACGCCTTCCGTCGCTACGGCGCCATGGTCAACGCCGCCAGCCGCGCCAGTTGGGGCTTTGAGGACCGTGACGCGTGTATTCGCATTCCTGAATCGGATGGTAAAAACCTGCGCATCGAGCACCGCTTGGCCGGCGCTGACGCTAACCCTTACTTGGTGCTGGCGGCGATTTTAGTGGGCATGGAGCACGGGCTGGATGCTGCTAAGGAACCGATTGCGTCCCTCAACGAAAATCGCCAAAGCGGCATCGACTTCCCCCAAGACATGCTCAGCGCCGTCAGCGCCATGCGTGATCACCCGGTGGTCAACCAAGGCTTGGGCGAAGAGTGTGTGATGGTCTACTGCGAGAACAAACGCCAAGACCACCTGGCCTTTATGCAAGACGTCAGCGCACGGGAATACCGCTGGTTTCTCTAGCCCTACGCTAACACCCCACCCCGGATTACGCTGGCGCTTATCCGGGCTACAAATGTCGGGCTGTGCCTGTGGGCTTGGAACCATCGTGCTACCACCCCTAGCCCGGATAAGCCTTAGCGCAATCCGGGAAACCCTCCGCCCTCGCGGATTACGCTGGCGCTTATCCGGGCTACAAATGTCGGGCTGTGGCTATGGGCTAGGAACCGCTGGGCTACCAACCCGTAGCCTGGATAAGCCCTAGCGCAATCCGGGTAATCCCTCGCCCTCGCGGATTACGCTGGCGCTTATCCGGGCTACAAATGTCGGGCTGTGGCTGTGGGCTTGGAACCATCGTGCTACCACCCCGTAGCCCGGATAAGCCTTGGCGCAATCCGGAGAAACCCTCCGCCCTCGCGGATTACGCTGGCGCTTATCCGGGCTACAAATGTCGGGCTGTGGCTATGGGCTAGGAACCGCAGCGCCATTACCCCGTAGCCTGGATAAGCCTTGGCGTAATCCGGGAATCATCCCAACCCGGATTACGCTGGCGCTTATCCGGACTACTCACTGGTTTGTATGAGCCATACATATGCACATTGCGCCAAGCCCTTATCGCAGCAGAAACACCGCCAGCCCGGCCAGCGCCGACACCAGCAGCACCTCCATCACCCCTCGCTTGAAGCGCAGCAGCGCCAGCGCCGCTGCCAGGGCGATCACCGCCGACGGCCAGTCAAAGGTACCGTCGAAGCCCTGCGGCCAGAGCACGTGGTAGGCAAAGAACAACGCCAGATTAAGGATGACCCCGACCACGGCAGCGGTGATTGCGGTCAGCGGCGCGGTGAACTTCAGCTCGCCATGAGTCGACTCTACCAGCGGCCCGCCGGCGAGAATGAATAGAAAAGACGGCAGAAAGGTAAACCAAGTGACCAACGCTGCCGCTACTGCCCCGCTGATAAAGCCAGAGTCGCCGGCAAAAACCGGCTGCAGGTAAGCACCAATAAACGCGACAAACGCCACCACCATGATCAGCGGCCCCGGTGTGGTTTCGCCCAATGCCAGACCGTCGATCATCTGCGTGGGCGTTAGCCAACCGTAATGGTCGATTGCACCCTGATAGACATACGGCAGCACCGCATAAGCACCGCCAAAGGTCAGCAGGGCCGCCTTGGTGAAGAACCAGGCCATCTGCGTCAGCTTGCCGTCCCAGCCATACAGCCAGGTCAGCAGGCCCATCGGTAGCAGCCAGAGCAGCGCGCCGACCAGCAGCAACAGCGCAAGCCGCGAGGCGCGAAAGCGCGTATGCGCCGCCGGCGGGCTATCGTCATCAATCAAGGCGGGGCCATAAGACTTGTCCGCCGCCGCATGCCCGCCGCCCAAACTGAACTGCTCGGGCAAGAATCGGCCACCGAAATAACCCAAAAGCGCGGCGGCTATCACGATCAATGGGAACGGCAGGTTGAAGGCGAAGATGGCGACAAAAGATGCCCCGGCAATGCCCCACAGCCAGTTGTTCTGCAGCGCGCGGGAGCCGATGCGCCAAGCCGCCTGCGCCACAATCGCAGTGACCGCCGGTTTGATCCCGTAAAAAATCCCTGCCACCAGCGGCACATCACCAAAAGCGATATACAGCCAAGACAAGCCAATCAGAATAAACAGCGAGGGCAGTACAAACAGCACCCCAGCGATCACCCCGCCCCAGGTGCGGTGCAGCAGCCAGCCAATATAAGTGGCCAACTGTTGCGCCTCCGGCCCCGGCAGCAACATGCAGTAGTTCAGTGCATGGAGAAACCGCCGCTCAGACAACCAACGGCGTTTCTCCACCAACTCCTGATGCATGATTGCGATCTGCCCGGCCGGCCCGCCAAAACTGATCAAGCCCAGTTTCAACCAGAACCAGAAGGCCTCGCGCAGGCTGACCGCTGGCGGTGCTGTGGGTGCAGATAACTCAGGCATGGGGCAGCTCACTGCAATAAATGCGGTCGCACTATAACGCGCCCTGATGACGATTTAAGTGTGCGCGGCTTAAGTCCAGCTTCGATTTCCGTATACTGCGCGGCATTACACCATCCCCTTCAACCTGCCCGTGAAGCGCCCTGTGAAAATCCGTCATTCGCTCGTAAATCTGCTGCTGATCTGCAGTTGCCTTGCTGTTGCCTCGCACGCCCATGCTGCCACGACCAAACAACAAGACTTGGCCGCTGGCAGTGCCTTGCTGGTCGACTTGCAAACTAATCAGGTGCTCTATGAGCGCAATGCCGACAGCGTAGTGCCGATTGCCTCCGTCACCAAGTTAATGACCGCCATGGTCACCCTTGACGCCAAATTGCCGCTCGACGAGGTGCTGCCGATCATGATTCGCGACACCCAAGAAATGCGCGGCGTGTTCTCCCGCGTGCGCGTGGGCAGCGAACTGAGCCGCCGCGATATGCTATTGCTGGCCTTGATGGCCTCGGAAAATCGCGCCGCTGCCAGTTTGGCGCACCATTACCCGGGCGGCCACGGCGCCTTTATCGCCGCAATGAACGCCAAGGCGCTCGCGCTGGGCATGAACAATTCGCGTTTTGTCGAGCCGACGGGTTTGTCCGAGCACAATGTATCCAGCGCCCGCGACTTGGTATTGATGCTTAAGGCTGCACGCCAGTACCCGCTGATCAGCCAGTTCAGCACCACCTCGGAAAAAACCCAGGCCTTTCGCAAGCCCAACTACACCTTAGGTTTTCGCAACACCAACAGCCTGGTGCGCAAACCCGGCTGGAGCGTGCAGCTGAGCAAGACCGGCTACACCGGTGAGGCGGGCCGCTGCCTGGTGATGAACACCGTCATGAATAAACGCCCAGTGGCATTCGTGGTGCTGGATGCCTTCGGCAAGTACACCCACATGGCCGACGCCAACCGCCTTAAGCGCTGGTTGGAAACCGGCACGATCACCGCCGTGCCACCCGCTGCCATCAGCTACCGCCAGCAAAAATTGGCGCAGCGGCAAATTCAGGTGGCGCAGTAGGCCCAACGACAGCGGCTAATTGGGGCCCAGGAGGGGCTGGCGCATACCAAACACCAAATACCGCGCCAGCTCGTTGAGCGGCAAGGCCTTGCTGATCAGGTAGCCCTGCACCTGATCACAGCCGAACTGGCGCAGCAGCGCCAGCTGCTCGGCGTCTTCCACGCCTTCGCCGACCACCTGCAAGTTGAGGTTGTGCGCCAGGTTGACCAGCGCCTTTACCAATTGGCGCTTTTCCGCGCGCTCGTTCATGCCCGCGACAAAACTCTTATCGATTTTCAGCATGGCGATGGGCAGGCTATTAAGGTGCTCAAACGAAGAGAAGCCGGTGCCGAAATCGTCGAGGGAAAACCGCACGCCCAGACGACCGAGCGCCAGCATGGTCTGCTGCACTTTATCGCTGCGGCGCATCACCGCCGTTTCCGTCAGCTCGAACTCCAACCATTGCGCATCCACCCCGCGCTCTTCGATCAGGCGACTAAGGGTCGGCAACAACTGGCTGTCCTGAAACTGACGGAAGGATAAATTCACCGCCATGTGCAGCGGTGGCACACCACGACCGAGCAACCATTGCATGTCGCGTAATGCCCGCGAAATGACCCAGTAGCCCAACGGCACAATCAGCCCACTTTCCTCAGCCAGCGGGATAAATTCATTAGGCCCGAGCAGGCCATGCTCGCTGTGCCGCCAGCGCACTAATGCCTCCAGACCGACGATGTGGCCTGTTTGCAGGCAAAGGCGCGGCTGGTAGTGCAGCTCCAGTTCATCGCGGCGCAAGGCGCGGCGCAGTTCAGCTTCTAAGTCCGCGCGGCTGCGCGCGTTGCGGTTGATGCGCTCATCGTAGACATGCAAGGTGCAGCCTTGCTGGCTCTTGGCCTGCTGCATGGCGATGTACGCGTGCCACATCAGCGGGTCGGCGCCGCTCTCGGCGCAAGCGTGGGCCAGCCCCAGGCTGCAGCCGACGAGCAGGCTTTCACCCTCAATCCAGTAGGGCTAGGCCAGCGCTTCAATAATGTGCGCCGCTAAACGTTCGCCGTGCTGCGGGTCGCGGCGGCTGTCCAACAGCAAGGCAAATTCATCGCTGCCTAGACGGGCTAACTGATCGCTGGGCTGCAAGTGCGCCTTAATACGTGCGACAACCTGTTGAATCAACTGGTCGCCACCCTGATAACCAAGGGCATCGTTGGCATGGCGAAAGTTATCTAAATTTAGGTGGCCGAGGGTGAGCCCGACGCCTTGGTATTCGGCCAGCCGTGCGGCCAATAACCGCTGGAAGCCTTGACGATTGGCAATCCCCGTCAGCGCATCTTGCTCACCCAAACGCTGCAAGGCGAGCTGCAGCGTGCTGCGCTCGGCGGCATAACGCAGGCTGCGAAGCAGCACATCGGTGCTCAGTCGGTCACGCACCAACCAATCGCACACCCCTTGCGGCTCTTCTGCAGGCTCGACATCCAGCAGCAAAATAATCGGCAGGCAACACTGCTTGGAGGTCGGCAGGTAGTGGGCGGTGGTCAACAACAAGGCATTATCAGGGGTGTCAAACAACGCACTGGCAGCCTCCCAAGACGGCGCTGTGATCAATGCATACGCGCTGCCGAACGCGCTTAAGCGTTCACGCAGTAACTCGACCCAGCCTGGCGTTTGCGCCAACACCAGTAACCGCAAAGGTTGAACAAACCCGGACAAGAACTTCCCCCGCTGAATAATAAAGAGCGTGCAGCCGCTCGGGTGCGTCGTAGTCGACGTCTAATCACCCACATCCCTGTGTCAGTGGCGCCTGTTTCCGGCACCTGAGTAGCAAAAGTGGCGTCAGAGTACTGGATTGCACAAATTAACCAAGCGTGGCGGTTTGCCATTATGTGGACGGCCACACACCTGCAGACGCTCGCGGCAGAACGTATCAGGCCTGTTAAAATGCCCGCCCATTTCGCCTGGCGATTGATTCAATGTCTCGACTGAACCCCAGGCAGCAGGAAGCCGTGAACTACGTCAGCGGCCCGCTGTTGGTGCTCGCCGGCGCAGGCTCCGGCAAGACCAGCGTCATCACCCGTAAAATTGCCCACTTGGTGCATAACTGCGGCGTCCAAGCTCGGCATATCGTCGCCATGACCTTTACCAACAAGGCGGCGCGGGAGATGAAAGAGCGCGTTGGCAGCCTGCTCAAAGGACCCGAGGCGCGCGGCCTGACGGTGTCGACCTTCCACAATTTGGGCATGAACATCATTCGTAAAGAATACGCAGCGCTGGGTTACAAGCCGGGCTTCTCGATCTTTGATGAGGGTGATATCAAGGCGCTGCTGTCGGACATCATGCAGAAGGAGTATTCCGGTGATGACGGCGCCGACGAAATTAAAAACACCATCGGCAGCTGGAAGAATGAGCTGATCATGCCCGAGCAGGCGCTGGCCGAGTCGCGCAACCCCAAAGAGCAGACCGCCGCCATCGTTTACCTGCATTACCAGCGCACGCTTAAAGCCTATAACGCGGTGGATTTTGACGACCTGATTCTGATGCCGGTGAAGCTGTTCCAAGAGCACCCGGCCATCTTGGAGAAATGGCAGAACCGTATCCGTTATTTGCTGGTGGACGAATATCAAGACACCAATGCCAGCCAGTACCTGCTGGTGAAGCTGCTGGTGGGCATGCGTAACCAGTTCACCGTGGTCGGTGATGATGACCAATCGATCTACGCCTGGCGCGGTGCGCGCCCGGAAAACCTGATGCTGCTGAAAGACGACTACCCGTCGCTAAAAGTAGTGATGCTGGAGCAGAACTACCGCTCCACCAGCCGCATCCTCAAGTGCGCCAACACCCTGATCGCCAACAACCCGCATGCCTTCGAAAAGCAGCTGTGGAGCGAGATGGGCATGGGCGACGCCATCCGCGTGATCCGCTGCAAGAATGAAGATGCCGAATGCGAGCGCGTGGCCCTAGAAATACTCACCGAGCATTTGCGCACTGACCGGCCCTACAGCGACTACGCCATCCTTTATCGCGGTAACTACCAGGCCAAACTGATGGAGCTGAAACTGCAGCATCATCAGATTCCGTATCGCCTGAGTGGTGGCACCAGCTTCTTCGCCCGCCAAGAGGTGAAGGATCTGATGAGCTACTTCCGCCTGCTGGTTAACCCGGACGACGACAACGCCTTCCTGCGCGTGATCAACGTGCCGCGCCGCGAAATTGGCTCCACAACCCTGGAAAAACTCGGTAACTACGCCACCAGCCGCAAGATCAGCATGTATACCGCCGCCGGAGAAATCGGCTTGGGTGAAACACTGGACGCGCGCTTTACCGAACGCTTGGCGCGCTTTACCAAATGGATGGACCGGGTGCGCCAGGAATGCGCGCAGAACGACCCCATTGCGGCGATCCGCAGCATGGTGATGGACATCGATTACGAGAATTGGCTGCGCCAGAACGCCTCCAACGACAAGGTTGCCGACGCGCGCATGGGCAACGTCTGGTTCCTCGTCGAAGCATTGAAAAATACCCTAGAGCGCGACGAAGACGGCGATATGACCATCGAAGACGCCATCGGCAAATTGGTGCTGCGCGACATGCTCGAACGCCAGCAGGAAGAAGAGGAAGGTGCCGACGGCGTGCAAATGATGACCCTGCACGCCTCCAAGGGGCTGGAATATCCGTCGGTGTACATCCTCGGCGTGGAGGAAGAAATCCTCCCGCACCGCTCCAGCATTGAAGCCGATACGGTTGAGGAAGAACGCCGTCTGGCCTACGTCGGCATCACCCGCGCCAAGCGCAACCTGACCATGACGTATGCGTCCAAACGCAAGCAATACGGCGAGGTCATCGACTGCGCGCCTAGCCGTTTTCTCGATGAACTGCCGCCCGAAGACTTAGTCTGGGAGGGCTTGGAAGACGCGCCACCCGAGGTCAAAGCCGCCACCGGTAACTCGGCACTGGCCAACATGCGGGCGATGCTCAAGAAATAAAGGCCACTGCACCAGCCCGCAGGGTGGCCGTGAGGAACGACAAACGATGAGAGTTAGGTTTGCTCAAGCGTAGGGTGGATGGCGCTTCATCCATCCACCAAAGCGCACTGGTGGATGAAAAAGCACCATCCACCCTACATAATCCTCGCAGCCGTATACGAGCCAGAAGAACACGCCCCGGAGCGCATCCGGGCCACATTTATAACGAGGGTAACCGCGTGGAAGCGCTGAAACAGAAGATTCGTGAGGAAGGCACCGTACTCTCAGAGCACGTGCTCAAGGTCGATGCCTTTCTAAACCATCAGATCGACCCCCAGCTGATGCAACAAATCGGTCATGAATTTGCTCAGCGCTTTGCCGGCCTGGGCATCAGTAAGATCGTCACCATCGAGGCTTCTGGCATTGCACCGGCGGTAATGGCGGGTTTGGAGCTGGGCGTACCGGTGATCTTTGCGCGTAAGTTCCAATCGGTAACGCTCACGGACAACCTGTATATCTCCAAGGTGTTTTCCTTCACCAAGCAAACCGAAAGCACCCTGGCCATCTCAGCCAAGCACCTGAACGCCAGCGATCACGTGCTGCTGATCGACGATTTCCTCGCCAATGGCCATGCCGCTCGTGCGCTGATCGACCTGATCGGCCAAGCAGGTGCGAGCATCGCGGGGATCGGGGTGGTGATTGAGAAGTCGTTTCAGCGCGGTCGCGCTGAACTGGATGAACAGGGTTATCGAGTTGAATCGCTGGCGCGTATCGGCTCGCTCAAAGATGGCCAGGTCAGCTTTATTGAGTGACCGAGAACAGCAATAAACACTGCAAAACGTAGGATTCGCCCACAAAAAAGCCGCTTAAATAGGCGGCTTTTTCGCAACGGTGTCTGGCGGGTTACAGGCCGGACATTTTCACGATGGCACTGCGCAGCTCATCGTCTGTGCAATCAGCACACGTGCCTTTCGCCGGCATGGCATTGATGCCAGCAATTGCCGTTTTCAGGATAGCGTCAACGCCACCTTCTTTGTCGGCACGAGCCTTCCACGCTGGCGTGTCACCAATTTTTGGCGCACCCAAAATGCCGGGCATATGGCAGGCACTGCAATGCTTGGCGATGATGTCGTCAGCCGAGCGCGCTGCACCACCGGCGACAACAGCGACCGCGCCAACACCTTTGCATTCCTCGCCCATTACACAGACTTGGCCTACCGGTTTTAGCCGTTCAGCAATCTCGTCACTGGTCATGGCCTGAGCAGTAACTGCCCACAAGGCAAGAACGGCAGCGGGTGCTATCAAGATTTTTTTAATCAGGTTCACGGTACACCTCTTTGTGGCTAGTCACGCTCGCGGCCACTGTTTAGCGAGCAGGTCGCAGTATAACGGTAAGCCAGCAGAGCCGAAACAACCCAGATTGTCACAGGGTTATTTAAAAGTTGGCGGGCGTAGTAGCACTGATCAACCGTGCCGGTTGCTCGAATGGGTTGCGAAAGCGATGCGGCTTGCTGCTCTCAAAGTAGTAGCTGTCGCCCGGCTCAAGAATAAAAATCTCGCTGCCGACGGTCAGCTCTAATTTACCGGAAACCAGCATGCCAGCCTCTTCGCCCTCATGGGCGTACATCTCGTCGCCGGTATCGGTGCCGCTGGGGTAGGTTTCATCGAGGAAGGAAATAGCCCGGCTCGGATGCGCCTTGCCCACCAACTTCATGGTGATGGCACCGCTGCAAATGTCAGTGAGTTCAGCCGCGCGATAGACCACCTGAGCCTGGCTATCCTGCTCCACATCTAGGGAGAAGAACTCCACCAGCGACATGGGAATACCCGCCAACACCTTTTTTAACGAGCTGATCGAGGGGCTTACGCTGTTTTTCTCGATCATCGAAATAGTGCTGTTGGTGACGCCTGCCCGCTTGGCGAGTTCACGCTGGGAAAGGCCTTTGAGTTTACGAATGGATTGCAGTCGAACACCGACGTCCAATGCTGGAGCCCCCTGGGGAATATACGAAAATGAGGCCGTATCATGGCATAGCGTTCGGAATTTACAACACTGGTGTTCGACACTCATCTACAACCGCGCATTTAGCCCCCGAGATAGAGCAGAGGCACTCGTTTTAAGTTGCAGAAAAGCTGATAAGGGATGGTGTCCGCTTGCTGAGCCACATCGCTGGCCAGCACCTGTTTACCCCAAAGTTCAACCCGGCTGCCCAGGCCCGTGTGCGGCAGATCGGTAAGGTCGACGGTGAGCATGTCCATCGATACCCGGCCGATTAGCCAGGTTAGCTGGCCATCTACCGCCACCGGTGTACCGGTCGGAGCATGCCGCGGGTAGCCGTCGGCATAGCCCATGGCGACCACGCCGACACGGGTCGGTCGCTCGCTGACAAAGCGCGCGCCATAGCCCACGGGTTCACCGGCCGGTAGTTCACGCACGCTGATGATTTTTGATTCTAAGGTCATCACTGGTTGCAAGCGTGCGGCCATGGCCTGCGCCTGATCAAACGGGGTGGCGCCGTAAAGCATGATGCCGGGGCGAACCCAATCACTTGGCTGCTCTTTAAGCTCAAGCTGGGGCCAACCGAGCACGGCAGGCGAATTACGCACGCTGACCGGCGCCGCAATGCCCTGACTCGCGTGTTGAAACATCGCCAATTGCTCTTCGCTGCGTGGGCAATCCAGTTCATCTGCGCGGGCGAAGTGGCTCATCAACGTGATGTTCGCCACCCTGCCGCTGGCCAGCAGACGCTGATACGCCGCCTGATACGCCGTCGGGTGCAGGCCAACCCGGTGCATGCCGCTGTCCATCTTTAACCAGACCGTCAGCGGTCGGCGCACAGCGCTGCGCTCAATGGCATCGAGCTGCCACGGCGAATGCACCACGCACCACAGTTCGTGCTGCTCGATCAGCGGTAATTCGTCAGCCTCGAAAAAGCCCTCCAGCAACAGAATCGGCCCACCAATACCGGCCTCGCGCAGCTGCAGCGCTTCCTCGATACAGGCCACCGCAAAACCATCGGCGTCGCGCTGCAATGCCTGGGCACAACGCACCGCGCCATGGCCGTAAGCGTCTGCCTTGATCACCGCCAATGCGCGGGCCCCACTGGCTTCACGGGCCAGTTGGTAGTTGTGTCGTAAGGCTTGCAGGTCGATCAACGCACGGGCGGGACGCATGATGTTCTCGGCTATCAGCAGGTTTCAGGGTTAAACGTGACGGAGGTTGTCTTTAACCTTGCACGGCAATGCTCAAGCGGGCGGCCAGCGAGCATGGCTTATAAAAAAGCCCGGCAAAACCGGGCAACGTCTTATCCCGACAAAAACAGCTTAGAGCGCCGCTACGACGGTGATTTCCACCAGCACTTCGGGCTTGTACAGAGTGGCCTCAACGCAAGCGCGTGCCGGCGCTGCACCCGGGGCAACCCACGCATCCCATACCTGGTTGAAGCCGGCATAGTCGCGGGCCAACTCTTTCAAATAGATGGTCACGGAGAGAATCTTCGACTTGTCGCTGCCGGCCTCAGCCAGCATACGGTCGGTACTGGCTAAGGTTTCGCGGGTTTGCGCCGCAATATCGCCGCTGTAATCGTCGGCCAATTGCCCGGCCAGATAGACCGTGCCGTTATGAATAACGATTTCGCTGTGACGCTTTTCAGTGAGCAGGCGCTGTACTGACATGTTTATGAGTCTCCTGGGAGCGGCTGTAGCGGGCAATATCCAGACCTTCAGCGCTGATCTGCGGGCGCTTTTTCGCCATCAAATCGGCAAGCAAACGACCGGAGCCGCAGGCCATGGTCCAGCCCAGTGTGCCGTGGCCGGTATTAAGGAACAAATTACGCAAGCGGGTCGCACCAATAATTGGCGTGCCGTCTGGCGTGGCAGGGCGCAGACCGGTCCAGAACTCCGCTTGGCTCAGATCACCGCCTTGCGGGTAGAGATCAGTGGTGATCATTTCCAAGGTTTCACGCCTACGCGGGTTGAGGCTGAGGTCAAAGCCGGCAATCTCCGCCATGCCGCCGACGCGAATGCGGTTATCGAAACGGGTTATGGCCACCTTGTAGGTTTCATCAAGGATGGTCGAGGTCGGGGCCATGGCCGCATTGGTGATCGGTACGGTCAGCGAATAACCCTTGAGCGGATAAATCGGTGCGCGGATGCCCAGCGGCTTGAGCAGGTGCGGGCTGAAGCTGCCGAGGGCGAGCACGTAGCGGTCAGCGGTTTCCAGCTTACCGTCGATCCACACACCATTAACTCGATCGCCAACCGCCTCGATACGTTGAATGTCTTGGCCGAAGCGGAATTCCACGCCTAAGTCTTTGGCCATCTCAGCCAGCTTGAGGGTGAACAATTGGCAATCGCCGGTCTGGTCGTTCGGCAAACGCAGGGCCCCGGCCAACTTATGAGTTACGGCCGCCAAGGCCGGCTCAACACGGGCGATACCCGCGCGGTCGAGCAACTCATAGGGCACGCCGGATTGCTTAAGCACGGCAATGTCCTTGGCCGCGTTATCCAGTTGCGCTTGGGTGCGGAACAGCTGAGTGGTGCCAAGGCTGCGACCTTCATAGTCGATGCCGGTTTCGGCACGTAACTCGTCGAGGCAATCACGGCTGTACTCGGACAAACGCACCATGCGCTCTTTGTTCACCGCGTAACGACTGGCGGTGCAGTTGCGCAGCATTTGCGCCATCCACAGGTATTGGCTGATGTCGGCCGTGGCCTTAATAGCCAGCGGTGCGTGCTTTTGCAGCAACCACTTGATAGCTTTCAGTGGCACGCCGGGCGCAGCCCATGGCGAAGCATAACCCGGCGAAACTTGCCCGGCGTTGGCGAAACTGGTTTCCATGGCCGGGGCATTTTGCCGATCGACCACCACCACTTCGAAACCTTGGCGCGCCAGGTAATACGCACTGGCTGTACCAATCACACCGCTACCGAGGACCAGAACCCGCATGCTGCTCTCCTCGTCGTGACTCATCACGACGGATAATTCTTAGGATCAAGTTGAACGCAGTATAGGAAGACAGCAGCAGTGTATTTCACTATATAAACAGCTATATTTGGCGACAATTATTGGCAATACTGCCTTACACAGAGGGGTATCTACCGTGCGCACTCAGCACCAGAGTCGTCGTGAACTGGACAAGATTGACCGCAACATCCTGCGCATCCTGCAGGAAGACGGGCGTATCAGCTTTACCGAGCTGGGTGAGCGCGTTGGCCTGTCGACCACACCCTGCACCGAGCGCGTGCGGCGCCTGGAGCGCGAAGGCATCATCATGGGTTACCACGCGAGGCTTAACCCACAGCAGCTCAAGGCCAGCCTGTTGGTGTTTGTTGAGATCAGCTTGGATTACAAATCCGGCGACACCTTTGAGGAATTTCGTCGCGCCGTGCTGAAGCTGCCGCACGTGCTGGAATGTCATTTAGTGTCCGGCGACTTCGACTACTTGGTGAAGGCACGGATCAACGAGATGGCCAGCTACCGCAAGCTGCTCGGCGACATCCTGCTCAAGCTGCCGCATGTGCGCGAATCGAAGAGCTATATCGTCATGGAAGAAGTGAAAGAAAGCTTGAGCCTGCCGATTGCCGACTAGCCCAACCTACACCAACACCTGCCGCGTGCTGGCAATCAGGTTGTGCACCTGCTTTGCCACCGCCGGTTCAATCATCTGCTCAGGCCCCTGACCACGCGGGCATGGCAGGCTGGGTGTGGTGCCGAACAAGCGACAGATCAACGGCCGCTGGTCATACACCGTGCAGCCTTGCGGGCCCAAGTGCACGCAGTTGTACTCAGCCAGTGCAGCATCGTGCTCAGCCGCGCTTTTGACCGGTAAGCGCGACATTTCTTCGGAGGACGCCGTGACTGGGCCACAGCAATCATGGCAGCCGGGCACGCAGGCAAAACTGGGAATCTGTAACCGCAGTTGGTCGATTTTGCGGCCGGTGCAACTCATGGGTAACGTCCTCAGGCGGTGACCGGCATAGTAACCGCGCACCAGCTTGCAGCGCGGCATCTGGCCTGATTTAACCGACGGAAAACATATTTATTAGCGATTGCCGCTTGGCGTTTGGCAAAGTCCACGCTTATGCTTCGTAAAATTTTCCAAACACAATAATCAGGATTCCACACATGGACGCCCGCGTTCACCAGCCCGCTCACAGCAGCCAGCACGCCAACTCTTATTACGCCGCCAGCGCTAATCGCCAACTGGCCTACCCCGCGCTTACCGGCGAGTTACGGGCCGATGTGTGCATTGTCGGCGGTGGTTTTTCGGGCCTGAATACGGCTATCGAACTGGCGCAAAAAGGCCTGTCGGTGGTGCTATTGGAAGCCCACAAGATTGGCTGGGGCGCCAGTGGTCGTAACGGCGGGCAACTGATTCGCGGCGTCGGCCATGGCGTCGAACAGTTTGAAGCGGTGATTGGCGCTCAAGGTGTGCGTGACCTGAAGTTAATGGGCCTGGAAGCGGTGGAAATCGTCCGCCAGCGCGTTGAGCGGTTCAATATCGACTGCGACCTGACGTGGGGCTATTGCGACCTAGCCAATAAGCCCAGCCACCTCGACGATTTCGCCGAAGAGATGGCCGACCTCAAGCAACTGGGCTATCGCCATGAAATGCGCCTGCTGCAGCCTGAGCAGATGCATGAAGTGGTCGGCTCCAACCGCTATGTCGGCGGCCTGATCGACATGGGCTCTGGCCACCTGCACCCGCTTAACCTGGCACTCGGTGAAGCGGCGGCGGCGCAGAGTTTGGGCGTGCAGCTATTTGAAGACTCGACAGTTGTGCGCATCGACTATGGCAACGAGGTCAAGGTGCACACCGCCCAAGGCGTGGTGCGCGCAGCCAATTTGGTGCTGAGCTGCAATGCTTATTTGAATGGCTTGAACAGCAACCTCGGTGGCAAGGTGCTGCCGGCAGGCAGTTACGTAATCGCCACCGAGCCGCTGTCCGCCGCCGAGGCGCAGGCGATCATCCCGCAGAATATGGCGCTGTGTGACCAGCGCGTGGCGCTGGATTATTACCGCCTGTCCGCCGACAATCGCCTGCTGTTCGGTGGCGCCTGTCATTACTCCGGGCGTGACCCCGTCGACATCGCCGGCTATATGCGGCCGAAAATGCTCGACGTCTTCCCGCACCTAAAACACCTGAAAATTGATTACCAGTGGGGCGGCATGATTGGCATCGGCGCCAACCGCCTGCCGCAGATCGGCCGTCTTAAGGAACAGCCCAACGTGTATTACGCCCAGGCGTATTCGGGCCATGGGGTTAACGCCACGCACTTGGCCGGCAAACTGCTCGGTGAGGCGATTGCGGGTCATGCCAGCAACGGTTTCGACCTGTTCGCTAAGGTGCCGCACATGACCTTCCCCGGCGGCAAGCACCTGCGCTCGCCACTGTTAGCCTTGGGCATGCTCTGGCATCGCCTGAAAGAACTGGTCTGAGGGCATGGGCGAGGTTAGGGCGACGGCAGTCGCCATGCACCGCTCCCTGATTGATCAGCGCTGCAGCGCCACCTCATCAAACGCGCCGCGGCGAAATGCCAGCCAAACAAACCCGGCAGCGCCCATTGCCATCAGTATCGGCAGGGCATGGCCGCTGACCCACTGACTGGCGGCGCCAGTCGACAGCGGCCCGAGCAGACAGCCCGCGCCCCAGAGCAAAGCGATATGCGAGTTGGCCCGCACCAGCGCATCGTCGCGGTATCGCTGGCCGACCAGAATCAGTGACAAGGTGTACAAGCCTCCGGCGCTGGCGCCAAATAGCAACAGCACCGCCCAGATCAGTGGCGTATGCAGCAGCAGTGGGATGCTCAAGCTGGAAAACAGCAACACCACGCCGCAACAACGGAACAGCATTTGCCGTGGCACGCGGTCGGCCATCCAGCCAAGCGGTAACTGCAGCGCGGCATCGCCCACCACCACCACGCTGACCATAATCAGCGCCAGTTGCTGAGCAAAACCCTCGCGCAACAGGTACAGCGGCAGCAGTGTCAGCACCATGGCTTCAAAGGCGGCAAACAGCACCACCGCCCAAGCAATCGCCGGTGAGTGTCGACAGAACGCCAGAACGCCGCGCCCGGACGCACTCTGCGCATCGACCTTGGGCGCCCCGTCGCGACCCAGCAGCAGCAAACTGCCGAAGACCAATAAGCCTGCGGAAAACCAGAACCCGCGATCCGTATCTGTGCCCAGCAGGGTCAAGAACAACGGCCCACACAGTTGGCTGAGCGCAAAACCGGTGCCGTACAGCGCGACTAAACGACCCCGCAAACGGTCCTCAACCAGCTGATTGATCCAGCTTTCGCCAAGCACAAACACCACGGTCAATGAGATGCCGATCAGCAGGCGCAGCAGCAGCCACAATGGGTAGCTGGGCATGACGCTGAGCAGCGCCACCGACGCCGCGCTGGCGAGCAGGCACAAACGCAAGGTCTGCGGCGTACCGAACCAGCCGGCCAGGTGCCCGGTCAGCCGCGCGCCGAGCAATACGCCAACGGCGGGCATGGCGGCCATCACGCCAATGGCAAAGGAGCCGTAACCCCAAGCCTCGAGACGAAACGACACCAGCGGCAGCGTCACCCCCAGCGCTAACCCGACCACCACTACCGCCGCAGTAACGGCGAAATAGGTTGCCCACCTCATGTGCCCAACTCCCATCCTCTGCCGCTAATTGCCCGTCGCCACGCAGTAGAAAAACAACGGCCGGGCTCCCAACGGGAACCCGGCCGTGCGTTTTATCCACTCTGGCCGCTCCCAGAGAGAACGGTCGTCAGCGCTTGGTTATAGCTTGATCCACGTCGCCTTGATCTCGGTGTACTTGTCGAAGGCATGCAGGGATTTGTCGCGGCCATTACCGGATTGCTTGTAGCCGCCAAACGGTGCGGTCATATCGCCGCCGTCGTATTGGTTGACCCACATGCTGCCCACACGCAACGCCTTGGCGGTCAGGTGCGCCTTGGACAGGTTGCTGGTCCAAATAGCCGCTGCCAGACCAAAGATGCTGTCATTGGCAATCTGAATGGCTTGTTCGGTGCTATCGAAGGCAATCACGGTCAATACCGGGCCGAAGATTTCTTCCTGAGCGATGCGCATGGCGTTGTGCGCATCATCAAAGATGGTCGGTTCAACATACTGGCCGCCCGTTTCTTCTAGGGTGCGCTTACCACCGCACAGCAGCTTGGCCTGATCCTGGTGGCCGACATCGATATAACCGAGCACTGAATTGAGGTGCCCGGCATCCACCAGCGCGCCGACCTTACTGTCGGGGTCCAGCGCGTAGCCGACTTTCCAGCCCTGCATGGCTTCCACCACCATGGGCATAAACGCATCCTTGATCGAACGCTCCACCAGCAGGCGCGAGCCGGCGGTGCACATCTCACCTTGGTTAAAACAGATCGCTGCAGCCGCCGCTTCTGCCGCCGCCTTGAGGTCAGGCGCATCGGCGAAGACGATATTGGCGCTTTTGCCACCCGCCTCCAGCCACACACGCTTCATATTGGATTCGCCGGCGTAGATCATCAGCTGCTTGGCAATCTTGGTCGAACCGGTGAACACCAAGGTATCCACATCCATGTGCAGTGCCAGCGCTTTACCTACGGTATGGCCATACCCTGGCAGCACGTTGAGTACGCCTGCGGGAATACCCGCTTCCAGCGCAAGCTGGGCCAGACGAAGTGCAGTCAGCGGTGATTTCTCCGACGGCTTAACGATCACTGAGTTACCGGTGGACAGTGCCGGGCCGAGCTTCCAACACGTCATGATCATCGGGAAGTTCCACGGCACGATAGCCGCGACCACACCCACCGGCTCGCGTGTCACCAGACCCAGCTCATCATGCGGGGTGGCGGCCACTTCATCGTAAATCTTGTCGACCGCTTCACCGCTCCAGCGGATGGCACGCGATGCACCTGGCACATCGACGCCGAGGGAATCGCTGATCGGCTTACCCATATCTAAAGTTTCCAGCAACGCCAGCTCTTCGGCGTGCTCGTCCATCAGATCAGCAAAACGGATCATCACACGCTTACGTTGCGCCGGCGCCATGCGCGACCAAACGCCAGACTCGAAGGTGGCACGGGCATCCGCCACGGCTAACTCGGCATCGTCCAGATCACAGCTGGCCACCAGGCCAAGCAGGCGACCGTCAACCGGGCTGATGCACTCGAAAGTAGCCCCGGAAACCGCCGCACGGTACTCACCATGAACAAAGGCGCGGCCTTCGATCTTCAGGCTTTTGGCGCGCTGTTCCCAGTCGGCACGAGTCAGGCTAGTCATTCGAATATCCTCTATTGCGAGTGAAGCGCCGCGCTCTGGGCGCATGCGCTGTCAATTATTTTCCCGGGGTTTAGGCAAACCCAATCCTGCGGGCAACACTAAACCAGAGGCGTGCGCAGTTCCAATATTTTTTACAAAGAGCGGCAAAACAGCCTTGTTATGTGTGCTTTATTAAACATAGACTCGAAAATTACTCTGTTCACTGACAACAAGCCTGACTTTTAACGGGCGCTCAACCTCAACCGGACTCGCTTATGAACATCACACAGATCGTCGATTTCGCCACCGTCAACACTGCGCCCGAGCACTACCGGCCGGATGCGGTAAAGGTCCTTAATGGCGACCCCGAGCAAAGCGTACGTAACCACTACGGCAGCCCGTGCGGTCAGTTCAACGCGGGGGTTTGGCAGGGTGCCGTCGGCCACTGGACCGTCAACTACACCGAGCACGAGTACTGCGAAATTCTGCAAGGCGTCTCGGTGCTGCGTGACCAAGACGGTAACGCCAAGACCCTGCGCGCCGGCGATCGCTTTGTAATCCCAGCCGGCTTCTCCGGCACCTGGGAAGTGCTAGAAGCGTGCAGCAAGGTTTATGTGATGTTCGAGCAGGCCGCGAACTGAGCCCGCCAGCTGATGCATAACCTCTTAGCCCGCTGCGTGCGGGCTTTTTATGGCCTGCCAGCCAAGACGGCCGGCCTTTTGGGGGCGCCGCACGCAACACTTAAACTGCCCCAACGAATTTTTAACTCGCAGGGTTTGCGCGGTTAAATCACAGGCAAGAAAAAGCCCACCAGAAGGCAGGCTTTATCAGCAAAGGACGCGATCAATTACTTGATCTTGCCTTCCTTGTACATCACGTGCTTACGCACAACCGGATCGAATTTTTTAATTTCGATTTTGTCCGGGGTGGTGCGCTTGTTCTTGTCGGTGGTGTAGAAGTGACCAGTACCGGCACTTGAGATCAAACGGATCAATTCACGCATGATTTAGCTCCTTAAACCTTTTCGCCACGAGCACGCAGCTCGGACAGAACGATGTCGATACCACGCTTGTCGATGCAACGCATGCCTTTAGCAGAAACGCGCAGACGCACGAAACGGTTCTCAGACTCGACCCAGAAGCGATGATGCTGCAGGTTCGGCAGGAAACGACGACGGGTTTTGTTGTTTGCGTGGGAAATGTTATTCCCAGATACCGGACCCTTACCGGTAACTTGACAGACTCTCGACATGCCTCAGCCCTCTAAAACCACATGCCCAACCCGGCATGGGTTGGCCGCTAATATTCAATCTTGGCGCTAAACGCCGCGTATCTCGAGGGTCTTACCGGCCGTACCTGAAAGCGCAAGAACCGGGCCCCTACAAAAGAGCGCTGCTTTATACCAGAACCCCAACGCTTCAACAAGATTAAACGTACTTTGCTCAACCACGTTGCGCGCCCACTTGGCCGCTCCACGTCAGCCGTTGAAGGGGATTAAGCCGATCAACCACTCGTCGCCAAGAGCCATTGCCCTGCTGCCGGGTAATGGCCTAGGGTAAGGCCTTCGCCCGCGCGCCCACCTCTATTTAGGAGTTTGCCATGCGCCCCGCCGCCTTGCCGTTACTGCTCATCTCGTTGCTGGCCCACGCATTGGCCCACGCCAGCACACTCAGCGTCTGCACCGAAGCCAGCCCAGATGGTTTCGATGTGGTGCAGTACAACGCGCTAACCACCACCAACGCCTCGGCCGACGTGCTGATGAACCGCCTGGTAGAGTTCGATGCAACGAGCGGCACGCTGCAGCCGAGTCTGGCGCAAACGTGGGACGTCAGCCCGGACGGCCTCAATTACAGCTTTACCCTGCGCCCGGATGTGAGCTTTCACCGCACTGACTATTTCAGCCCCAGCCGTTTGCTGAATGCCGATGACGTGTTGTTCAGCTTTCAGCGCATGCTTGACCCGGCTCATCCTTGGCACAAGGTTGCTGCCAGCGGCTACCCACATGCCCAGTCGATGCAACTGCCAAGCCTGATCAAAAGCATCGACAAAACCGGCGAACTCAGCCTGCGCTTCACCCTCAACCGCCCAGACGCAACCTTCCTCGCCACACTCAGCATGGGTTTTGCTTCAATTTATTCCGCCGAATATGCCGCGCAACTGCTAGCGGCGGGCACCCCGGAAAAACTCAATAGCCAGCCCATTGGTAGCGGCCCGTTTGTGTTCAAACGCTTTCAAAAAGACGCCAGCGTGCGCTACAGCGCTCACTCGAACTACTTTGCCGGCACACCTGGCGTAGACAACTTAGTATTCGCCATCACCCCAGATGCCAACGTGCGCCTGCAGAAGTTGCGCCGCGGTGAGTGCCACATCGCCTTGTCGCCAAAGCCGCAAGATGTAAAAGCCATCGAGGGCGACAGCCACCTGCAAAGCGTCAATACGGCGGCCTTTATGACCGCCTTCGTGGCCATTAACAGTCAGCATCCACCTCTGGACCAGCCCGCTGTGCGTCAGGCCATCAACCTCGCCTTCGACAAGGCCAGCTACCTGCAAGCGGTATTCGAAAACAGTGCCGAAGCCGCTAACGGCCCTTACCCACCCAACACTTGGAGCTACGCTACCGAGCTGCCTGGTTATAACCATGATCCTGAAAAAGCCCGTGAACTGCTTAAGACGGCAGGCTTGGCTGATGGTTTCAACACCACCATCTGGACGCGCCCCAGTGGCAGCGTGCTTAACCCTAACCCGAGCGTCGGTGCGCAACTGTTGCAGGCTGACCTGGCTAAGATCGGCATCCAAGCTGAAATCCGCGTAATCGAATGGGGCGAGCTGATTCGTCGCGCCAAAGCCGGCGAGCACGACCTGCTGTTTATGGGCTGGGCCGGCGATAACGGTGACCCGGATAATTTTCTAACGCCGCAATTTGCCTGCGCCTCGGTCGAGTCCGGGCTCAACTTCGCCCGCTATTGCGACCCGCAATTGGACAAACTGATTGCCGATGGCAAACGCACCAGTGACCACGTGCAACGCAGCCAGTTGTACAAGCAAGCGCAGCAGATCATCCAGCAACAGGCGCTATGGCTGCCGCTGGCTCACCCAACCGCCTACGCGTTGACGCGCAAAGAGGTCGAGGGTTATCAGGTCAGTCCGTTCGGCCGGCAAGACTTTGCCAAGGTGCGCCTCGTCCCCTGAGACCTAAAGCCAGCCGTACTCGGCCATCGACAGGGGCTCACCGTCGCCGACAATAAAGTGGTCGAGTACGCGCACATCCACCAACTCCAGCGCCTCTTTTAGGCGGCGGGTCAACACCCGATCAGCCTGGCTAGGCTCGGCCACCCCGGATGGATGGTTGTGAGTCAGAATCAGCGCGGCGGCGTTGTGCGCGAGCGCCCTTTTGACCACCTGTCGAGGGTAGACACTGGCACTGTCGATGGAGCCATGAAACAGCGCTTCGAAAGCTAGCACGCGGTGTTTGGCGTCCAGAAACAAACAGCCAAACACCTCATGGGGTTCATGGCGTAGCAGCGCTTTCAGGTAATCACGTACGGCCTGCGGGCTTTCCAGCGCCGAGTCACGGCGCAGTTGCTCAGCCAGATGGCGCCGCCCCATTTCCAGCACGGCTTGCAACTGCGCGAACTTGGCCGGGCCCAGCCCCAGACGCTGGCTAAACGAGGGCAGATCCGCCTGCAACAGCGCCCGCAAGCTGCCAAAGTCACCGAGCAGGTGGCGCGCCAGGTCAACTGCACTTTGCCCAGCCACGCCGGTGCGCAGGAAAATCGCCAGCAACTCCGCGTCAGTAAGCGTACCCGCGCCCTGGGCCAAGAGTTTTTCCCGCGGGCGCTCTGCAGCAGGCCAGTCACGAATACTCATCACTCCTCCTTGTGGTATCAGATGCCGCTAACGCCTTATCAGCGCGCCGAAAAGCCAAGCCTGACTGGCGTTTGGTGGTGCTCCTGCACTGCAGGCTCTGTGCTATCGTAGCCCAACTTTTGCGTCGCGCCTGGCCTGGGGAGGTGTCGGCGCGACGTTGTAACCCTCTTTGACCAACGCCATCTTTATAAAAGGCAGGCCTATGCAGCGGCTGTATCGGAAACGCATCATTGTTGGCGTGGGCGGTGGTATTGCCGCGTATAAAAGCGCCGAGCTGATTCGCCGACTCAAAGATCAAGAGGCCGATGTGCGCGTGGTCATGACCAAGGGCGGTCGTGAGTTCATCACCCCGCTGACCCTGCAAGCGCTATCCGGGCATCCCGTGCACCTCGACCTGCTCGACCCCGAAGCCGAAGCGGCCATGGGCCATATCGAACTGGCACGCTGGGCTGATCTGGTGCTGATTGCTCCGGCCACCGCTGACCTGATGGCGCGCCTCGCCCAAGGCGTGGCCGATGACCTGCTAACCACCCTCGTGCTGGCCACCGATGCACCCGTCGCCCTCGCCCCAGCCATGAACCAAGCCATGTGGCGTGACCCAGCCACCCAGGCCAACGCTCAATTACTGGCGGCGCGCGGTTTGCATTTCTTCGGCCCCGCAGCAGGTAGCCAAGCCTGCGGAGACGTAGGCTTGGGGCGCATGTTTGAAGCCGAACAACTGGTGCAGTGCGCCGCCGACTGCTTCCAGCACCAAGCACTGACCGGCAAGCATGTGGTGATTACCGCAGGTCCCACCCAAGAAAATATCGACCCGGTGCGCTACATCACCAACCACAGCTCCGGCAAAATGGGCTTCGCTCTGGCTGAGGCGGCTGTTGAAGCCGGCGCCAAAGTCACCCTGATCAGCGGTCCGGTGCACCTGCAAACACCCGAGCGCGTTACCCGCGTTAATGTCATCAGCGCCCGCGACATGCTGGCCGCCTGTGAGGCAGTGATGCCCTGCGATGTGCTCATTGCTGCAGCGGCAGTAGCCGATTACCGGCCGGAAGTGGTCGCCCAGCACAAATTGAAGAAAGATCCATCCAGCGGCGACGGTCTTCTTCTGCAAATGGTGCGCAACCCGGATATTCTCGCCACCCTGGCCAGCCGCGAAGACCGCCCGTTCAGCGTTGGCTTTGCCGCCGAGACTGAAAACTTGCTGGAATACGCATCACGTAAGCTGCGCGACAAGAACCTCGACCTGATCGTCGCCAATGATGTGGCCAACCCCAGCATCGGCTTTAACAGCGAAGAAAACGCCATCACCATCATCGACCGTGAGTTGCAGCAGAGCAGCTTTACCCAGACCAGCAAAAGCAAAATTGCCCGCCAGTTGGTGAGTTTTATTGCCGAACGTCTGGCTCAACGCTGACGCACCATTCACCGACCCCAGAGCCTGATATGCACGCCTTACAAGCCAAGATTCTCGACCCGCGCCTCGGCCATGAATTCCCCTTGCCGCATTACGCCACCCCAGGCTCTGCGGGCCTTGATCTGCGCGCCATGCTCAAACAAGCGTGCGTACTTGAACCCGGACAAACGGTGTTGATCCCCACGGGTCTGTCGATCTACATCGGCGATCCTGGCTTGGCGGCGATGATCTTGCCGCGTTCAGGGCTGGGGCATAAACATGGCATTGTTCTCGGCAACTTGGTCGGCCTTATCGACTCGGATTACCAAGGCGAGCTGATGGTGTCCTGCTGGAACCGCGGGCAGAGCGCCTTCACCATCGCGATTGGCGAGCGCATTGCCCAACTGATTTTGGTCCCGGTGGTGCAAGCCCACTTCGAACTGGTCGACGAGTTTGATCAAAGCCAGCGCGGCGCAGGTGGCTTTGGCCATTCCGGCAGCCACTGATTGCCCCAACTACTTTCAGGATGAATGAACGAGGAGACGCTGCATGAAACTCTTCAAACGCACGGCAACGGACGCTGACGCGCCAACCCAAAGCGCCCAATTAACCAGTGCGCCTGCCGAGCCAAAAGCGGCTAAAAGCAGCCTTAATGGTCTACTGCCGGGTGTGCTGGCCGCTGTTTTCGGCACTCTTCTGGCCGGTGCACTGCTTTGGTTTGGTCCGCTTAACAGCGCCTACCAACAGCATGTACAACAACTCAGTCAGGCCTGGGGCGGTGGTCAGGCGACCGTATTGCAAAAAGCCCTGCAGCAACTCAGCGCCGACACCCAAGCTGCTGCGCGCAACCCGCAGTTACTGCTAGCCCTGCAAAGCCAAGACATTAATCAGGTCCGCGCCGCCGAGCGCAACCTCAGCTACTGGCATGCCGTGGTTGACGCTCACCTCAATGCCCGTGGCCAAGCCGTGCAGGACATGGGCCGTAGTGCACCCATGAACTTTGCCGCACTGGACATGCTGCGCCGCGCAGAGAACGGCCAAACGCCAGCACCTGAAGCCTACAAAGTAGGCCAGCGTTGGCTGGTCTATAGCGCTGCGCCGCTGCGTCTGAGTGAAGGTGAACCACTGCACGGCACGCTGCTGCTGGTCGTGGACCTGGAGCGCTTGCTCGCCAGCCTGCCGGTAATGCCCGCCGAGATCGGCCAAATCCAGCTGATCCAACAGTTCAACAACACCAACCCGCAAGTGCTCGCCCAGCGCGGCGAAGCCCACGGCACCGCGCAAGCATTCAGCACCGGCAACCCCAACTGGACCGTCAGTTTTACCCCCGGACCATCGCTGACCAACCCAGTGTTTTCGCCACTGTTACTCGCCATTGCCGGGTTGCTCGCATTGACGGGCGCCATTGCCGGGCTTTATTTGCTGCAAAGTCGCCTGCAACAACAGTTGCGTGCTGATGTCCTCCAGCTGGGTCAAATGCTCAAAGAACTGTCGGCTGGCAAAGCCGTTAAAGCCTTTAGCTTGGGCCTACCAGCGCTGGACACCCTCGCGCAAAACTTGGCCCGCATACCACGTCGCGCCAGCGAGCAGGCAAACCCAGCAGCAGCCGGCTCAAATGCGACGAAGCCCGAACGCGCGACCGCGCCAACACCGGTCAACGCCATGGTCGACCCCCTATTTCAAGACACGGACATCCTCGACATCGACATTCTTGACGAAGACCAAGACCTGCTCGGTCTAAATGAACCGCCGCCAATGCCCGCCCAAACGCAGGCACCAAAACTAGCGGCTGATATTTTCCGCGCCTACGACATTCGCGGCATAGTCGGTCGCTACCTGAATGGCGAAACCGCCTACTGGATAGGTCGCGCTATCGGCTCGCAAAGCATCGCGCAAGGCGAGCCGAATATCGCTGTCGGCCGCGACGGTCGCTTGTCTGGCCCGGAACTGGCGCAGCAACTGATCCAAGGTCTGCTCGATTGCGGCTGTCATGTCAGTGACGTCGGCATGGTGCCAACGCCTGTGGTCTATTACGCCGGGCACATTCTCACCGGCAAATCTGCGGTCATGCTCACCGGCAGCCACAACCCGCGCGACTATAACGGCTTCAAAGTTGTTATCGCCGGCGACACCTTGGCCAATGAACAGATTCAGGCGCTGAAAACACGCATCGACAACAATGATCTAGTGAGCGGTGTGGGTACGGTCGAGCAGGTTGACGTACTGGAGCGCTACTTCAAGCAAATACGCGATGACATTGCCATGGCTAAACCCATGCGCGTGGTGGTCGACTGCGGTAATGGCGTGGCTGGGGTGATCGCTCCGAGACTGATCCAAGCCTTGGGCTGCACAGTGATTCCGCTGTATTGCGACGTCGACGGCAACTTCCCTAATCATCACCCTGACCCCGGCAAGCCGGAAAATTTGGTGGATTTGATCGCCAAAGTCAAAAGCGAGAAAGCCGATATTGGTTTGGCCTTCGACGGCGACGGTGACCGGGTTGGCGTGGTGACCAACACGGGCAGCATTGTTTTCCCGGACCGCCTGCTGATGCTATTTGCTAAGGATGTGGTGTCGCGTAATCCAGGTGCCGATATCATTTTCGACGTCAAATGCACGCGGCGTTTGACCCCACTCATCAGCGGCTACGGCGGCCGACCGGTGATGTGGAAAACCGGTCACTCGCTGATCAAGAAGAAAATGAAGGAAACCGGCGCGCTGTTAGCGGGTGAAATGAGCGGGCATATCTTCTTCAAAGAGCGCTGGTTTGGCTTCGACGATGGCATTTACGCCGCCGCTCGCCTGCTGGAAATTCTCAGCCAGGACCGCCGTGACGCTGACCATGTGTTCAGTGCCTTCCCCAACGATATCGCCACCCCGGAAATCAATATCCAAGTCACCGAGCAAAGCAAGTTCAGCATCATCGAACGCTTGCAGCGTGATGGTGTATGGGGTGAAGGCAATATCACCAACCTCGACGGCGTGCGCGTCGACTACCCCAAAGGCTGGGGCTTAGTGCGCGCCTCCAACACCACACCGGTGCTGGTACTGCGCTTCGAGGCGGAAACCGAACAGGAACTCGAACGAATCAAGGAAGTTTTCCGCGCCCAGCTTTACAGCGCCGTGCCGGACCTCGACCTGCCGTTCTGATTGATTAGCCATTTGCTACTGGAGCACTGCATGACCCTCGAACGTGATGCCGCCACCAACGTCGCCAAGGTTTTGTCCGAAGCGCTGCCGTATATTCGTCGCTTTGTTGGCAAGACGCTGGTGATCAAATACGGCGGCAACGCCATGGAAAGCGAAGAACTCAAGCAGGGCTTCGCCCGCGATATCGTGTTGATGAAAGCGGTGGGTATCAACCCGGTGGTGGTACACGGCGGCGGCCCACAAATTGGCGACCTGCTCAAACGCTTAAGTATCGAGAGCCACTTTGTCGACGGCATGCGTGTGACGGATACCGCCACCATGGACGTGGTGGAAATGGTGCTCGGCGGCCAAGTTAATAAAAGCATCGTCAACCTGATCAACCAACATGGCGGCAGCGCCATTGGCCTGACCGGCAAAGACGCCCAACTGATCCGTGCGAAAAAGCTCAAGGTCAGCCGGCAAACGCCGGAGATGACTCAGCCAGAAATTATCGATATTGGTCACGTCGGTGAAGTCACTGGGATCAATACTGACCTGCTCAATATGCTGGTCAAAGGCGATTTCATCCCAGTGATCGCGCCTATCGGCGTGGGCCCGAACGGTGAGTCCTACAACATCAACGCTGACTTGGTGGCCGGCAAAGTCGCCGAAGCGCTGCAAGCAGAGAAACTGATGCTGCTAACCAACATTGCCGGCCTGATGGACAAACAGGGTGAAGTGCTCACCGGTTTGACCACCGAGCAGGTTGATAGCCTAATCGCCGACGGCACCATTTACGGCGGTATGCTGCCGAAGATCCGCTGCGCCCTGGAAGCCGTCCAAGGTGGCGTGACCAGCGCACATATTATTGATGGCCGCGTACCCAACGCCGTACTGCTCGAGATTTTTACCGACAGCGGCGTCGGCACCCTGATCTACAACCGCAAGCCTCACTAAGTTCAGCGCCGCCAATCAGCCCGCTGATTTAGGCTGATTCGCCCACCTGATAGCCTGCTGCAGCCCTTGCAGCAGGTTGTTGCACCGCCCAAGCTCAGCAAATAAACACTGCCGCCTGAGGTGTACCGCATGCCAACCGCACCGCTCCGTGAAGCCTTTATTTTTTTCCACGCGCTGCGGGTGCGCTGGGCTGAGGTCGACCCGCAAAGCATCGTATTCAACGGCCACTATCTGACGTACGCCGATGTCGCCATCACCGAGTACTTCCGCGCGCTGGGCATTCGCTACCCGCAGGATCTCAGCCGCGAGGGTGGCGATTTTTTCGCCATCAAAACGGTACTGGAGTACCTCGCACCTGCGCGCTTCGACGATGAACTGCACATTGGCATTCGTGTCGCTCGCCTCGGCCGCTCCAGCTTGAGCTTTGCCATGGGCATCTGGTGCGGCGAGCAGGCGCTGACCAGCGGGGAAGTGATTTACGTACACGCGGACAGTGCGACGCGCAGCAGTAGCCCACTGCCGATATGGCTACGAGAGAAGATTTTGGCCGTTGAGCATTGCGCGCCGCAGCAATGAATAATTGAGTTACTGGCTGCGCCCCAACAAATGCTTAAGTCGATCACGGTCAGCATTAAAGCTTTTATCGGCTTCTTGGCGCACGGCCTGATAGCGCAAAACGTCGCCCTTGAGCCGTTCCTGCTCGATCTTTTGATTGTCGATTTGCACCAATAGATTTTCCGGCACGGCGCGGCCAGCGCGCTCATGATTAGCCGCTTGGCTTTGCAGATTCGCCTGCTGGGTGCGTACTGACTGCAAATTGCTGCGGGCCACACCGATTAAACCATCCAGCTCAGCCAGCTTGCGCTCACGCGCTCGCTGAATATCTTCAGGCGTGCTGTACAAGCGCAGTAGCTGAGCATCAGAGCTGGCGCGGGCTTTTTCGGCCAAGATATGTTTCATCTCTTCGGCGCTGGGGGCAGGAGGAATAACCTTGATCACCCGCCCCTGATCATTCAGCACGTCATAACCTTTGCCGATATGCTCTGGCGGCACGCCTTGGCGACTGAGTACGGTGGTACCTCGGTCATCAACGTAGCGATACAGCTCAGTGGCACCTGCCACAACCGGCAGCAGTAGGCCAAGCAACAGCGAACAGCGGGTCAGGGCAGATTTATGCACAATGCAGCACCTTATCGACAGGTTAGATTCCGTATTCAGCCCGGTAGGCCTGTACCGCTGGCAGATACTGCTTGAGTTCAGCATCCTCTGCCAGATATTCCAGTACCTGCTCGAGTGACACAATACTCACCACCGGCATTGCATAGTCACGCTCGACTTCTTGAATCGCCGACAGCTCACCCTTGCCGCGCTCCTGCCGATTCAGCGCAATCAGCACACCCGCCGCCTGCGCGCCCTGTGCTTGGATGATCTGCATCACCTCACGAATCGCCGTACCGGCGGTGATCACATCATCGATGATCAATACCCGACCAGCCAGTGGCGCGCCGACCAACGTGCCGCCTTCGCCGTGATCCTTGGCTTCTTTGCGGTTAAAACACCAAGGCATATCGCGCTGATGATGCTCCGCCAACGCCACTGCCGTGGTAGCCGCTAACGGAATACCTTTGTAGGCCGGGCCGAACAGCACATCGAAATCGATACCGCTCTGCACCACTGCTGCCGCATAAAAGCGCCCAAGCTGCGCCAACGCTAAGCCACTGTCGAACAAGCCGGCATTAAAGAAATAAGGGCTAATACGCCCAGACTTGAGCGTGAACTGACCAAAGCGCAGAACCCCACGCTCGATGGCAAAACGGATGAAATTGCGCTGGTACGCTTGCATGAAAAAGTCCCGAACGGCACGGCTTTGCTAGGAAATTACTTATTAGAGACGAGCTCGGGTATCATACACGCACGTGATTTTTGGGGCCATTTATGCGGATCATCAGTGTGAACGTCAATGGTATTCATGCGGCAGTCGAGCGCGGTTTGCTCAGTTGGCTGCAAGCACAGAATGCCGACGTCATCTGCCTGCAGGACACCCGTGCCTCCGCCTTCGAACTGGACGAGCAAGCCCTCCAACTGGACGGCTATTTCCTTTATGCCTGCGATGCAGAAGTGCCTAACCAAGGTGGTGTGGCACTTTATTCGCGGTTGCAACCGAAAGCGGTAATCAGCGGCCTTGGTTTTGAAACGGCCGACCGCTATGGGCGCTACCTGCAGGCTGACTTCGACAAAGTCAGTATTGCCACCCTGTTGATGCCCTCTGGGCAGCAAGGTGATGAAAGCTTGAATCAGAAATTCAAGTTTATGGATGATTTCACTCATTATTTGGATAAACAACGCCGCAAACGCCGCGAATACATCTATTGCGGCTCGTTTTACGTGGCGCACCAAAAGATCGACGTGAAGAACTGGCGCGACTGCCAACAATCCCCTGGCTTCCTGGCGCCAGAGCGCGCGTGGCTGGACGAAGTGATCGGCACCATGGGCTATGTCGATGCGTTGCGCGAAGTCAGCCGCGAAGGCGAGCAGTTCAGCTGGTGGCCAGACAGCGAGCAGGCTGAGTTGCTTAACCTCGGCTACCGCTTTGACTATCAACTGCTGACTCCAGGCATGCGTCGCAGCATCCGCAGCGCCCGCTTGCCGCGCCAGCCGCGCTTCTCGCAGCACGCCCCGCTGATCGTCGATTACGATTGGATCCTTAGCGTATAAGCCTACAGACAGGCAGAAAAAAGCCGGCGCAAGCCGGCTTTTCTTATTTTCAAACCATCCCGCCTATTTCACCAAACGCCAAGAAAAGGGGTAGCGATAAGCGCGCCCTTCATTGGCCTTGATTCCGGCAATGATGGTCAATACCAATGCGGCAATACCGACCAGCAACAACAGCGGGAAGCCGATCACCACCACCATCAGCAGGAAGCACAGCAGTGCGGCCAGGGATACGCTGATCTGGAAGTTCAGGGCTTCCTTGCCCTGAGCATCGACGAACGGATCAAGATCTTTCTTGATTTGCCAAATGATCAGCGGCCCAAGCAGATTACCGAAGGGGATCACCAGCCCGAGAAAGGCGGCGAAGTGGCAAAACATAGCCCACTGGCGGGCCTCAGGACCTGGAAGCGGCTGTGGCACTTGGGACTCGTCGATCATCATGCTTCTCCCTGCGTTACGGACGTGGATTACTGCTCAATCAGTCAGCCAAGGCGGCTTGCTGCAGCTCAAACAACTCGGTCATGCCTTTTTGAGCCAGCGCCAGCATAGCGTTCAACTCCGCCGGCTGGAATGGCGCACCTTCTGCGGTGCCTTGCACTTCGATAAAGCCACCCGTGCTGGTCATCACCACGTTGAGATCTGTCTCAGCGGCGGAATCTTCTAGGTAGTCCAAATCCAATACCGGCTCACCCTGGTACATGCCCACCGATACAGCGGCGATCATCTGCTTGAGTGGGTCGCCGCCTTTAAGACCACCACGCTTTTTGATCACTTTGAGCGCATCGACCAAGGCGACCATGGCACCTGTGATGGACGCGGTCCGCGTACCGCCGTCAGCTTGAATAACGTCGCAATCGACGTACAGCGTGATTTCACCCAACTTCGACATGTCTAAAGCGGCGCGCAACGAACGGCCGATCAGGCGTTGAATTTCCAAGGTACGACCACCCTGCTTACCGCGGCTGGCCTCGCGCTGGTTACGGTCACCGGTGGCGCGCGGCAACATGCCGTACTCAGCCGTCAACCAACCCTGGCCTTGGCCTTTCAAGAAGCGCGGCACGCCCGACTCAACGCTGACGGTGCAAATCACCTTGGTATCACCAAACTCCACCAGCACCGAACCCTCGGCATGCTTGGTGTAGTTACGGGTGATACGGATTGAGCGCAACTGATCGGCGGCGCGGCCACTGGGACGTTTCATCTAGGAATACCTGCTCTGAATAAAAATCTGCCGGCCATTATAGGGCCCTAAGCCGGCTGCGGCATGCCGAATTGGGAGCGACCGACGCACTGCGCTACAATCCCGCGCCTTGATTTACGATTTGTTCGCGAGGTTCGCCCCATGATCCATAGCATGACTGCCTTCGCCCGCGCCGAGCAGGCGGGCGTCATCGGCACCCTGAGCTGGGAGCTGCGTTCAGTTAACCATCGCTACTTGGAGCCGCATCTGCGCCTGCCAGAAGCCTTCCGCGACCTCGAAGGGGCGGTACGCGAAGCGCTGCGCAATGGGTTGTCACGCGGCAAAGTCGAATGCACCCTGCGCTTTAGCGATGACAGCACCGGCAAAGCCCTGCAAGTTGATTTGACACGCGCCGCCCAACTGATCGCCGCCGCCGAAAGTGTCGCCAGCCTGATCAAACAGCCCGCCGCGCTCAACCCGCTGGAAGTGCTCGGCTGGCCCGGCGTGCTGGTGGCTGATGCTGCCGACCCACAAGCGCTGAATCAGTGTGCTTTGAGCCTGTTTACCCAGGCCTTAAATGATATGAAAAGCGGCCGTGCGCGCGAAGGCGCCGAACTGGCCAAGCTGCTCAACGAGCGCCTCGACAGCATTCTTGTGCAAATAACCGAATTGCGCGAATTGGTGCCGCAGATGCTCGCCGGGCAACGCCAAAAGATTCTCGAGCGCTGCGCCGAGATGCAGGCCGAGCTTGACCCGCAGCGCTTGGAGCAAGAGATGGTACTGCTCGCGCAAAAAAGCGATGTGGCCGAAGAACTCGACCGCCTCAGCACCCACGTCAGCGAAGTACGCCGCGTGCTGAAAACCGGCGGCCAAGCAGGTCGGCGCCTAGACTTCCTGATGCAGGAACTCAATCGCGAAGCCAATACCCTCGGCTCCAAGGCCTTTGATACCCGCAGCACCCAGGCGGCGGTCAACCTCAAAGTATTGATTGAGCAGATGCGCGAACAAGTGCAGAACATCGAATAAGCCAAACCGCTGCTGCTACTCTTCGAACAACGTGTTCCAGGACTGACCCATGAGCATTACCACAGGCACCCTGTACATCATTTCCGCCCCCTCCGGCGCGGGCAAGACCAGCCTGGTCAAAGCCCTGATCGACAGCGAAGCACAGATTCGCGTCTCCGTCTCACACACCACCCGCGCCATGCGTACAGGCGAGGTGGACGGGGTGAACTACCACTTTGTCAACCGCGAGCAGTTTCACACCATGCTCGACAAGACCGAGTTCCTCGAACACGCAGAAGTTTTCGGCAACCTCTACGGCACCTCGCAAGAATGGGTCAAACAGACTCTGCGCGAAGGCTTCGACCTGATTCTGGAGATCGACTGGCAGGGCGCGCAACAGGTTCGCCGGCTGATGCCGGAAGCGAAATCGGTGTTTATTCTGCCGCCGACTCAAGAAGCGCTGCGCCATCGTCTGACCAATCGCGGCCAAGACAGCGGTGAGATCATCGAGCGGCGCATGCGTGATGCGGTCAGCGAGATGAGCCACTACGTCGAATATGACTATTTATTGATCAATGATGACTTTGCGCACGCGCTCAGTGATCTGAAGGCGATTTTCCGCGCCAATCAACTGCTACAAGCCCCGCAACAGCAACGCCACAGCGGCCTGCTTAGCGAGTTACTGGTCTGACTTATCGCTCGCCAGCAAATCAAAGCTTCCCTTAACGCTGGTGATTTTTTAGACTACTCAGTCCGCTCGCCCATTTGGGCCTAGCTCTATTACGCATTTGCTACGAGGAACACCATGGCCCGCGTTACCGTCGAAGATTGCCTGGATCACGTTGAGAACCGCTTTGAGCTGGTCATGCTCGCCACCAAGCGTTCGCGCCAACTGGCTACCGGTGGCAAAGAGCCGAAGCTGGCGTGGGAAAATGACAAGCCCACCGTCGTTGCCCTGCGCGAAATCGCGGCGGGCCTGATGAGCTATGAAGTCATCGCACAAGATGACATCGTTGAAGAAGAACCTCTGTTTGCTGCATTCGAGGATGAGGCTAACGAGCCTCTGTAAGCCTATGCCGGGTCGACGTCGTCAGGCGCAGAGCCAACTAACTTGGCGCGAGGAGCACTCATGCCAAATATAGAGACGCTCGCCGACAGACTTTCGACCTACCTTGACGCCGACCAAGTCAACTTGGTCCGTCGAGCTTACTTCTACGCTGAACAAGCCCACGATGGCCAACGCCGACGCAGCGGCGAAGCCTATGTCACCCATCCTCTGGCGGTGGCAAACATCTTGGCTGACATGCACATGGACCATCAGAGCCTGATGGCCGCCATGCTGCATGACGTAATCGAAGATACCGGCATTGCTAAGGAAGCTCTGGACGCGCAGTTCGGGGAGTCCGTGGCGGAGTTGGTCGATGGGGTCAGCAAACTGACCCAGATGAACTTTGAGACCAAAGCTGAAGCTCAAGCAGAAAACTTCCAGAAAATGGCTATGGCCATGGCACGCGACATTCGCGTGATCTTGGTCAAACTGGCCGACCGCCTGCACAACATGCGCACCTTGGAAGTGCTGTCTGGCGAAAAACGCCGGCGCATCGCCAAAGAAACTCTGGAAATCTACGCCCCCATTGCCAATCGCCTGGGCATGCACAGCATGCGCATCGAGTTTGAGGACTTGGGCTTTAAGGCCATGTACCCGATGCGCTCGGAGCGTATTCGCGCAGCAGTCAAGCGTGCTCGGGGCAACCGCAAAGAAATCGTTAATAAGATTGAAGAGTCGATCATCCACTGCCTGTCGCGCGAGGGCATGGAAGGTGAAGTGTCAGGTCGCGAGAAACATATTTACGGCATCTACCAAAAGATGCGCGGCAAGCGTCGGGCATTCAATGAAATCATGGACGTCTACGCCTTCCGCATCGTCGTTGACAAAGTAGACACCTGTTACCGCGTGCTTGGCGCCGTGCATAACCTGTACAAACCGCTGCCGGGGCGCTTCAAGGATTACATCGCAATCCCCAAGGCCAACGGCTACCAATCGCTGCACACCACGCTGTTCGGTATGCACGGTGTGCCGATTGAAATTCAAATCCGCACCCGCGAGATGGAAGAGCTGGCTAATAACGGTATCGCCGCCCACTGGCTGTATAAATCCAATGAAGAAGACCAACCCAAGGGCAGCCACGCGCGCGCGCGTCAGTGGGTCAAAGGCGTGCTGGAAATGCAGCAACGCGCCGGCAATTCGCTGGAGTTTATTGAAAGCGTAAAAATCGATCTGTTCCCGGACGAAGTTTATGTGTTCACGCCCAAGGGCCGCATCATGGAACTGCCCAAAGGCTCCACGGCCGTTGACTTCGCTTATGCGGTGCACACCGACGTGGGCAATACCTGCATAGCGTGCCGCATCAACCGTCGCCTTGCACCGCTGTCGCAAGCATTGGAAAGTGGCTCGACGGTGGAAATTGTCAGCGCTCCCGGCGCGCGACCGAACCCGGCGTGGCTGAGCTTTGTGGTCACGGGTAAGGCGCGCACGCACATCCGCCATGCGCTAAAACTGCAGCGCCGCTCCGAATCCATCAGCCTTGGCGAGCGCCTGCTGAATAAAGTCCTCGACAGCTTCGACAGCCACGTCGACAAGCTGGCGCCCGAGCGCGTTCAGGCAGTGCTCGCCGAATACCATCAAGAGGTCCTCGAAGACCTGCTTGAGGATATTGGCCTGGGCAATCGCATGGCCTATGTAGTGGCGCGACGCTTACTCAGCGACAGTAACGAAGCCCTGCCAAGCAGCGAAGGCCCGCTGGCAATTCGTGGCACCGAAGGGTTGGTGCTGAGCTATGCCAAGTGCTGTACGCCGATTCCGGGCGACCCGATTGTTGGCCACCTGTCGGCCGGTAAAGGCATGGTGGTGCACTTGGACAGCTGCAAGAACATCGGCGAAATCCGCCACAACCCGGAAAAATGCATCCAGCTGTCGTGGTCAAAAGACATTACCGGCGAGTTCAATGTCGAGTTGCGTGTTGAACTGGAACATCAGCGCGGCCTGATCGCCCTGCTGGCTGGCAGCGTCAACGCGGCCGATGGCAATATCGAGAAGATAAGCATGGATGAACGTGACGGCCGCATCAGCGTGGTGCAGTTGGTGGTCAGCGTGCATGACCGCGTGCACCTGGCGCGCGTAATCAGAAAGCTGCGCAGCCTGATTGGGGTCATCCGCATCACCCGTGCCCGCGGCTAACCACCCCAACACAGCCCCGCCAATCACCCGCCAGCGGTACTTTGACAGCTGCCGTGGCTTTCACCCACCCTAGGCAATCTAACTGGCAGGGTGCTCGTACCCATCGCCGTACTTTTCCAATACAACTTCCAGGAGTTTCTCCATGAGCAAGAGCGTTATCAGCAGCGACAAGGCCCCGGCCGCCATCGGTCCCTACTCACAAGCGATCAAAGCGGGTAATACCGTATACATGTCTGGGCAGATCCCACTGGACCCCAAAACCATGGAACTGGTGGAAGGCTTTGAAGCTCAGACCGTGCAGGTGTTCGAAAACCTCAAGGCCGTAGCGGAAGCCGCCGGCGGTTCGTTCAAAGACATCGTCAAACTGAACATCTTCCTCACTGACCTGTCGCACTTCGCCACCGTCAATGACGTCATGGGCCGTTACTTTGTGCAGCCCTACCCAGCCCGTGCGGCCATTGGTGTAGCGGCACTGCCACGCGGTGCGGCAGTGGAAATGGACGCTATTCTGGTTATCGAATAAGCCCGACCGCAGCGGGGTAACCGCCTGCCGTTCTCTTACTGCTGACGAGCTGTTGTGCTCGTCAGCAGTGAGCACTCAATCAGTGCTGAGTGGCGGTTGTGCGCGCAACAAGCACGTCTATACATCGTGATCTTTACCCACCGGTATCTCTAGCTCCAGCCTCAGCTTGCGCCGTGCTTAGAGAAAAAAACCGAACCGGCGCACACATACATCGACCTCAAAAGCGGCGCCGATGGCGACCACGGCGACACTCTTGATCGCTGCGGGCGTAAACTCAGCAGCCGTGCGGTGCGCATGCAACTGCGCGAATGGCACGACAAAACGGGTCCATTGCGCACTCACTTGCAGGGCGCAGCGAAAGGACTGCCAAGGCCTTTCCAGTTGGCTGGTTTTGACATGCAGGTTGTATTCATGGGCGGTGCCACACAGCTCGATAAATAGGCCACGGAATCGCGCGCAATCAGCCTCGATATCCAGCTTCATCTGCACAAAACCACCGTTATTATCGAGGCGGGTGCGCCCCGTCAAACAGGTGCAACGCGCGCCATTGCGCTCACATTGGTGCGCAGTGGCCGTGGAAACACCGCCCATGACCTGATCACTGATCACAGCCCAAGGCGACACCAGCGCCTCATCAGCACGGTAAATATCCACCCGCTGCTCCGCACGTAAGGCAGGACCATGGGTTTGCATGGGCTCACTCATACGCTTGCAGCACGTCCAAACTGACGATTTCAGTGGCTTTTTCATGGCAGGCATCGAGCAGCACCGGCGGGGCTACGCCTGCTTCATGGGCCTCCTTCCAACGGCTGGCGCACAGGCACCATCTGTCACCCGTTTTGAGGCCCGGAAAATCCCACTCAGGTCTTGGCGTAATCAGGTCATTGCCCTGCACCAAGCTGTATTCCAGGAAAGCATCGGTGACCACCGCGCACACTACATGCCGACCTCTGTCTGCGTCGCCGGTATGGCAAAAGCCATCACGGTAGAAGCCGGTGCGCGCCTGGCTACAGCATGGCTCTAGCGCAGTGCCCAATACATTTTTGGCAGTTGTGGCCATCTCATGCTCCTTTTTCTGGGTCGTTATTTCAATAACCGGTCATTTCAAGGTAGCCGACAGCTGTGTGGCTTCCTGTGACATTGACCGGCCCTTCCCAATAAGGGATGCCCGTACCCATCCACGCGTTTGGGTTAAGTGCACGGGCGGTGACATCGAATTTTTTATGGGCAATCTGTAGCCGCCACTCAGTCGGCAGGCTTCGACCCGCCACCTTGCTCTGCACTAACGGCGTCATGTTGATCGCTGCCGCGTCCAGCGGTTCGGCAACCCCATCGGGGGTGATCCAGGTGCCCGAATAGAAGTGGCTGTCGTCATTGCTGCGCAGGCGGAACAGCATCAGCTTGCTGCCGTCCTGCAGGTGCAGCGAAAACCAGTCCCAACCTTGCTGGTCCGCCGCCAGCGGCTGGCTGCTCCATTCTCTATCCAACCACCCCATGCCGCTGACTCGACGCGTCTCACCCTGCCATTGGATCTCGCCGTCGACCTGAAAAAATGGTTGGCTGTAATACCAAGATGCCTGACCTCGGGTGGATTTTTGACTGAAGCCGCGATCGCCGTGCAGCACCAGCGGAGCATCCGAGCGCAGCCTCAAGTCATAGCGAAAACCCTTACCTGTAGCGCTGACCTGCAAGGGGCTGAGTTGCAATGGACGGCGTTGTTGGGCGGCGTCGCTTGCGAGCGACCAATCATCGATCCACGCCCGAAAAGGCTGCGCGTGCACGCCGGCCTGACCAATACCACCCCGAGCCAAGCGGTCAGCATGCTGATGACCGTCTGCGCGCGTCAGCGCAGCGTGACCTAACCACACCTGAGCGCTCTGCCAGCCAGCCTGTGCCTCATCGCTGCTTTGTGGCGCCATGGCCTGGCGGAATAGGGTCCATTGCGCGCCCCACTGCTCTCCGCTCTCGTCGGTCAAGTTAGCGGTCACGTACCACCACTCAATACGGTAATCGGGGTGTGCGCCAAAATCGTCAGGGAAGACCAGAGGCTGACCCCGAGTCACTGTGCTGAAACCCTGCGCCTCGCTGCCCAGGCCAGCAAAACCAGCCGGCACAGGCGCCTCTGTGCTGTCGCAACCCAGCAATGCGGTAAAGACCAAGACAACCAGCCACCTAAGCATCATGGGCAAAGCTCCTGAGTAAACGGGTTGGCCCGGTACGCAGGATGCGCCAAGCAGGGCCGATGCTCGCCAATAACACCGCCAGCAACGCCAGCAGCACCAGGGTCAGCCACTGCCGCGGAAACCAGTGCCAAGGCAGGCGCCAGCCAAAGGCTTGGACGTTAACCACCTCGACCAAACACCAGGCCAGTACCAGGCCCAAAGGGATCGCCAGTAAGCAGGTGAACGCCGCCAGCATTAGCATTTGCGCCAGACTCAACGCGGCCAACTGAGCGGGCCGCAGCCCCATGGCCCAGAGCGGCGCAAGCTGGCTCAGCCGGCTGTCTGCCAGCCCCAGCAGGCTGGTAAAAAGCGCCACAGCCGCCACAGCCAGCGTGAGGGTGTTGAGCGCGGCGGTGGCGGCAAAGGTCTGCTCGAATACAGTTTGCGAATAGGCCTTGAGGGCTGCCTGATCGATGACGCGACTGTCGCCCAGACCGAATGCGTTACGCAGCGCCGCCGCCAGTTGCGGAGCATTGTGTTGACTGGCCAAAATGCCGATACCGCTCACCGGCTGATCGGGCCAGCGTTGCTGCAGGCCTGCAGCAGAAACCAGTAGTTGCCCCTTGGGGTTACCGTAGTCGGCATAACGCCCGAGTATTTTCAGCGGCCAAGGCCCAGCGGGTGTATCCAGCGTCAACGTATCTCCCAGTGACAGCTTCAGGCGAAAGGCCAGTTGCTCGCTGACCAGCGCACCCTCGCCTGCCGCCAGCGGCGGCCAAGGATCGCTGATTGCTTCAAGCAACGGCCAGGTCTGCGCATACAGGGGGTGGTCGATGACGCCACTCAGCTGCGTAGGCCCACCCTCAACGCGGATCTCTAACTCCCATGTGGGCAACTGCGCGCTGACCTCCGGGCGCTGAGCCAACCAGTGATTAATCGCTTCAGCCTGGGCAGCGTCTTGCGGGCGCACGTAAATATCGGCCGACAGACGCTGATCCAGCCAGCCGATAAAGGTCTGGCGGAAGCCCTCAGTCATGCTGCCGACGCCGATATTGGCCGACAGCGCCAGCAGCAGCGCCATCAGCGCGATACCAAGGCCCGAAACTTGCTGCTGACTGTCAGCCCAGAACCATTGCCGTATTGGGCCTGCGGGGCGCCTCTGGGCAAGGCGCAAGACTGTTTGCAGACACAACGGCAGCAGCAAGGCCGCCCCCAGCAGCAGGCTGGCGAGCAATGCAAAGCCGCTGAGCAGCGAGTCACCCCATACCACCAGCGCACCGGCCAATGCCAGTAGTGTCACACCGAGCAGCGACTGCAGCCTGATGGCACGGCCCTGCGCTTCACGCCACGCCTGTGGCCGAGCCCAAGCCAATACCGGCAGGCGCATGGCCGCCAGCACACTGCTACCGCCCGCAATCAGGGTGCCGAGCAAACTCATGCCCAGCCCGGTTAACCACCAGCTGGCGTCCAGCGCCAACTGACCCGCCACCTGCGCGCCATAGAGCCCACGCAGGCTGGCGGCGATATCACCCATCAGCAACGCGGCCAAGGCAAAGCCACTGAGCACACCGAGGCTGCCGCCGAGCAATGCCAGCACCAGCAGCTCCAGCAGCAGAACCGCGAGCAAGGTTTTTAGGCTGACGCCGCAGGCACGCAATGTCTGCAACAACCCACGCCGTTGCTCCATAGCCAACCCGGCAGCAGCGTGAACGATAAACAGGCCGACCACGAAGGCCAGCAAGCCGAGCGCCGTGAGGTTGAGATGAAAGCTGTCCGTCAGGCGCGCCAAATCGGCTTCACCACCCTCTTGCCAGACCAGCGGCACGTTATCCGGCAGCGACGGCAGGTCGGCGGCAAAAGCCGGCTCAACCAGGAGTTGGCTGAGCATGCCTGGCTGGTCGAGGAGGCGCTGGGCCTGGCTGATATCCACCAGCAACATGCCCGGCGGCAAGCCCGGCACCACCTGCAATGGCGGCAGGTGTTTGCCGTCAAACAGGGTCGGGATTGCCCCGGGCTCAAAGCCGAATTCGGCCAAGGTGTCGGCCGCAATCCACGTCATCCCAGGCGACAGCATAAAGGCGCGCAGGTTGTCTTGATCCGCTATCTGGGCCTCGACGGTGCCGCCGGCAGGCAGGGTCAACGGCTCTATACCGGTGAGCTGCAAACGCCGCGCATCCGTGGCACCCGCCAGCGCCACCGTGCCTCGCAGCATGGGCGATACTGGCCAGCCCACACGTCGCAGGGTGACGAAGTGGTCTTGTGTAAATACCTGCCCTGCGGGGGCGAGCAACACGGTCTGCGCACCACCGGCAAACAGCTCGGCAGCACGGTCATAGCTGTCCCGCGCCTGACTGTTGAGCGCCTGCACGCCCGTCCACAGCGCGGTGGCCAGCCACAAGCCGACCAGCAGGCAGGCGGCCTGTAAGGGGTGCCGACGCCAATGGCTGAGCAGCGTATGCAACACCCACCCACAATGGCGAATCACCGCTCACGTCCGTGCACGCGGCCTGCTTTGAGCACCATCTGCCGATCCAGCCGGGCGGCCAGGCGGGCGCTGTGGGTGACCATTAGCAAACTCGCGCCGGCCTGCTGCACCAGATCGAGCAACAGGGCCATCACCTCGTCAGCCGTGTTTTCATCAAGGTTACCGGTCGGCTCGTCAGCCAAGATCAGCGGCGCACGCACAGCCAGTGCACGGCCGACGGCAACCCGCTGCTGTTGTCCGCCGGAGAGTTGCTCCGGGTAGCGCTGCAACAGCTCACTCAGACCCAATTGCTGGGCCAGCTGGCTTAGCCAGGCTTCATCTAACCGCCCGGCGAGGCGTGCCTGAAACGCCAAGTTGTCGACCACGCGCAAGGAAGGAATCAGATTGAATTGCTGAAAAATCACCGCGACTTGGCTGCGCCGGAAGGTTGCACGGGCTGCTTCATCCAGCCCGGCTAGCGATTGGCCGCCAACATGGATATCACCACTGTCGGCCTGATCGAGGCCGGCCACCACGTGCAGCAGCGTGCTTTTGCCGCTGCCAGACTCACCCATCAACGCCAGACTCTGCCCGGCTTCCAAGCGCAAACTAACGCCATCCAGCACCGCAAGCTGGCCTTGCGGCCCGCTATAGGCTTTTTTCACATTCTGTACATCTAGCACATCAAGTGCCTCCTGAGCCGGCGTGAACCCGCGCATTAATCAATGGGTGCAACGGTTCGGCCACAAACTAATACCGCCAGCGCTAAGGTGACATGCCCCGCGCTTAACGCACAGGGCAGCGCCACACTGTGCGCAGCCCGTTGAGATCACTCAAGCCTCGCGAGTCCGCCGCCTGCGCTGCAACCAGACCACCAGACCAAAGAGCAGGAAGCCGGGGATCCACATCAGCTCCTTGGTCAAGCGATCCGTTGGCGCGCGCACTTTGAGAATGTGCTGATCAAATTCCAAGCCCGCCTCAGCGGCAGGGCTGCCAAAGGTCACGCTATCGACCAGCACCTTATCGCCGTCCTCGTAGGTGAGCAGGCCGAGCTTTTGCAGGCGCTCCTCGCCATTGGCACCTTCAGGCACAGGCAGCAGCAGGCTGAACTCACGGGCATCGCCCACGGCATCTTCACCCTGAATGCGCAGACGCAGCTGGCTGCCGGCCTCCACCTCACCTAGCGCTTGCGCCAGTTGCGCGGGCGGGATGTCGCGGTATGGGTCGTGCGCCATGTCCATCCAGAAACCGGGGCGGAACAGGGTGAACGCCACCAGCAGCAGCATCAGGTTTTCATACCAGCGGCTGCGCACAAGGAAATAACCCTGAGTGCCGGCAGCGAAGATCAGCATGGCCGTGGTGGCGATGATAAAGATCAGCACGCCGTGCCAGAAATCCACGTCAATCAGCAGCAGGTCGGTGTTGAAGATAAACAGGAACGGCAAGATCGCTGTGCGCAGGCTGTAGTAAAACGCCGCGATGCCGGTCTTGATCGGGTCGCCCTTGGACACCGCTGCCGCCGCAAATGAGGCCAGCCCAACGGGTGGCGTCACGTCGGCCATGATGCCGAAGTAGAAGACGAACAGGTGCACGGCAATCAGCGGCACGATCAGGCCATTTTGTTGGCCAAGGGTGACGATCACCGGCACCAGCAAACTGGACACCACGATGTAGTTGGCAGTGGTTGGTAAACCCATGCCCAGCACCAAGCTGAAAATGGCGGTGAGCACCAGCATCAGCAGCAGGTTGCCCATCGACAGCAGCTCGACCAAGTCGGCCAAGACTAAGCCCACCCCAGTTTGCGACACCGCACCCACAATCACCCCGGCGGCGGCTGTGGCAATACCGATGCCGATCATATTGCGCGCACCGGCGATCAAGCCTTCACGCAAGTCGATCGCACCGTCTTTAAACGAGCCGTGGCTATGACTGCCATCGGTGCGCAGCCAACTCAAAAGCGGACGCTGCGTGAGCAGGATAATCACCAACATCACGCTGCCCCAGAAGGCCGACAGACCGGGAGACAAGCGCTCGATCATCAGGCACCAGACCAGCACCACCACCGGCAGTAAGAAGTGCAGCCCGGACAGCAATACGGCGCGGGTTTGCGGCAACTTATCGAGCGGCGCATCGGGGTCTTCCGCGGGCAGTACCGGCACGCTGGCAGCAATTTTAAGCAGGCCCAAATAGACCAGTGCCAGCAGCGCGCCGATGCCCGGCAACGCGAAATCGCCCAGCGCCGGTTTGAGCCAACCAAGGCCGTAGTACACCGCCAGCGACAGGCCGCTGATCATCGCAGCACCGAAGGCAAAGCCGGTCAGGCGCCGCAGCCAAGGCTTAGGCTGGTGGCCGCCAATGGGTTGAAGACCCAGCTTGAGTGACTCCAAGTGGACGATATACAGCAGCGCGATATAGGAAATCGCCGCCGGCAAAAATGCATGCTTGATGATCTCGACATAGGGCATGCCGATGTACTCAACCATCAAAAAGGCCGCCGCGCCCATTACCGGCGGCATGATCTGGCCGTTGACCGAAGACGCCACCTCCACTGCCCCGGCTTTTTCCGCCGAGAAGCCAGTGCGCTTCATCATCGGGATGGTGAAGGTGCCGGTGGTCACCACATTGGCAATCGATGAACCAGAAATCAGCCCAGTCAAACCGGAGGCCACCACAGCGGCCTTGGCCGGGCCGCCGCGGTAGTGACCGAGCAGGCTAAAGGCCAACTGAATAAAGTAATGGCCGGCGCCGGCGCGCTCAAGCAGCGCACCGAACAGCACAAATAGGAAGACGAAGCTGGTGGATACGCCAAGGGCGATGCCGAACACCCCTTCGGTGGTGATCCACTGGTGGTTGGCCATGGCATTAAAACTGACCCCACGGTGCGCCAGCATGCCCGGCATATAGGGCCCGGCTAGGCTGTAAATAAGAAACAACAGGGCAATAATCGCCAGCGGTGGGCCAAGCACCCGGCGCGTCGCTTCCAGCAACAGCGGTATGCCGATACACGCGGTGAGCATGTCCGCCGTAGTCAGGCTGCCGGGGCGTAACGCCAGTTGCTGATAGAAAATAAACAGGTAGGCGGCGCTGGCGGCAGCGACCAAGCCCAAAGCGATATCCAGCAGGGGCACCCGATCGCGCGGCGATTGCTTAAACGCCGGGTAAGCGAGAAAGGCCAGCAACAGGGCGAACGCCAAGTGGATAGAACGGGTTTCGGTGTCGTTGAACACACCCATGCCGATGATAAATGGCAGCGGCGAGGCGATCCATAACTGGAACAGCGACCAGAGCAGCGCCAGGCCCGTAATCACGTGCGCCATGGCACTCTTGGGTAGACGCGCGCCGACATCTTGGGCGATCAATTCTTCGGTGGTCAGTTGCTTGTCATGCATGGGCCGAACCTGCATTTGAGATGACGAAAACAGCAAAACCCGCAGCTTGAATAGCTACGGGTTTGCTTATCTGGAGACACGAGCCCGTTGCATGAGCCGCCTCATCGCCCGGATAAGCCTAAGCCTAATCCGGGTAACGCGGCCCCGGATTGCGCTGGCGCTTATCCGGGCTACGTCACGTATTTAAAGACACGAGCCCGGTGTATGGGCCGCCACGTAGCCCGGATAAGCCTAGGCGCAATCCGGGTAACGCGACCGCAGACTGTGCTTATCCGGGCTGCATCACAGGCTTACAGCCAGCCACGCTCTTTGTAATAACGCACGGCACCTTCGTGCAGCGGCGCACTCAGGCCGACTTTGATCATGTCTTCTTCTTTAAGGTCAGCAAATGCAGGGTGCAGACGCTTGAAGCGATCAATGTTGTCGAACACCGACTTAACCAGCTGATAGACAACTTCCGGGCTGGCCTTAGCCGAGGTGGACAGCACGGCCTTGCCACCGATGGACGGGGTGGGCTTGTCGTTACCTTTGTACATGCCGCCTGGAATTTCAGCGGTGGTGTAGTAGCTCTTCTCCGCTAGCAGCTTGTCGATTTCGGCGCCGGTCACCGGCACCAGCACCGCATCCGTGGTGGTGGTGGCTTCTTGAATCGCGCCATTTGGATGGCCCACGAAATAGGTCATCGCATCAATGTTGTTATCACCCAGTGCCGATGCCTGCTCAGCCGGCTTCAACTCAGCGGCCAGGGAGAACACAGAGCGGTCCCAGCCTTTGACCTGCATGATCTCATCTAAGGTGTCGCGCTGACCGGAACCGGGGTTGCCGATGTTAACGCGCTTACCTTTGAGGTCATCGAAACTGCTGATGTTGGCGTCACGGCGGGCAAGAATGGTGAACACTTCGCTCTGCAGCGAGAACACCGCACGGATATCCTCCATCGCACCTTCATTCGCAAACGGCGCCGCGCCTTTCAAGGCTTTGTACTGGTGGTCCGACTGCATGATGCCGAAGTTGAATTCGCCACTGCGGATGCCATTGACGTTGGCTACGCCGCCGCCGCTGGCGGGCGCGTTGCACTTGATGCCGTGTTCATCTGCGCCACGATTAAGGAAGCGACAAATCGATTGACCGGCCACGTAATAAACGCCGGTCTGGCCACCGGTGCCGATGGTGACAAATTTTTCTTCGGCCTGTACGGCGCTGCTCAGGGTGATACCTGCAAGTGCAGCGGACAGGGCCCACGCAAGGGATGTGCCTTTCATGGGAGTTCTCCTTTTCTGTTTATTGTTGAGCCAAACGCTCTTTTTGAGTGCGCCCGGAGGCCAAGAGTCTAACCGCTCAGCCGCAGGTTGCACGACGTAATACCGACAACACGTGTAAGCCTCTGCTGCAAAGCAGCACGAAGCCGGGCGCTGCAGCGAGCAAATACCTAAGCCAAAGGCGACCAGCCGTGCGTCCTTGGCCGCTAGGCACGATATGCTCTGCGCCCGGTCAAAACCTGTGTGCGCGCGCAAAGCCAGCGCGCATCGCTCACGCCACGCCGCCATCGAGTTCATGCTATGCCCGTGTTGAAACAACAAGTCTTTAGGCTAATCGCGCTGGTGCAGCGCCATCCTGGCGTGGTCGCAATTTTTGGCTTCGTTTCGGGGCTAGCGAGCTTTCTGCTGGTCGAGCGTCAGGCCGAGTTGGCTCAGGTGCTGGCGTTGGTGATGCTGGTCAGTTGGTTATGGCTGATTCTCGAAAACGTGTTGCGTGAACGTATTGCTCATTGGTTCGGCTTTGAATTACCGCCGCCGCTGCTGCGCTATGCCACGCAGATGATCCACCAAGAGAGCCTGTTCTTCGTCCTGCCGTTCTTTTTTATCACCACCACCTGGAACAGCGGCCAACTGCTGTTCAGCGGCCTGCTGGCGAGCGCGGCGCTTATTTCGATCATCGACCCGCTGTATTACAAATGGCTGGCGCCCAGGCGCTGGCTGTTTCTCGCTTTTCACACGCTGGCATTGTTCGCGTTGCTGCTCACGGCGTTGCCGATCATCTTTAAGCTGACCACCGCGCAGAGTTATCCGCTGGCACTGGCGGCTGCGGTGGTGCTGTCGTTTCCGTCGCTGTACACGGTGATTAGCGCAAAGCGTTGGTGGCGCTGGCTGGTGCTGGTCGGGCTGATGACCTTGCTCGGCGGCGGTGGCTGGCTGGCGCGTATTTGGGTGCCGCCAGCCACGCTGTGGCTGAACGAGGTGGCCGTCAGCACTGAAATGAACGATGCGCAACGCGCACCGGTGAACCCGCTCAAAACCATCAGCGACACGCAACTGCACCAACAAGGGCTGTACGCCTACGCCGCGATCAATGCGCCGCGCGGATTGAATGAGCGGATCTATCACGTCTGGCGGCATAACGGCCGTGAGATCGAACGCATCGCCCTGGATATTCACGGCGGGCGCAAAAAGGGCTATCGCGCCTGGACCCACAAGCAAAACTTCCCGGCCGACGCGGTAGGCCGCTGGCAGGTGCAGGTGCTGACCGAAGCGGGGCAAATGATTGGCGTGCTGCGCTTTCAGGTCGTGCAATAGCGTTGCAGCCTAACCCTCTTCCACGCATGGGAGAGGGGGGCTAAACGCGTCACGAAAGATGCAGGGCCGACGCGCAGCAGATCGTTGCCGAACGCTTAGCCGAAGAACCAGTAGCACACGTAAATGGCTGCCACCACGCCAGCAAATTCCGCCAGCAGCGCACAGCCCACGGCATGGCGCACGCGGTAAATACCCACCGCGCCGAAGTACACTGCCAGCACGTAAAAGGTGGTTTCCGTGCTGCCTTGGATGGTGGCCGCCACCAGCGCTGCAAAGCTGTCGACGCCATGGGTCTGCATGGTTTCGATCATCATGGCGCGCGCTGCGCTGCCAGAAAACGGCTTGACCATGGCCGTGGGCAAGGCTTCGACAAAGCGCGTGTCCCACCCGACCCACTCAACCAGCCAGCGAATCCCGTCGAGGCCAAAGGCTAATGCGCCGGAGGCACGCAGCACGCCAATCGCGCAGAGCATGGCGACCAGATAGGGCAGCAGGCTTTTGGCTACATCAAAGCCTTCCTTCGCGCCTTCAATAAATTCCTCATACACCGCGACTTTTTTCAGCGCGCCGACTAGCAAAAACATCAGCACAATACCGAACAGTGTGAGGTTACCGGCCAGCGAGGAAAGTGCCGCCAATGCCGTGGCTGACATAGTCGCCAGCAGCGCCATAAACGCCCCTAACGCCAACGCACCAGGGATCAGGTACGCCAATACCACCGGGTCCCACAAGCGCAGGCGCTGCATAATCGCGACCGAAAGCAAGCCGACCAAGGTCGATGCACTGGTGGCCAGCAGAATGGGCAGAAACACCAAGGTTGGGTCCGCCGCACCTTGCTGCGCGCGGTACATAAAAATGGTCACGGGCAACAGGGTCAGCGACGAGGCGTTCAGCACTAAAAAGAGGATTTGTGCATTACTCGCCACAGTGCTGCTGGGGTTGAGCTCCTGCAGCGCCCGCATGGCTTTTAGGCCGATTGGCGTAGCCGCGTTGTCAAGGCCAAGGCCATTGGCCGCGAAGTTCATGGTGATAAAACCGAGTGCTGGATGGCCGCGTGGCACCTCGGGCATCAAGCGCGCAAACAGCGGGCCGAGGACCCGCGCTAAGGCGTCGACCAATCCAGCTTTCTCAGCGATGCGCAGCAAGCCCAGCCAAAGCGTCAGGGTGCCGAACAGCAATACCATCACCTCAACCGACAGCTTGGCCATGGCGAACAGACTTTCGACCATCGCGGCAAACACGGTGGGGTCATCGCCCAGCAACCAGCGCGACAGGCCGGCAATCGCCGCCACCACAAAAAAACCCAGCCACAAGCCGTTGAGCATACCGATCCCCCTGTTAATGGGCTGGATGATAGCGCGGCTGGTGAAGCTGGGGTGTAAAGGGGCAGCTCAAGGCCGCCCAAGGAGCGTTGCAGCAGTCATCAATACCAGTTCGGGTCTTTCTGCAGTTGCTCAAGCAGCAACTGTTGGACCGCTTCATCCGGCTCGCCTAACCAACGCAGCGTGGCGTGCTGGCTGGGCGCGCGATCGGCTGGCAAACCGGCCGGCAGTTGCACATACAGTGCGTAAGCGTTGTCTTTGTCCCACGTGAATGCGACGTACAGGCGCTGATCAAAGCAGTTTTGCGCTGGGCATAGCTCGCCCACCAAGTAGTTATCGCCATCATCTTCTAAACCCTGCATCGGGCTGGCGACGCCGCTCAGGTTCATCACCCAATCCGGCAGGCGGCTCTCGCCTTCCAGCAGTTCTTGCCACGTTTCTTGGTATGCCACGTCGCTGGAGAGCAATTCATTGAGGTGGAATTGCGCATCGGTATCGGCCGCTAGAGCTGCCGCGCTGCCGCTTAGCACCCAGGCTGCCAGCAGAGTCTTGAGAGCACGCATGACAGCTCCTTAGCCTTTGGGGCGACGGCCCATGATGAACGAGACGATGAACAGCACCAGAAACACCAGGAACAGAATTTTCGCGATCCCGGTGGCGGTGCCAGCGATACCACCGAAGCCCAATACGGCGGCGATGATGGCAATAATCAGAAAGGTAATAGCCCAACTCAACATGGTGATTCTCCTTATATAAATCGAACTGCAACGGCTGTGCTGCTGTAGAACGAAGGCGCTTAAATACGCCCTCAACCGTTTTAGCGGGCTGCCGGAGCAACCTTATTAGGGTTATTGCAGGGCTCGTGCCAGCTTTTAATAACTTTAAAATTGTTATATTTCAGTTACTTACTGCGAATCTGCAAATGTTAATACGTGCATGCTGCATGATCGCCAGCTTTTCACCGTGCAACTTGCACGGCGGTGTTACGCAGGTGCATCTGGCTGAGTCTTTGGCACGAATGCGCGTGTGGATAAATTAAGAAGCGACAGGTCGCGCTGCCCAAGCCAGGCATTCGCTGAGAAGAGAAGATGAGATGAGATGAGATGAATAGAGAAAGTCGGGCGCCGTAAAAACCACGCAGTGCGGGGCCGGGCGAGGAATGTTCAGTGCATGAGAAACGCTTGCAGCAGAGCGACGCGGTGTTTCGGCAGCCTGCACGCTCTACCGTGCTCAGGCAATGCAGCTAAAGCTAAAAACTAAACCGCTGCGCTGTGGCGGCGTCAGGCTGAGCAGACCGCGGCAACGAAGTGTGGCGGACCTGCGCTAAGCCATTAGGCTGTTGCGCAGCGTGTTCATAGTCGTCAGCAAAAGACGGCGAGTAGGAGTTAAGCCCCGGCACCCGGGCGCATTGCAGTTGTGCGCACATCCCTGCCCAAGGTCGCTCTTGCTCAAGCACCAGCACCGTACCCGTCAGGTTGCGCATCCACTGCGGCCACGCATGTTCAACGTGACGGATGGCGGGCCATCCTTGGGTCAAAACGGGTGCGTAAGCAGGTTCAACAGCCAAAGGCTGTGGGTTGTCGGCGGCCAAAGCCGCCGCACTGCCGCCCAGCATCAGGGCGACAAGCAGCGTCTTAACACAATGCATGCTGTGCGCTCCTACACCTTTGGGCGACGGCCCATGATGAACGAGACAATAAACAGCACCAAAAACACCAAGAATAGGATTTTCGCGATCCCGGTGGCGGTGCCAGCGATGCCGCCAAAGCCCAGTACCGCGGCGATGATGGCAATAATCAAAAAGGTAATAGCCCAACTCAACATGGTGATTCTCCTTGGGTAAAAAACCCTTTGCGATGAAACGGCGGCACGACGTGCAGCAGGTGAGGAGCACAGCACACGCCGCGCCCCTGATGCCTTATTGCATAGACTGCTTGAGGTCACGCATGCGGTCATGGTTGGCGCGCACAGTCGGCATTTGCAGGGCAAGCAGCGCCTGCACATCCGGATCAGCGTCTTTCAGTACATCTTCAAACGCGTGCAGGATGCGATCTTCGGCCTCCTCCAACTGCGCCACGTACGTGGCCGCTTCATCGCTGACCAAGGCGGCCTTAGTGTCGGCGTATACCTGACGCAGCTTGCCCACCATGGTGCCGCCATCCGCTGGCTTTTCATTGTTAGCGCTGACCTTTACGGCCAAGGCACTGATCAGCTCTTTCTTGCTCTGCGACATGTCGCGGAACAGCACTTTTAGGCGCACATCTTTCACTTCATCGTGGGCGTGCTGATAAAAGCGCTGACCATCACGAGTGATTTCGATTAGCTCGTTCAGTTGCTGGATTTTGTCAGTCATGGTGACTCTCCTCTGGCTGTAACAGCGGCGATAACCGCCTTAAAAGTAGGCTGCACTGGGTAACAGGCAGCCCGAATGGCTTAGCTTTTGATGCGCAGCGCGTCAGCATCTACACCGCGAACGCCACGGATATTGCGGGCCGTTTCTACGGCCAGCTGCTTTTCAGCGTCGCTCAATACATTGCCGCTCAGGCTGACCATGCCCTTCACGGTTTCCACCGTGATGTCCAAGCCATCAAGGTTGCGGCTGTAGATCAGGCTGGATTTCACCTTGCTGCTGATCCAGGCATCACTGATCGCCACACCGGTGTCATCCGCTGCGTTCTGCGCTTTGGCGGCAGCGGTGTTGCCAGCGCTGACGCTGAGCAGGTTATTCACCTCACGCACACCGTCCGTGTTGGCCGCCAGTCGACCGGCCAGCTCCTTGGCCTCGGCGGTTTGCGCGCTGCCGTTGAGGCTGACCATGCCGTTGACCGCACTGACATCAATATCCAGGCCTTCGGTATTGCTGTTCCACAGCAGTTTGGATTTCACCGTGGCCACCAGCGTCGCGTCATCAAAACGCTGCGACATGGATGGCTCGCTGCCGGCTTTGGCTTCAAAGTCAGGGTCGAGGGTCAGCTGGTTATCCACCTTGGTGACCCCCTCGATGCCCAGCGCAATTTGTTCAGCCAGGTCGCGCTCCACATCGGTTTCAACCTTACCGGTCAGCTTGGCGCTACCGCTTTCCACGTCCACATCAATGGTGAAGGGGTTGAGGTGGCGGTTGAGCGCAAATGCAGTCCAGATTGAGCCTTCTTGGCGCGCTTCGGTGAGGTCGCTGCGGGTAGAGCTTTCAGCGGCAAACGCACTGATGGGCGTCAGACCGATCAAGCCGGCTGTCGCCATGGCCAAGGTCAGCTTTTTAAATGTGTGCATGGCAGTTCCTCCAATGGATAGTGCTCAAGCGGCTGTTTTCGCCGCACCTACCCTTACATCGCAAGCACCATGCCAGCCTTTAAAATTAAAATTAACCTATACATATCAATTAGTTAACCAATAATCAGAACCACTCTGGACGTGCAGCTTGCATGGTCTGTACAAAGCAGCCGTGCAACTTGCACGACACAACGTGGACTAACCTTGAGCACGACGTACTGCCGAATGGCTCAAGGAGATGCACATGCACACACGCACAGAGGAACACAGCCTCGGACGTATCCTGCTGGTCGATGACGAACCCGCAATCCTGCGTACCTTCCGTTATTGCCTAGAAGACGCGGGCTACCATGTCAGCACCGCTAATAGCGCAACCCAAGCCGATAGCCTATTGCTGCGCCACGTGTTCGACCTGTGCTTTCTCGACCTGCGTTTGGGCGCGGATGATGGCTTGGAGGTGCTGGCGCAGATGCGCTTACAAGCGCCATGGATGCGTGTGGTCATCGTCACCGCGCACTCAGCGGTCGACAGTGCGGTTGATGCCATCCAAGCGGGCGCTGCAGATTATTTGGTTAAACCTTGCAGCCCCGAACTGCTGCGCTTGGCCGCTGCCAAACAGCTGGAAGCCCGTCAGTTAAGCGAGCGCTTGGAGCGTTTAGAAGGGTACGTGCGCAAACCCGGCGACGGCCTCGACTCACAGAGCCCAGCATTGATGGCAGTGCTGCAAACGGCCAAACAGGTGGCTGACACCGATGCCAATATTCTGATTCTCGGCGAGTCCGGCACCGGCAAGGGCGAGTTGGCGCAAGCTATTCATCGTTGGAGCAAGCGCGCAAAAAAATCCTGCATCACCATCAACTGCCCGTCGTTGACTGCCGAGCTGATGGAAAGTGAGTTGTTCGGGCATAACCGCGGCGCATTTACTGGCGCCAGTGAAAGCACCTTGGGCCGGGTTAACCAGGCCGATGGCGGCACATTGTTCCTCGATGAAATTGGCGACTTCCCGCTGATCTTGCAGCCCAAGCTGCTGCGCTTTATCCAAGACAAAGAATACGAACGTATTGGCGACCCGGTGACGCGTCAGGCCGATGTGCGCATCCTTGCGGCCACTAACCTGAATCTGGGTGAGATGGTCCAAGACGGGCGCTTTCGCGAAGACCTGCTCTATCGCCTGAACGTCATCACCCTGACCCTGCCGCCCCTGCGCGAGCGCCGCGAGGATATTGTTGATTTAGCCGAGCGCTTCCTCGCGCGCTTTGTAGTGGATTACACACGCCCAGCGCGCCAGTTCAGTGATGAAGCGCGCGACGCGCTGCTCAGCTACGCCTGGCCGGGCAATATCCGTGAGCTGCGCAATGTGATCGAGCGCGCCAGCATCATCTGCACTGAGGAGCACGTCCAGCCCAGCCATTTAGGCTTGTGCCCGCAGGCCGGCCTGAATGCGCCGCAAGTCGGTGATCTGCTGAGCTTGGAAGCACTGGAAAGAGCCCACATCAGCGCGGTGATGGCCAGCAGCGAGAGCCTCGACCAAGCGGCAAAAACCCTTGGTATTGATGCCTCAACCCTGTACCGCAAACGCAAGCAGCTCAGCTTATGAACTTGCGCAGCCGACTGTTTATCAGCAGCAGTGCGCTGGTGACCGTCGCCTTGGTCGGGTTGCTCTTGGGCATGTTCAGCGTGCTGCAGCTGACTCAAGTGCAGAGCCAAGCGATGACGCGCAACCTGCAGATTATTGATGCAAGCCTAGGCTTGCGTCAGGAGCTGGGTAAGCAGGTGAGTTTGCTGCTCGCTGAAAACCTCGACCGCGAGGCGCTGAAAATCTCCGATCAGCAATTCAACTATTGGCTGCAACGCGCCGCCGAAAGCGCCACCGATGAAAGCGACCACCAAACGATTGCTGAGGTCGAGCGCAGCTACGCCACCTTCGATGACCTGCTGGCCAACCCAACGAATGTACGCAGCGAGTTGCTCAATAATGACCGCTTCGGCAGCGCCATCGATGACCTGCGCAATCGCCTCAACGCCCTGCAAAGTCGCTATATCGATGCCGTGGAGTTGGAGGAGGTGCGCACCCGCGAACGCGCGTGGTTGATCGCCGGGCTGATCGGGCTGATCGGCCTGGCCGTGCTGGTGATTGGCTTTGTCACCGCCAACAGCATCGCCCAACGTTTTGGCCGGCCAATTGAGGCGCTGGCACAGGCCGCCGACCAGATCGGCCAGGGTGATTTTCAAGTCACTCTGCCCCTGACCCCGGTAGCGGAAATATCGGCCCTGAGCCAGCGGTTCGGCCTGATGGCCGAATCCTTACGTGAATTTAAAAACAGTGATATGGCGGCGTTGCAGGCTGAGCAGCGGCGCCTACAGGCGGTACTCGATAGCATTGATGATGGCTTGCTGATCTTCGATTGCGCCGGCCGCGTTGAGCACGTTAACCCGGTGGCGCAACGCCAGCTGGACTGGGGCCAGGAACAGCTCGGGCAAACCTTGGATGTGGCTCTGCAGCGCGCTGACTTAGCTGATCAGGTGCGGCATATTTTGCAGGGTGCAAATATCGACGAAACCCTGCCTGATCTGCAGGTGCAGATCGACGGCGAAAACCGTTTGTTGGCGTACAGCCTGTCCGGGGTGAGCCACAGCGAGGGGCGCTTAATGTGCGCCGTAATGGTGCTGCGCGATGTGACTGAGCAACGCGCCTTTGAGCGCGTGCGCAGCGAGTTTGTGCTGCGCGCCTCGCATGAGCTGCGCACCCCGGTCACTGGCATGCTAATGGCGTTTTCACTGCTGCAGGAGCGTGTGCAGTTCGCCGCCGAATCGCGCGAAACGGATCTGCTGAATACCGTGGATGAAGAAATGCACCGCCTGCTAAAGCTGATCAACGACCTGCTAAATTTCTCCCGCTACCAGAACGGCCTGCAAACTTTGGAGTTGTCCGCCTGCGCGCTAGAGCCCCTGCTGCTGCAAACTCAGCAGCGCTTTAGCGGGCAAGCAGCAGAGTTAATGGTGGGCTTGGAGTGCGAGGTGCACAACGAACTGCCGGACATACAGATTGACCGGCTGCAGATTGAGCGAGTGCTGGATAACCTGATCGCCAACGCCCTGCGCCACTGCCCGCTCGGTGGGCAAATCCGCCTGCAGGCGCGGCATCAAGACCAGCGGGTGGTGCTTAGCGTGGCCGACAATGGCGATGGCATTCCTTACAGCCAGCAAACACGGATCTTTGAACCCTTTGTGCAAATCAGCCGCAAGAAAGGTGGCGCCGGGCTTGGCCTGGCCCTGTGCAAAGAAATCGTCCAGCTGCATGGCGGGCAAATCGGCGTGCACTCACGCGTCGGCCAAGGCGCACAGTTCTATGTCGCATTGCCGGTGTGAGTGGGTTACGCCTAGCGGTTAAGCACCATGAGCAAGGCCGCCGTCTCGGCGTCCGGTTCACCGTCATAGCGGGCCGGGCGGTACTTCATCTGCAGAGCGGCGATCACGTTACGCGTGGCCAGGTCCAACTCACCATGCACGGGCACTGCATAGCCGTGGCGCAGCAGCTGTTCTTGAAACCAGTGCACCGTCGGCAGGCTGGCACTGAACAGCGCCTGTTGACGCGCCACCTCGGTCGGGTCCGGCCACGGCACCAGGCCAGCATCGGCCAGACGCTGCCAAGGGAATAATGGGCCTGGGTCAACCTTGCGCTGCGGGGCAATGTCGCTGTGGGCAAGGATGCTGCCAGGCGCCAGCTGATGACGTTGCATGATGTCTTTAAGCAAGACGATCAGCGCATCGATCTGCGCAGGGGCGAACGGCTGCCACTGGCGGCCCGTGGGTGTGTCAGAAAAGCCCTGATTAACCAGCTCAATGCCAATGGTGGTGCCATTCAGCCAGGTGCGGCCCTGCCATTGGCTGTCACCGGCATGCCAAGCGCGGCGATTCTCATCAACCAAGCGATAAATAGTCGCCGGCGTCTCGCCAATCAAATAATGGCTGCTGACTTCCTCTTCAGTAAGCAGGTGCAGCGAACGCGCTAAATCGGTGGAGGTGTAGTGCAACACGATGTACTGCACGCGGCTATTCTGGCCGATGGCGGTGTAGCTGTCATCGAACCGTGGGCCACTGCTGCAACCGACCAGCAGCAGGGCGAACATGCTTAGGTAAAAAAATTTCATGGGCTGATATGCAACACGCTTTGCAGGTTATCCAACAGCATGTCGACGCTGAGCATGATCAACAGCATGCCCATCAGTCGCTCCACTGCGGTTAAGCCGCGGGGGCCAAGAAAACGCTGCAGAAACGAGGCCTGCAACAGAATAAATGCAGTGGCCGCCCAGGCCAGCAGCACCGCGACGTAGAGCTCCCAAAGCGGCCCTTCGTGGGTGTTACGTAAGGTCATCAACACCGCCAGCGCCGAAGGCCCGGCCACTGCCGGGGTGGCCAGCGGCACCAACATCGGCTCGCCATCCGGCACATCGCCCAGCACGCCTTGCGGACCAGGGAAGATCAGGCGCATGGCGATCACAAACAGGATGATGCCGCCGGCAATGGCCGTGGCCTCCCGTGACAAGCCGAGGGCGCTGAGCACTTTGTCGCCGAAGGTCAGGAACAAGAGCAACAAGGCCAGAGCAAACAACAGCTCACGTCCGGCTATCCATAAACGGCGTTTGGTCGGTACGTTTTTCAGCGCGGCAATAAAGATGGCGATGTTGCCGAATGGGTCGGTGACCAGAAAGATCAACGCGGCAATGCCGAAAATTTCCATAGTGACTCCTTAGCAGACCGGCAGAGTTTAGTGCCTCCCGCAGGAGAAAACGCCTTTGATCGGCCAAAAGCATCAGGCGAGCCGGCGGCATGGGCAGGCTGCATGTGATACTGCTAGACTTATGTTGTACACCAACACCTACTTGTATAACTCTTGTATTGATCCGGAGCCTCCATCATGCGCGCACTGCTGTGGTTCAAACAGGATCTTCGCCTTGATGATCACCTTGCGCTGCAGGCAGGCCTAGCAGCTGAATGCTTGTTGCCGGTGTATGTGCTGGACCCCGTCCAGCTGCAACTTAACCCATTCGGCATGCGCCGCATGGGCGTGCAGCGCATGCGCTTTTTGCTGGAAAGCCTGATGGCGCTGGACAGCCAACTGCGCCAGCGCGGCTCGCGGCTGCTGGTCCACATCGGCACACCGGAGCAGGTCATTCCACAGCTGGTGGCGCAACTTAAGCTCGATCGCGTGCTGACGTTAGAAGAAATCGCGCCTGACGAGCAGGCTCAGATAGCCCGCGTCGCCACCAGCCTCGGTCACGTTGTGCTGCAACAAGCACCTGCCAATCACTTGCTGCGCAGCGAAGACCTGCCCTTTAGCCTCGATCAAATACCCCATGTATTCAGCCGCTTCCGCACCCTGATTGAGAAGCGCGTGCAGGTGTTCCAGCCGCGCCAAGCCCCCGATCATTTACCCTGCCTGCCCGAGGGCGCACTGGCTTTACTGCAACCGTTGCCGACGCTGTCGCAACTGGGCCTGGGTGAGCCGCTCAGCGTGCCCGCCAGCGCTTTCCCGTTTTCCGGTGGTGAGCCTGCCGCCCTCGCCCGCCTGCGTGATTATTTGTGGCAAAGCCAAGGCGTGCGCCAATACAAAGACACTCGCAATGGCATGATCGGCAGTGAGTATTCGTCAAAATTCTCACCGTGGTTGGCCAACGGTAGCCTCTCTGCACGCCGCGTAATCGCCGAACTACGTCGCCATGAGGCACAATTCAAACGCAATGATTCGACCGAATGGCTGTGGGTTGAAATGCTCTGGCGAGACTTCTTTCGCTGGACCTTATTGCGTCATGGCAGCGCGCTGTTCAAAGCCGGTGGCCTGCAGGCTCACGAATATGCACCGCTGCAGGTGGACCAACGCTTTCAGGAATGGTCACGCGGCCTCACCGGCATGCCGCTGGTGGATGCCAATATGCGTGAATTAGCTGCCACCGGCTTTATGTCTAACCGTGGCCGGCAGGTGGTGGCCAGCTACTTAATCAATGATCTGCAACAGGATTGGCGCCATGGCGCGGCCTGGTTTGAGGAACACTTGATCGACTACGACCCGGCCAGCAATTGGGGCAACTGGGCTTATCTAGCCGGTGTAGGCAATGATCCCAGGCAAAACCGGGTGTTTAATGCCCTGCGCCAAGCCCGCGCGTATGACCCAGACGCCCACTACGTGAGCCTATGGCTACCAGAGCTGCGCGATGTTCCACAGGGACTCCGGCATACACCGTTCTTGCTTGCGGGCGGGCATTTACGCAGCATCGGTTACCCACAGCTGAATAAAATCCCGGACAGTTGGAAGCCTTACCTGCACGCGGTAGCCTGAACAGGGCGGGGTCAACTGACGACGACTTGGTTACGCCCACCGCCCTTGGCTCGGTATAACGCCTGGTCGGCTCGTTCGAAGACCTGCTCACTGCTTTCATCTTGAGCAAAGGCCGTCAGTCCGGCCGAGATGGTGATGGTCACGCGCTCACCACGAAAGTGAAACGGGCACTGCTCAACCCCTTGCAAGATGGTCTGCAGCAGCTGATGACCACCTTCCAAAGGCGTGGAAGGAATGAGCAGAACGAACTCTTCGCCGCCAAAACGGGCGATAAAATCAGTTTTGCGCAGGCGCTTGGCCAATTCACCCGCGATGATCTTCAGCACTTTGTCGCCGGCTAAGTGGCCGTACCCATCATTGATGCGCTTGAAGTGGTCGATGTCCAGCACCGCCAGCAGCAACTCGCCGCCATAGCGCTTCCAGCGCGCCACCTCCAACTCCAACCGCTCGCTCCAACCCGCTCGATTGGGCAGCCCAGTGAGCGGGTCGAGCAGCGCCTTCTGCCGCTGCTCTTCTAGGTGATCGCGGAACACTTGTGCTTCCTGCTCCATGTCGGCAACTTTTTGAGTCAGGCTTTGCAGGCGCTGCCCCACTTGCTCTTCATGGCCATCACGCAGTTTTTGATTGGCGCTGACGGTGCTGAGCAGACCATCCAAACGTGCTTCCAGTGATTGTTTTAGGGTCGGCAGGTCCACTGCTTCTTGCACGCTGGCCTGCAAGCCACTGACCTGCTCACGCAGCTCTTGATTAAAGCTACGGGCGCTCTCAACAGATTCGTTATAGCCTTCATGCGCCTCGCTCAGGGTGCCGAGAAATCCTTCCAACCGCTCATTGAGCTGCTTGAGGTAACTGGCAAACTCGCGCTGGCCGTTATCGGTCACCGCCAGCACCAGCACCGCCAAGTCATCCAGCACCGAGACTAGTTCATACCAGTTCAAGCCGCCCTGCACGCGCTGACGCAGCGCTTCGCCTTGGGGTTGGTGCCGCTCCGGCAGCGTCAGCTCATCAAGCAAACCCATCAAGCTGTCGCTAATATGCGTTGCCACAGCGCTATAACCCGGCTCGGGCACTTCTGGCAATGCGTAAGCGGGATCACCGTCAGCGGGTGTGAGCGCGGGTGTCACCGAAGGCAGAGGCAAAGAGGACTCAAGCGGTGCTGAAGTGGTTGTGGGTAATGCTTCTTGCAGCTCGACCTGCACAGTGGGGGTGGGTTGCGGGCTGATTGGTTGCGTCACTGGCTGCTGTTCTGCTCCAGCATTCAACGCGGCTATTACTGGTGGCGCAGCGATAGGCGCTTCATGAATAGGGTTCGGTAACGTTGCAATAACAGCTAACGGGCTGCTCGCTTGTGTTGCTGCAAGGGCACCGGATGCTGGCGCTGCGGCCTTTTCGGCCGACGCGAGCTCACTTTCAGGTTGGCTGGTGCCAGCTTCTTTGCTACCAAATAAACGCTGCAGCAAACCAGGGCGTATCGCAGCCGCCTCGCAATCCAACGCCGCTAACGCCTGCTGCTGCAAACGGCTTAACTCAGAGAGCAGTAACGGCAACTCTCGCGGTTGGCTAGCACGCTCTTCGATGTGCTTGGCAAACTGCTTGAGGGCTTTGCGCACCTCGCGCGGCGGTTCAAGGGCAAGTAGTTGATCCGTCAGGCTGGTAACGCCGGAAACGTTCAGGTCAAGCCGATCCTGACGACTCTTCTCCGAATCCAGCACCGCTCGCTCTAACCGCGGAATCAATGCCGACAGGCCGACGTCGATATCGTCACGGCGCAGAATATCGCGCAGTTCCTGCATGCACTGGTCGACCGATTTGTCGCTGCCCTCCGCCGCCAGCGAACTGCGTACCAGCCCGCGCCTGAGCAGGTCGAGCCGGGCATCCCAGCGGCGCTCGAGCTTTTCTTGCTGTTCCAGGCTTTCTAGGTATTTGTTTTTCCAGCGCTGGGCGTCATCGGTCATAGTCGCGATCCACGTTTAAGGCTCGATCAGCATAGGCGTTGCGGGGGTAAACAGTGAAGTGGGTAAGCGAATTTGTACCGCTACCGGCAGGTGATCAGAAATCGGCTGCGACAACACCTCACAGCGCTCCAAGGCTAAGCCCGAACTGAGCAATATATGGTCGAGGCAGCGCTGCGGCCGCCAACTGGGAAACGTCGCCTCAATTTGCGGTGCATACAAATCAAGATCCCGTAGCGGTGAATGCAGCAACAGATCATTGGCATGGGTGTTCATGTCGCCCATCAGCACGTGATGCCGATAGTCGCTTAACAGCTCACGGATATAGGCCAGCTGCCGGGTGCGGGTGCGCGCGCCCAATGACAGGTGCATCATCACCACCGCCAGTGCATCTGGGCCTTCACCAATACGCAGCAACATCGCACCGCGACCGGGCGGACCAGGCAGCGGATGGTTTTCCAGCAGGCTGGGGCGCAACCGGCTGAGCACACCATTACTGTGCTGCGCTAAGCGGCCGAGGTTGCGATTGAGTTGCTGGTACCAGTAGGGGAAGGCACCTAGATGAGCCAGGTGCTCAACCTGATTGATGTAGCCTGAACGCAGGCTGCCGCCGTCGACTTCCTGCAGCGCAACCAGGTCAAAATCACCGAGCAGATCGCCAATCCGTTGCAGATTACCGCTGCGCCCCGCATGCGGCAGCAAATGCTGCCAGCTACGCGTCAAATAATGGTGGTAGCGCTGGGTGCTGATACCCACCTGGATATTAAAACTGAGCAGGCGCAGGCTGCCGTTTTGCGGCCAGTCATTGGCTGGAACGCATCCCGAATTGACCCGCGCATCGCACAGGTCCATCGTGCGCTTTGCCGGCCAGCGCCTGAGCATTTACGCGTTATCCGCGCGGGCCGATTACTGCGCGGCGCGTTCTTTGGCGATCAGATGATCAGCCACTTGCAGCGCTTGCTGAGGGCCACCGGAGCTACCGATATCGAACCGGTATTTGCCGCCCACGATAATGACCGGCACGCCGGTGATCTGGTAAGCCATGCCCAACTTCTTAGCTTTTTCCAGCTGGCTCTTCACGCCAAAAGAGTTATAGGTCTTGAGAAAGGCTTCTTTGTCGATGCCTTCTATAACTAAGAAGTCAGCCATTTCCTCTGGCGTGGCGAGCTTCTTACCCTGCACATGGATGGCGTCGAATACCGCCGTGTGTACCTTATGCTCGACCTTCATGGCCTCAAGGGTAATAAACAGCTGGCCATGGACGTTCCACATGCCGCCAAACATGGCCGGGATGCGCACGAAATTGACATCGTCAGGCAAGGTTTCAACCCATGGGTTGATGGTTTCTTCAAACTTGTAGCAATGGCCGCAGCCATACCAGAACAGCTCGACCACTTCGATCTTGCCAGGCTTGGACACCGCGACTGGGTTGTTCAGTTCAACATATTGCTTGCCTGCTTCAATCGGCTCGGCATGGGCGCTCAGGCCAAACAGGCTGGCGGTGACGAGAGTGGCACTGAGAATCAGGTTACGCATGCGTTACTCCTTGGCTAAAACCGGGACGTGTTGGCGAACTGAGTTCGACCCGCGAGGCAAATAGGGGTTCCGTGCATTGTAACGATCCCCACAACGAAAAAGGGCGGCCTGGGCCACCCTATTTCATTACGCAATGTCGCTGTATTAACGGATCAATGCAGACCTTGGATATAGCTGGCTACTGCTTCCATATCCTTGTTGCTGAGCTTGGCAGCGATCGAGCGCATGATCATGCTGTCGCCGTCATTGGTGCGGTTGCCTTCGCGGAAGTCAGTCAACTGCTTAGCGATGTACGCCGCGTGCTGGCCACCCAGTTTTGGGTAACCCGCAGCCGCTAGGCCGGCACCATTAGGTGCATGGCAACCGATACAAGCCGGCATGCCTTCTTCCAGCTTGCCGCCACGGAACAGCTCAGCCCCACGGGCGGCGAGTTTCGGATCGGCAGCACCAACAGTCATTTTCTGGCTGGCGTAGTAAGCGGAGATATCTTTTAGGTCTTGGTCGCTCATGTTGTCCAGCAAGCCGGTCATTTCCACAATAGGACGTGCGCCGGTCTTGATGTCATACAACTGCTTGAGCAAGTAACGTTCGCCCTGCCCAGCCAGTTTCGGGAAGGTTGGGACTGCACTGTTACCGTCAGGACTGTGACAGGCACCACATACAATGACCTTACCCTGACCGGCTTCGGCATTGCCTGCAGCCTGTGCCAGGCTGGTCATGCTCAGGGTCAACAGCAGACTCACGAGTACTTTGTTCATCAGCTAATCCAATTTGCGACTAAGAGAAAGAGTTTATAAGCCGAACTTACTCGGTCATCAACGTGATGACCGCTTGGTAGTCCTCGGCCGTGCAATCCATACACAAACCGCGAGGCGGCATGGCATTCAGACCGTTGTTAACGCTGAGTACCAGCGCGTCCATACCCTTGGCTAAACGTGGCTCCCAAGCAGCTTTATCGCCACGCTTAGGCGCCATCGGCAACTGTCCGTTGTGGCATACGCCACAGGAGCGCGCGTACACGGCTTCCGGGTCTTGCGCTGCATGAGCACTCAACGACAACAGAAGTGCAGCGCTTGCAATTAGTAGTTTTTCCATCAAACAGACCTCTCAGGGGGGGAACGTACTGCTTCTTTAGGCAGATTATCTGAATCGTTCCCGTGGACACTTATCCGGCTGCGGGTAGAAAGCGCACACAAATTCTACGCCATTATATACTGACGCCATTGAAACGGAAACGACGCAGCTTGCCGCACTTCGCACCGATAGGCAGGCTGTGCGCAATTGTCGCAAGGGCATCGCGCCTGCAACGCCACTCTACGCTCGCCCTCACGGATACCCAGATGCAAGCTAAAAACCCAATTATCGGCCTGTGCCAGCAAGCCACTTTTTTTATAAGCGCCGCTAAGGTCGACCAATGCCCGGAAGATTTCGGCCATGAAGTAGCCTTTGCCGGGCGCTCCAACGCCGGCAAATCCAGCGCCCTCAACACTTTGACCCACGCCAGCCTGGCACGCACCTCGAAGACCCCAGGGCGTACTCAGCTGCTCAACTTCTTCAAATTGGACGAAGAGCGGCGCTTGGTCGACCTGCCAGGTTACGGTTACGCCAAGGTGCCAATACCGCTGAAACTGCATTGGCAAAAGCACCTAGAAGCCTACTTAGGTAGCCGTGAATGCCTGCGCGGGCTGATGTTGATGATGGACATCCGCAAGCCGCTGACCGAGTTCGACGTGCTGATGCTGGACTGGACGGCTGCCAGCGAAATGCCCATGCACATCCTCCTAACCAAAGCCGACAAACTGGCCTTTGGCGCTGCCAAAACCGTCTTGTTGGAAGTCCGCAAGACGATTGAGGCACGCTGGGGCGACCGCGTCAGCATTCAACTGTTCTCCGCCCCCAAGCGCATGGGCATTGAAGACGCCCAAGCCGTGCTGGCCGAGTGGATGCAACTGGGTGAGTTTGCCCTGCCGGATGATCAAGAAACTCAAGCCTAAAGCATGCCGCGCTCTCGAAGGCGCGGCTACTTTTAACGGCTCGCAGTGAAGACCTCACAAATACAGGCTAAAAATGGCGCAAAAAAAACCCCAAACTTCTATGGGGAGGGAAGTTCGGGGTTCAACATCTGAACCGCTAGGGCGGGGCTCAGAATTTGCCAACACTTAACACACAAGGAGCAACGAATGGTTGTCTAGGCCATTCATAAACTCTGAGTGGTCGACGCGAAACAAAGTTCAGGCCCGCGAGAAAATTAATCCGCTCGCCGGAGCCTTTGCCGGTGAGCTTCAGGCCCAAGCGCTAACCGCACAGGGTCTCGTGCGACCGCGAATCCCTGCATCAGTGGGCTTCATCCCAATTGTTGCCCACGCCCACTTCCACCAACAGCGGTACATCGAGACTGGCGGCACTGCTCATCAGCGATTTGATCTGCTCGCGGACCTGCTCAACCAGATCCTCGCGCACCTCCAGCACCAGTTCATCGTGCACCTGCAAGATGACCTTGGCATCCAGAGCGGATTCACTCAGCCAGTTATCCACCGCCACCATCGCGCGCTTGATGATGTCCGCCGCCGTGCCTTGCATCGGTGCGTTGATCGCGGTTCGCTCGGCGCCTTTACGCAGCGCCTGATTCTTCGCGTGAATATCTGGCAAGTACAACCGGCGGCCGAATAACGTTTCGACATAACCTTGCTCGGAGGCTTGCTCACGGGTGCGCTCCATATAGGCCAGCACGCCGGGGTAGCGAGCGAAATACACGTCGATATACGCCTGTGCCTGCTTGCGGTCGCAGCCAATTTGCTTGGCCAAACCGAAGGCGCTCATGCCATAAATCAGGCCAAAGTTGATCGCCTTGGCGCTGCGACGCTGATCACCACTCACCGCCTCCAGCGCTACACCAAATACCTCAGCAGCAGTGGCTTTATGCACATCACGACCATGGCGGAAAGCATCCAGCAGGCTTTCGTCCTTGGCCAAGTGGGCCATGATGCGCAGCTCGATCTGCGAATAATCCGCCGCCAGCAGCTTGTAGCCTTGGGGCGCGACAAATGCCTGACGAATGCGCCGACCTTCAGCGGTGCGGATTGGAATGTTCTGCAGGTTCGGGTCGGTCGATGACAACCGCCCGGTCGCCGCCACCGCTTGGTGATAGCTGGTGTGAATGCGCCCGGTACGCGGGTTGATCTGCTCTGGCAGGCGGTCGGTGTAGGTGCTTTTCAGTTTGCTCAGGGAGCGATACTGCATCAACACCTTGGGCAGCTCATAATCCTGTTCGGCCAGCTCCGCCAACACCGCCTCGGCGGTGGACGCCTGACCTTTGGCGGTCTTGCTGATCACCGGCAACCCGAGTTTCTCATAAAGAATCACCCCAAGCTGCTTGGGTGAAGCCAAGTTGAATTCCTCACCGGCCATCTCAAACGCTTGGCGCTCCAGCGCCACCAGCTTTTCGCCAAGCTCGTTGCTTTGCAGGCCGAGCAGGTTGGCATCCACCAGCGCGCCTTGCCGTTCGATGCGTGCCAGCACCGGCACCAGCGGCATTTCAATTTCGCACAGCACTTCAGCCAGGCTGGGTTCGGCTTGCAGCTTGGCCCATAAATGCTGGTGCAGGCGCAGGGTGATATCAGCGTCTTCGGCGGCATAGGGGGCGGCTTGGGCCAAATCAATCTGGTCGAAGGTCAGCTGCTTGGCGCCTTTGCCCGCAATGTCCTCAAAGCGGATGGTGCTGTGATCCAAGTACTTCAGCGCCAAGCTGTCCATGTTGTGCCGAGTGGCGATGGAATCGAGCACATAGGATTCGAGCATGGTGTCGAACTTCACCCCCTGCACGTGGATCGGCGTGCTGGCATTGGCGAGAATATTGATGTCGTACTTGGCGTGCTGGCCGACCTTAGCCTTATTTGGGTCTTGCAAAATCGGCTTCAACGCCCGCAACACCGCATCGCGGTCGAGTTGCGTGGGCACACCCATATAAGAATGGGCGACGGGGATATAAACCGCCTCCCCCGCCTTGATCGCAAACGATAAACCAACCAACTGCGCCTGCTGGGCGTCCAAACCGGTGGTCTCGGTGTCAAAGGCGATCAATTCGGCGTTGTTCAGCTTCTCCAGCCAAGCATCGAATTGCCCCTGCTCAAGGATGCACTGGTAGTCACCCGCAGTGGCGGCAACAGCAGGCTCAGCAACTGCTGATTCAGCAGGCCGCGCAACTGCAGCGGGCTTTGCCGCAGCGCTTTCGCTGGGGGCCAGCGCAAACAGGTCATCAGCCGCCGGCTTTGCAGCAGGCTTGGCCACTGCAGGCGAATGGCTGCGCAGCAAATCATCACGCCAACTTTTAAACTCCAGCTCAGCGTACAGCTCAAGCAACGCCGGCACGTCCATCTCACCTGGGTGCAGCGACTCGATGGCAATATTCAGCGGCACATCCAACTTAATAGTCGCCAGGGCATAAGACAGGTAAGCCATGTCGCGGTGCTCAGCCAGCTTGGCCGCCAGGGTTTTGGCCCCACGGATTGGCAACTCCGGCACCTTATCAAGGTTGGCATAAACCACATCCAGCCCGCCGCCGATACCGACCAGCAAGCCCAGCGCGGTCTTTTCGCCAACACCCGGAACACCCGGAATGTTGTCGACCTTGTCACCCATCAGCGCTAAATAATCGATGATCAGCTCAGGCCCGACCCCAAATTTCGTTTTCACGCCCTCGATGTCATAAACACTGCCGGTCATGGTATTGACCAAGGTAACGTGCGGGCAAACCAGCTGAGCCATGTCCTTATCGCCGGTGGAAATCACCACATCGCGGTCCTCGCTGGCGCATTGCCGGGCGAGCGTGCCAATCACGTCATCGGCTTCGACGCCGTCAACGCACAGCAGCGGATAACCCATGGCCTTAACGCTGGCGTGCAACGGCTCTACCTGTACGCGCAGATCGTCTGGCATCGACGGCCGATTAGCTTTGTACTCGGCATACATCTCATCGCGAAACGTCCCGCCCTTGGCATCAAACACCACGGCAAACGGGCTGCCCGGATACTGCTTGCGCAGGCTCTTGAGCATATTCAGCACACCTTTTACCGCACCGGTGGGCAAGCCCTTGGAGGTGGTCAACGGCGGCAGGGCATGAAAGGCGCGGTAAAGGTAAGACGAACCGTCAACCAGGACTAAGGGAGTTTGGCTCATGAGCAGGATCAACCTTTTCGGCGGGGGCGGCGGTAGAATGGCCGCACCATTAAAATCAAAAGGACAAGGTTACCATGCGCACACTCAACCGCCTGTTGCTGGCCAGCCTGCTGGCATTCACTGCCCTGGCTGTTCATGCTGAAGATCCCGTCTCGGCTGACCCAGATGTAACCATTCGCCAGGACGGTGACCGTACAATCCAAGAATACCGAGTTAATGGTTTTCTCTACGCCGTTAAGGTCACCCCCAAAGGCGGCGTGCCGTACTTTCTGGTGCGCGCCGATGGCAGCGATGGCAACTTCGTCCGTTCGGACAGCCCGGATATGTTGATTCCGGCCTGGGAAATTTTCAGCTGGTAAATAAGGCAGTTCTGCGATGTCCGTGTTCACTCCGCTTGAACGTCATGAGCTCGAAGAATTCCTCGCGCCATACGGCTTGGGTCGCTTACTCGACTTTCAGGGCATTGCCGCTGGCAGCGAGAACAGCAATTTCTTTGTCAGCCTAGAACAGGGCGAGTTCGTACTCACCCTGATTGAGCGCGGCCCGAGTGCCGATCTGCCGTTCTTTATTGAACTGCTCGACGTGCTGCATAACGCCGGCTTGCCGGTGCCTTACGCCCTGCGTACTGCACGCGGTGAAGCATTGCGCAGCCTGGCGGAGAAACCCGCGCTGTTGCAGCCGCGCCTGTGCGGCAAGCACATAGCCGAGGCTAATTCGCATCACTGCCAAGAAGTGGGCGCTCTGTTGGCGCGTATCCACCTGGCGACGCGGGCGCAGCCGCTGCCGCGCAAAAGTGATCGCGGCTTGGACTGGATGCTGACCGAAGGGCCAAGCCTGGCCTTGCAACTGCCCGATGAACAACTGCCCTTGTTAAGCGATGCGCTGGCGGAGATCCACGCGCTAAAGCCGCGCATCTTCGCCCTGCCGCAAGCCAACCTGCATGGTGATTTGTTCCGCGACAACGTGCTGTTTGACGGCAACCATCTGGCCGGCGTGATCGACTTTTATAACGCCTGCTCGGGCCCGATGCTTTACGACCTGGCGATTACCCTGAATGACTGGTGCTCGCAGGAGGACGGCAGCCTCGACAGCAAACGCGCGCAAGCACTGCTGGGCGCGTACGCCAACTTGCGGCCCTTCACGGCGACAGAGGCCGAGCTGTGGCCCGCCATGCTGCGTATCGCCTGCGTGCGTTTCTGGCTGTCGCGGCTGATCGCGGCCGAGTCATTCGCCGGGCAAGAAGTGCTGATCCACGATCCAGACGAGTTTCAGCGCCGCCTAGCCCAGCGCCAGCACGTTGGGCTGGCGCTGCCATTCGCGTTCTGATCAGCGCGGGCTATTTCAGCGCTTGCAAACAGCCCGCCAGTTCATCAGCAAGGTTAGTCAGCAGAGTTTCATACCCTTGCGCATCGACTGTTAGGTCTGCGCCCATGGCGTCCAGTTCGGCCAGGGTGACCGGTAGCCCGGCGCTGAGGGTTTGCGCCAGGCGCGGGCGAAACGGGGGTTCGCTGAACAGGCAGGTCGGCCCGGCTTGCTGCAGGCGTTCACGCATGGCCGCCACATGCTGCGCACCTGGCTGCACCTCACCGAGCACACTGAGTACACCGGCGTGACTCAGACCGTAAGCGGATTCAAAGTAGTCATAAGCTTCGTGGAAAACAAAATAGGGTTTTCCACTCAGGCCGCTTAACTGGGCTGTCAGTCGCTGGTCGAGTGCGTTGAGGCGGCCGGCAAAAGCCTTGGCATTGGCCTGATAACGCGCAGCATTAGTCGGGTCAGCCAGGGCTAAATCAGCAGCCATTTTATCGGCGATTACGTTGGCATTGGCCGGCAATAACCACAGGTGCGCGTCCAAACTGCCGGAGCGATGCGCGTGATCATGCTCATCGGTGTGATCATCCTTATGCTCGGCGGCTGGCGCGCGGCTGTCGCCGAAATGACGCAAGCTCAAGCCCGGCAAACCCTGCACCGCCACGCTGGTTTTGTCGCGGCCGGCCAAGACGCGCGGCAAGAAACTCTCGAGGTCAGGGCCAATCCAGTAAAGCAGGTCGGCATCGCGCACGCGGCGTACATCGGAGGGCCGCAGCGCGTAATGATGCGGCGACGCCCCCGGTGGCAGCAGCACGCCTGGCTGTCCAACGCCGTCTTGCACGGCAGCCGCAATCAGTTGCAGCGGCTTGATGCTGGTCAGCACGCGCACGGGGTCTTGAGGCTGCGCACGGGCGGCGAAGCTCACTAAAAAAATACTGATCAACAGCGATAAAGTCGGAAAAAGACGCGGCACAAGGAGCACTCAACCGTAAAGGAACAGGTAATATAATAACGTCTCTCGCATAATTCGTCGTCGCCCATGACCCAAGCACCTCTGGCCTCCCGCCCGCATGACCATTCTCACTGCGTCAGCCATGCCCTGGCTGAAGCTGAAAGTATCTGCACGCGCCAAGGCTTGCGCCTGACAGTCCTGCGCAAACGCGTGCTGGAACTGGTTTGGCAGAGCCACAAGCCATTGGGCGCGTATGACATTCTTGGCGTATTGAGCGAGGCCGACGGTCGTCGCGCAGCGCCTCCCACGGTGTATCGCGCGCTGGATTTCCTCTTGGAAAACGGTTTGGTGCACCGCATCGCCTCGCTTAACGCCTTTGTTGGCTGTAGCCACCCAGAGCACGCTCACCAAGGCCAGTTTCTGATCTGCCAAGGCTGCAACGCGGCCATTGAATTGGAGCAGACGACAATCAGCAATGCCATCGTCAATGCGGCAGCTGAGGTCGGTTTTGCCGTGGAAAGCCAAATGGTGGAAGTGGTCGGCCTGTGTGCTGGCTGCCGGGAGCCGGCATGAGTGATGCGCTGATCCGTCTCGATGGGGTGAGCGTGACCTTCGCCGGCCAGCAGGTGCTGCAGGATGTGCAGCTGAGCGTAAACCCGGGCGAGATTGTTACCCTGATCGGCCCTAACGGCGCTGGCAAAACCACCTTGGTGCGGGTTGTGCTGGGCCTGCTCAAGCCAAACAGCGGCAGCGTTTGGCGCAAAGCCAAGTTGCGCATCGGCTATATGCCGCAAAAACTCCACGTCGATGCCACCTTGCCGCTCTCGGTGCTGCGCTTTCTGCGCTTGGTGCCGGGGGTTGATCGCCGGCGTGCGCTGGCTGCATTGACTGAAGTGGGTGCCACTCAGGTGATCGACAGCCCGCTGCAAAGCATCTCCGGCGGTGAGTTGCAGCGGGTGCTGTTGGCCCGTGCCTTGCTGCGCGAACCCGAATTGCTGGTGCTGGATGAGCCGGTGCAGGGTGTCGACGTCGCCGGCCAAGCCGAGCTGTACCGGCTGATTACCCAATTGCGCGACCGCTATGGCTGCGGTGTGCTGATGGTCTCGCACGACCTGCACTTGGTCATGAGCACCACCGATCAGGTGGTTTGCCTGAATCGCCATGTGTGCTGCTCTGGGCATCCTGAGCAGGTCAGTTTTGATCCCGCCTTCGTCGAACTGTTCGGCCAGGACGCCCAGAGCCTGGCCATCTACACCCATCGCCACGACCATGAGCACGATTTGCACGGCGCGGTGATCAGCGAAAACGCAGCCGGCCTGAGCATCAAAGGCCGCGTCAAACCACACATCCACGGGGACGACTGCACCCATGGCTGATTTCCTCCTCAACGCCCTGCTCGCCGGCTTGGCCCTTGCGATAGTGGCTGGCCCGCTCGGTTCGTTCGTGGTGTGGCGGCGTATGGCTTACTTTGGGGACACCCTGTCGCATGCGGCGCTGCTCGGCGTGGCGCTGGGCTTGATGCTGGACGTCAACCCGATGCTGGCGGTGACGGTTGGCTGCGTACTGCTTGCAGTATTGCTGGTGACCCTGCAAAGCCGCCAACCACTGGCCGCCGACACGCTGCTGGGCATCTTGGCGCACAGCACCTTGTCCCTAGGCTTGGTGGTACTGAGTTTTATGCAGGATGTGCGCATCGATTTGATGGGTTATCTGTTCGGCGATTTGCTGGCCGTTGGCCCAACTGATTTAGCCTGGATCGTCGGCGGCAGCGCGCTGGTACTGGTACTGCTGGCGCTGCTGTGGCGGCCCTTGTTGGCGATTACCGTGCACGAGGAACTGGCCAAGGTCGAAGGCCTGCCGGTGGCGGCGATTCGTTTGAGCCTGATGCTGCTGATCGCGGTGGTGATTGCCGTGGCGATGAAAATTGTCGGCGTGCTGCTGATTACCTCCTTGCTGATCATCCCTGCGGCAGCGGCCCAACGCCATGCGCGCACTCCCGAGCAGATGGCGCTGGGTGCCAGCCTGCTGGGCATTGTCGCGGTGTGTGGCGGGCTGAGTTTGTCGTGGTTCCAAGACACACCGGCCGGCCCCTCGATTGTGGTGACGGCCGCCGGTCTATTTTTGCTGAGCTTCGCCCTGCCCCGCCGCACCGCTTGAACTGTTGGTGATGCCGCCGGGCGCAGTGTAAGCTTGCGCGTTTTTTGCACAATCCGAGACGCGCAGCAATGAAATCGTTCGCTTTCCGTGGTTTTACCCTGACGCTGGTTCTGTTGTTAGCCGGCTGCCAGAGCGCGCCACAGCCGGCCAACCTGCCGGTGGATGACTTGGTCAGCGCCTTTCGCCAACTCGATCAAAGCCTCATCAGCGGTGACTTAATTGGCGCCGAAAACCAGCTGAACACCCTGCAACAACGCGCTGTAGGCGATACGCGCCTAGAGCAATTCCAGCGTCAACTCGCCGAAGCGCACCTGCAGCAAGGGCAAAAAGCCCTGCAAAACGGTGATTTGAACAGCGCCACCAAAGCCCTCAGCCGTGCGCGCAACCTAATGCCGCAGGCGCCTGCGCTGACCACCGGCCTAGATGGTGCTATCGCCCAGGCGCGAGAAACCGAACTGGCCGCCGCAGAACAGCAGCGCCAAGCCGAGCAATTGGCCGCCGCTCGCAGCGAGGCCACGCGCTTAGAGCAAGTTCGGCAAGTGCGCCTGGCGGCTGAACGCCGAGCGACTGCAACTGAGGCCGCTCAACTGGCCAATACTCCACAGGCTGAAACACCGACGCCGGCTCCAACTGAGCCAAAGGCCAAGCTAATTGACCCGTCAGCGGCGAGCAGCGTCATCAGCCTGCCGATGCTGGACAACCAGGACAATCAACGCCTGCGCAGCTTGCTCGATGCGGTCGCGGCCGATGTAGTGGCGTTCCGCTGCGCCGTGCGCATCGACGTGCGTCAAGCCAAAGACTTTCCGTGGGTTGCCTCGCTGCTTAATGCGCGCATCAAACGCTTAGACCCAGGTTTCAGCCCGCGCATCAGCCATGTGGTTAAACCCGCGCAAGTACCGCAGCTGGTACTCAGTCCGGCTCGTTAAGCCCAGTAGCCGCTTGCACGAGCGCGCGTGTGCCCCGGCTCAACAGCCCAGCACTTAATACAATTTAGCTATAAGTATAGGTCTATAAAGATTTTTGCGACCTAAGCAGTGCCGAGTAGACTAGTCGGCCGTTAATGCCTACCCGGCAACCCTGAAACCCAAAAGGTTTAGCGCGTGATCAATTTTCATCAGGTCCACAAGGCGTATCGCGTCAGTGGTCAGGACATTCCCGCTTTACAGCCAAGCGATCTGCACATCGACCGCGGTGAAGTGTTCGGCATCATCGGCCACTCCGGTGCCGGCAAGAGCACCCTGCTGCGCTTGATCAATCGCTTAGAAGAGCCCACCGGCGGACGTATAGACGTTGACGGCGAAGACGTTACCGCACTCGACGCGGCCGGTTTGCGGCGCTTCCGTCAACGGGTCGGGATGATCTTTCAGCATTTCAACCTGCTCTCCTCCAAGACGGTGGCCGACAACGTCGCCTTGCCGCTGAAGCTTGCGGGTGAGCTATCACGCAGCGCCATCGAGGCGCGCGTCGCTGAGTTGTTGGCGCGCGTTGGCCTGCAAGAGCATGCCAACAAATACCCGGCGCAGCTCTCCGGCGGGCAGAAACAGCGGGTGGGCATTGCCCGCGCCCTGGCCACCGAGCCGAAGATTTTGCTTTGTGACGAAGCCACCAGCGCCCTTGACCCACAGACCACCGCCTCGGTGCTGCAACTGCTGGCTGAGATCAACCGCGAACTGAACCTGACCATCGTGCTGATCACCCATGAAATGGATGTAATTCGCCGCGTGTGCGACCGCGTAGCGGTGATGGATGCTGGCTTCATCGTTGAGTGCGGCTCGGTGGCCGAGGTGTTTTTGCACCCGCAACACGCCACTACCAAACGCTTTGTGCAAGAAGATGAGCAGGTTGCAGAAAACGAGCAGCGCGATGATTTTGCCCATGTTGCTGGACGCATCCTGCGCCTGACGTTTCAGGGCGACGCCACCTACGCGCCGCTGCTGGGCACTGTTGCTAGGGAAACGGGCGTGGATTACAGCATCCTCGCCGGGCGCATCGACCGTATCAAAGACACCCCTTATGGCCAGTTAACCTTGGCTCTGACCGGCGGCGACATGGACGCCGCACTGGCGCGCTTTGCAGCCGCCGACGTGCACTTGGAGGTGCTGCGCTGATGGACGCCTTACTGACTCGCCTGCTACCGAATGTCGATTGGGCGGAAATCGGCTATGCCAGCCTAGACACCCTGAGCATGCTCGGTGGATCCATTGTGTTTACCGTGCTGCTGGGGTTACCGCTGGGCGTGCTGCTGTTTCTCACCAGCCCACGGCAGATGTTTGAGCAAACGGCGCTGTATGGCGTGTTGTCGCTGCTGGTGAACATCCTGCGCTCAGTGCCGTTTGTGATCCTGTTGATTGTGATGATTCCCTTCACCGTGATCGTCACCGGCACCTCGCTCGGTGTTGCTGGCGCCATTCCGCCGCTGGTGGTCGGCGCCACGCCATTCTTCGCGCGCCTGGTGGAAACGGCGCTGCGTGAAGTGGACCGCGGCATTATCGAAGCCACCCAAGCCATGGGCGCCACCACCCGGCAGATCGTCGTCAACGCGCTGCTGCCCGAAGCGTTGCCCGGCATCATTGCAGCTATCACCGTCACGGCCATTACGCTGGTGTCTTACACGGCCATGAGCGGCCTGATTGGCGGTGGCGGGCTCGGCGATTTGGCAGTGCGTTATGGCTACCAGCGCTACCAGCCAGACGTGATGGCGGTGACGGTCATTCTGCTGTTGGTGCTGGTACAGGTTCTACAAACCGCCGGCGACAAGCTGGTGGTGCACTTTTCTAGGAAATAGTTTTACGCAGCGCGGCTACCCGCCGCCAAAACCAATCCCACAAGGCGCTTTATGATGAAAAAACTGATTGTTGCAATCGCGGCCCTGGCCGCTTTTTCCGCTCAAGCCGAAAGCCTGAGCATCGCGGCAACTGCGGTACCGCATGCGGAAATTCTCGAATTTATTAAACCGGCTCTGGCCAAAGAAGGCGTTGAGCTGGACATCAAAGTCTTTACCGACTATGTGCAGCCGAACGTACAGGTGGCTGAAAAGCGCCTGGACGCCAACTTCTTTCAGCACCAGCCGTACCTAGATGAGTTCAACAAGAGCCGTGGCACGAAACTGGTCAGCGTTGTCGGTGTGCACGTCGAGCCCTTCGGCGCTTACTCCAGCCAACACAAGAGCTTGGCCGACCTGCCGCAAGGCGCCAACGTGGTGATCCCCAACGACGCCACCAACGGTGGCCGTGCCCTGCTGCTGCTGCAGAAGGCCGGGGTGATCACCCTCAAGCCGGAAGCGGGCATCCTCGCAACGCCAAAAGACATCCTTGAGAACCCGAAAGCCATCAAGGTGCGTGAACTGGAAGCGGCCACCCTGCCGCGCGTGTTGACCCAGGTTGACCTGGCGTTGATCAATACCAATTACGCCCTAGAAGCCAAGCTCAACCCCATCAAGGATGCGCTGGTGATCGAAGGCAATGACTCGCCGTACGTCAACCAGCTGGTCGCCCGCGCTGACAACAAAGACAGCGCCGCCATGCAGAAGCTGGCCAAAGCGCTCAACAGTGCTGAAGTGAAGGCGTTTATTCAAGAGAAGTACCAAGGTGCCGTCGTGCCGGCGTTCTAACCAACAGCGCCGCTGCACCCACTGCCAAACCCCGCCCTGTGCGGGGTTTGTCGTTTATGGCGAGAAGATGTTGGATGCCTAGCTAAAGCGATAGCCGCCGGCTTGGGCAATCAATTTGCCCTGTCGAACAACCCAGGCAGCTGTGCCGCGAGCTTGTCGTTATTAATGGGCGCGCGGATAAAGCCATGTTGCTTGCCGTCAGGGCCGATCAACACCAAGTTGCCGCTGTGGTCGACGGTGTAATTTTCCTTGCTGGTGTCCGCCGGGATAAACGGAATGCTAACGCTGTTCGCCAGCTTCTGAATGGTCGCTTGCTCACCCGTCCAGCCGATAAAGCCGGCGTCGAAATAGTCTAGGTACTTCTTCAATTGTTCCGGTGTGTCGCGGCCTGGATCAACCGTGACCAAGACGATACGCAGCTTGGCCAAGGTTTGCGCTGGAAGCTGACCCTGCAACTGACGCAGTTGAGCGAGGGTCGCGGGGCAAATGTCCGGGCAGAAGGTGTAGCCGAAGAACAACAAGCTCCACTGCCCCGTGAGTTGATCAACCGCCACGGCCTGGCCATCCTGATCGAGCAAACTCAATGCTGGCAGACTGCGGCTTTGCGGCAGCAAGACGATGCCAGCATCCAGCAACACGGTAGGGTCACCTTGGCTTTTGTTATTCAGCACTTTGTTAACGGTCAGACCCAATACCAACGCAACGATGGCAATGAGAACAAAAACGGTGGTGTGGGTTCGGGTCATGGGGCCTCAGATATTGAGCAGCAAGTAGTGGTCCACCAGCAGCGCGATGAACAGCGCGAAAAGATACCAGATGCTGTATTTGAACGTGTTGATCGCTGCATGAGGTTTGCTGTCACGGTACAGCACCACTGCCCAATGCAGGAAGCGCCCGCCCAAGACCACCGCGCAGACCAAATAAAGCAGCCCGCTCATATGAATGGCATAGGGCAGCAACGTCACGGCGAACATCATCAAGGTGTAAAGCAGGATATGGACTTTGGTGTAATGCTCGCCATGGGTGACCGGCAGCATCGGAATATTGGCTTTGGCGTACTCCTCCTTGCGGTGAATGGCCAGCGCCCAGAAATGGGGCGGCGTCCACGCAAAGATGATCAACACCAGCAGCAACGGCTCTGCACTCACATGGCCCGTTACCGCGACCCATCCCAGCAGCGGCGGCGCCGCGCCAGCAAGGCCGCCAATGACGATGTTCTGCGGGGTAGCGCGCTTTAGAAAGCCGGTGTAGAGCACCGCATAACCGAGCAAAGAGGCCAAGGTCAGCCACGCCGCCAGCTCGTTGGTAAAGGTCAGCAGCAGCGCCATCCCTGCGACTGCCAGCAACAGGGCAAAGCCCAACGCGGCAGTGGGTGAAATCCGCCCCGAGGTCACCGGGCGTTTAAGGGTGCGGGCCATGATCGAGTCGATGCGCCGGTCCACCACATGGTTAACCGCCGCCGCCGCACCGGCGCACAAGCCGATACCCAGGTTGCCGAAAATCAGGACCTGCCACGCCACCCCAGCGCGGGTGGCGAGAAACATGCCGACCAGCGAGGTGATCAGCATCAGCACCACCACCCGTGGCTTGGTCAGCTCCAAATAATCGCGCCAGCTGGCGTGGGCATGTTGTTCGCGCGCTAGAGTAGCCATACGGTCTCTCCTCGATTGTTTTTGTTATTTGCTCGGCAACACAGCAAAGCCAGCGTGCACGTGTGCTGCCGGTGATACCAGGGATGCCGCGCTACGTAGCTGATAATTGATCAGAACCAGGCTTAACAACAGGGCTGCACCGCCCAGGTTATGCGCCACAGCCACCAGTAGCGGCAGATGAAACACTACATTGCTGATGCCTAGGCTGATCTGTACACCCAGTGCCAGCACCAGCAAACCGGCGAGCCGCGACAAGCCGTGGCGTTTAAGTTGCCAGGCTAGCAGCAACAGCACGAGGGTCACGATTACTGCGCCTAAGCGATGGGTCATATGAATGGCGGTGCGTGCATCGCTGTCGAGTTGGCCGCCTAGGTAATTAGGGCCGATGTGTTGGGTCAGGTGAAAACCGTTGGCAAAGTCCATCGCCGGCCACCATTCGCCATGGCAGGTCGGCAAGTCGACGCAGGCCACCGCTGCATAGTTGCTACTGACCCACCCACCAAGGGCGATCTGCCCGATTACCGCCAACAGTGCCACCACCGCCAAACTGCGTACTCGTCCGGGCAGCTTCGGTAACGCCGGCACCGCACCGGACAAACGCAAGGTCAGCAGAAATAGCAGGCTGAGGGTGGCGAACCCGCCGAGCAGGTGCGCCGTCACCACTTGCGGCCACAGCTTGAGGGTTACCGTCCACATACCAAAGGCGGCCTGCAGGGTCACCAAACCCAGCAAAAGCAGCGGCAGTTTTAGTGGCTGCACGTGCTCATGACGACGGCGCACCGCCTGCACGGCCAAGCCGAGAATCACCAGACCGAGCGCACCGGCAAAATAGCGATGGATCATTTCATACCAGCCTTTAGCGACCTCCACTGGCGCTTCAGGAAAGCGAACTTCGGCCAGTGTTTGCTTATGCTCGCTCATCGGTACGCCGATAAAGCCGTAGCACCCAGGCCAATCCGGGCAGCCTAAACCGGCATGGGTCAAACGGGTATAGGCGCCCAGTAGCACCACAACCACAGCGAGTAGGGTGGCGAACAGCGCGAGGCGGTAACCGGGTTTGCTCATCATCAGTCCTTAACAACTGGCCGCATTAATCAATTTGCGAGATTTTCAGCAGGTGCCGCAGGTCATTAAGAATCGACTTACCCTTGCTGGTCGCGTCATAACGCAGCACCAAGTTGCCTCGTGGGTCGACGATCCACAGTTGCGCGCCTTCTACCTGGCTTGCAGTTTTAGCATAGGCCTCCAGCTGCAACTGATAGCGCGCTAACTGCGGGTATTCACGGCGCAGCTGGGCGTCGTAGTCATCACTCAAGGGTTGGGCAATGGCCAGCCCATGCGCCGCACGGCTAACGTCACGATTCAGACCGATGTGCACCTGACGGGCGAGAAACACCAACTCTTTGCAGCCGGCGTCACAAACCTGCGGCACGGTGACCAGTAATTGCCAGCGTTGTTCGTCGGCACCGATTACGCCGAGATCAGCCCGGCTCTGCCCGGTGCCGATCAGTTCGCCGTGATAACTGCGTGTTTCCGGCACCCAAAAACGCCACTGGTACATGGCCGTGGCGAGAATCATCGGGCCGATGACCACAGCTAAAATCAGGATCAGCTGCAAACGCCCCCTGCTTCGCTGGCTGGACGACACGTCAGGCAATGTGATGGCTGGGTTCATGGCGAGTCTCCCGCGCGTTGAATAAACCTAAATAGATAAACAAACCGAGTAAGGCTGCCGCCAAAGCGAACCACTGCACGGCATAGCCAAGGTGCTTATCAGGGCTCATGGCGATAATCGGCCAGTCGCTCTGAAATGATGCCGGGCCTGGTTCAAGGCGTACCTCATAGCTCAGGCCGCCGCGCCCCAGTTGCTGCCAAAGGGCATCTGGCTTGACCTCGCTGATCAGCCGTGGCCAGCCACTTGCAGGTTCTGCAGCCTGGAGCTGAAACCCCTCACCGAGCGGCACATACACCGTGGCCTGCAAGCGCAGTGGCGTATCTGGGGTGGCAAACGAAGGTGGAATACGCCGATCCGGCCATGGCAACCAACCACGGTTGAGCAACAGCCACAGACCGCTGGCTTGGTCATAAAAGGGTTGCAGCACCTCGACGCCTACTTTGCCGTCACGGGTGCGGTTATCCAGCAGCAGGGTGTGGCCCACATCGAAGAAACCTTGCACGTGCACGCGCTTATAAGCGGGGTTGGAATGCTGCTCCAGCTCATCAATGCTGATTGGCGTGGATAACTGCTGGGCGTGGTGAGTGATCACTAGCAAGCGCTTTTCTTCCGCCCGCGCCAATTGCCAAAAGCCCAAAGTGATTAAACAGGGGAACAGCAGCAGGACCAGCACGCTGGGCAGCAGGCCAGGCCGGAAGGTTTTCATATCACCCGCCTTGGTGCTCTGAACAAGCTGGCTATACTGCAGCTGAAGCGCATTTGCCTTTCCCCATCACTACTTATGGAAGTTACGCATGCTCAAGGCCGCGATCGTCCTGCTGCTACTGGCCACTGTGGCCAGCCTATTCAGTGGTCTGTTCTTTTTAGTTAAGGATGAAGGCCAAACCTCTCGGGTAGTCAATGCACTGACGGTCCGCGTGACCTTGACCGGCCTGACTGTAGCCCTGATTACCTGGGGCTTTTTCAGCGGCCAACTGGTTTCACACGTAACCTGGTAGCGCCGTTAAATCACATAGACGAACACGAACAAGCCGATCCACACCACATCCACAAAGTGCCAATACCAGGCCGCCGCCTCGAAACCGAAATGCTGCTCGGGGCTAAAGTGGCCGCGGATTACCCGAACCAGTATGACCCCCAGCATCAACGTACCCAGCGTGACGTGGGCACCGTGAAAGCCGGTAAGCATAAAGAAGGTAGCGCCGTAGATGCCCGAGCCAAGGGTCAGGCCCAGCTCGGTATAGGCATGGATGTATTCCTCAACCTGTAACACCAGAAAAGCGATACCCAGAATCACTGTCAGCGCCAGCCATAGCGTCAGCGGCTTACGGTGGTTTTTGCGCAGCGCGTGGTGGGCGAAGGTCAGCGTGACGCTAGAGGTCACCAGCAAAATAGTGTTGATCAGCGGCAAGCCCCACGCGCTGATGGTGCCACTCGGCGCCGGGAAAAGTTTAGGGTCCGGGGTATTGAGCAGCGGCCAGCTGTATTCGAAGCCCGGCCAAAGCATGTTGGCAATACCCTTATCGCCTTCGCCACCCAGCCATGGCCCAGCCCACGTGCGCACGTAAAACAGCACCCCGAAGAAAGCCGCAAAAAACATCACTTCGGAGAAAATAAACCAGCTCATACCCCAGCGGAATGAGCGATCCATTTGCGGGCTATACAGGCCGGAGCGACTCTCTTTAATCACATTACCGAACCAACCAAACAGCATATAAGCGAGAAATAAACCGCCGATAAAAAAGATCAGCGGGCCATTAGAGTCGGCTCGATCAGCCTTCATGTCGTTGAACCAGGTGCCTACGCCGTAAACCGAAATAAGCATGCCCAAGGTCGCGATAATGGGCCACTTGCTCTGGCTCGGAACGTAGTAGTTCTCGTGAACGTCGGGACTCGACATTTATTGTTCTCCTTATTGAGACGCCCGAGTAAGGGTCACTTGCGCCACCGGCGGTTTGCTCGCGGTGACATCAAACAAGGTGTAAGCCAAGGTCAGGTGACGAACATCCGCCGGTAGATCTCTATCGACGATAAAGCGCACTGGCATTTCGACACGCTCGCCAGGTTGCAGTACCTGCTGGGTAAAGCAAAAGCATTCGGTTTTGTGGAAGTAAGCCGCCGCTTTCGACGGGGCCACGCTGGGGATTGCCTGAGCGGTCATCGGCTTGTCTGTAGGGTTGTAAGCTACAAACAGCATTTGCGTGCTGTCGCCTGGATGCACCACCACTTCGTCCGCTTGGGGGCCGAACTCCCAGACCATCTCGGCGGAGTTCGTAGCGAGAAACTGCACCCGCACTTGGCGCGACTCATCGGTAGTTTGTAGGCCTGCTTCATAGGCGCCGGCTGTCTTGCCGTTAATACCAAAGGCTTGGCACATCACGTCATAGATCGGCACCAAGGCGAAGCCGAAGGCAAACATACCCACCACCACGAATGACAGGCGGATAACCAAGCGGCGAGTCAGGCGCTCCTCAGTCATGAGCCAGTCCTTTACGGTGCTCGTGCTCATCACTCATATCGGGTGGTGTTGTGAAGGTGTGATAGGGCGCTGGCGACGGCACACTCCACTCCAGCCCTTCTGCACCATCCCAAGGTTTGGCGGCAGCAGGTTTACCGCCACGGATGCATTTGATGACGATAAACAGGAACAGCAACTGGGTAGCGCCGAACATAAAGGCGCCAATGCTCGAGATCATGTTGAAGTTGGCGAACATCATGTTGTAGTCGGGAATACGCCGTGGCATGCCAGCCAACCCAACAAAGTGCATCGGGAAAAACGCTAGGTTCATGCCGACAAAACTCATCCAAAAATGCAGTTTGCCGAGGGTTTCGTCGTACATATGGCCGGTCCACTTCGGCAACCAGAAATAGGCCGACGCAAAGATGCCGAAAATCGCCCCTGGCACCAGCACGTAGTGGAAGTGCGCCACCACAAAGTAGGTGTCGTGGTACTGGAAGTCTGCCGGAGCGATGGCCAGCATCAAACCGGAAAACCCGCCAATGGTGAACAGAATGACGAACGCTACTGCAAACAACATGGGCGTTTCGAAGGTCATTGAGCCGCGCCACATGGTGGTCGCCCAGTTGAATACCTTGACTCCAGTAGGCACGGCGATTAGCAACGTGGCATACATAAAGAACAGCTCGCCGGTCAGCGGTATGCCGACGGTAAACATATGGTGCGCCCAGACGATAAACGACAAGAAGGCGATGGACGCCGTTGCATATACCATCGAGGTGTAGCCGAACAGGGGCTTACGCGCAAAGGCTGGGATGATTGCACTGACCGCGCCGAATGCCGGCAAGATCATGATGTACACCTCGGGGTGGCCGAAGAACCAGAACACATGCTGGAACAACACCGGGTCACCACCGCCAGCAGCACTGAAGAAGCTGGTGCCAAAGTGAATATCCATCAGCATCATGGTCACGCAACCTGCCAGCACTGGCATCACCGCAATCAACAAAAAGGCAGTGATCAGCCATGTCCAGACGAACAACGGCATCTTCATCAAGGTCATGCCGGGCGCGCGCAGATTAAGGATGGTGGCGACTACGTTGATCGCACCCATGATCGAACTGATGCCCATCAGGTGCACAGCGAAGATAAAGAAGGTGGTGCTTTCGGGTCCGTAGGTGGTCGATAACGGTGCGTAAAAAGTCCAACCGAAGTTCGGCCCGCCGCCTTCCATAAATAAGGTGCTGATCAACAGACCAAATGCGGCAGGCAAGAGCCAAAAGCTGAAGTTGTTCATGCGCGGCAGGGCCATATCCGGCGCGCCAATCATCAGCGGGATCATCCAGTTGGCCAGGCCAACAAAAGCCGGCATCACCGCACCAAACACCATGATCAGGCCGTGCATGGTGGTCATTTGGTTAAAGAATTCCGGCTGCACAATCTGCAGGCCCGGCTGGAACAACTCAGCACGGATCACCATGGCCATACTGCCGCCGAGCAAAAACATGGCGAAGCTGAACCACAGATACATGGTGCCGATGTCTTTATGGTTGGTGGTCAACACCCAACGCATCAGGCCTTTGGCTGGGCCGTGGTGATGGTCATGTCCGGCATGACCGTGGCCAGCATGGCCCGGATCGATCACTGCACTCATGTCCTTACTCCTGAGCCTGTTTGAACGCGAGGATGTCTTTCGGCGTAACCATGTCCCCTACCGCATTGCCCCAGGCATTACGTTCGTAGGTGATGATCGCGGCGATGTCGACTTCCGAGAGTTGCTTACCGAAGGCGGCCATCGAGGTGCCTGGCTTGCCATTGATCACGACATCGATATGACCTTTAGCAGGCCCCTTGGCGATGGCAGAGCCTTTCAGCGCCGGGAACATCGGCGGCAGGCCTTCACCGCTTGGCTGATGGCAGGCTGCGCAGGCGGTGTTGTAGGCTTTCTCGCCCCGCACCATCAGCTCATCCATGGTCCATTCTTTACTGGTGAGTTCCTTTTCGGCAGCGGCCAGTTGCTTGCGCTCAGCCAGCCAGGTGGCGTAGTCCTCTTTCGACTTGGCCTCGACCACCACAGGCATAAAACCATGATCCTTGCCGCACAGCTCGGTGCACTGACCCCGGTAGATGCCGGGCTCGTCGATACGCGTCCATGATTCGTTGATAAACCCAGGAATGGCGTCCTTCTTCACCGCCAGAGCCGGGACCCACCAGGAGTGAATCACATCGGCAGCAGTGATCAGAAAGCGCACCTTAGTGCCAACCGGCACCACTAAGGGCTCATCGACCTCAAGCAAGTAGTGCTCGCCTTTGGTCGCCTTGTTATTAATTTGCTCTTTGGGGGTGGTCAGGTTGCTGAAGAACTCGACATCTTCACCCAGGTATTTGTAGTGCCACTTCCACTGGTAGCCCGTTATCTGAATATCCAACTCAGATTCGGAGCTGTCATATATGTCGATCAGCACCTTGGTGGCAGGTACTGCCATGACGATCAGGATGGCCAACGGCACCACCGTCCAGAGGATCTCGACTGTGGTGCTTTCATGGAAGTGTGCCGGTTTATGACCGGTGGAGCGGCGGTGGACGAGCATCGACCAGAACATGGCACCAAACACGATCACGCCAATGACGACGCAGATCCAGAAAATGGTCATGTGCAAATCAAATACTGAACGGCTGACCTCGGTGGCACCGGGTGTCATGTTGAAGCCCCAGCTGGCGTGCGCCGTGCTGAATACCAACCACAACAGGAGGCCCATCCAGACTCGTGGATGTCGCATCATTGCGGGTTCCCCTTAATTATTCTTGTTATCCCGCCGAATCGGTCAGCGGCTTGCCCTCACACAGGTGAACATCGTTGTGTGAACGGTCAGCGCCGCAGCTGCTTCGGAGTTATCAGGTACTGCCTTGCGAGTTCGAGTATAGACACGGACTTGCACCTGGCAACGCGAAAACCAAAATGAGCAACGCCCTGCGCTAACCACCTGAGCGCACGGATGGCGCGAGGCAGAACAAGAGGATCACGCATGCATATAACCATCACGCATAACTACCTGATAATTATGACAATTAGGTCTTAGCTGATGACTGGCTATGGGGGGTTGGAGGGATGAGGCCTATTGGGCCCATCGTTTAGTTGAAGAGATGAATGACCGGTCTATCATCCACCTCGGCGCACTGTTGATTGCGCTGGATACCACGATGGTCAATCTGATCAGCTCGATGAAACGGCATACCACGCCGTCCACGGCATGCGACCTGCCCGTTTTACCCGGAATTGAGTGCAGGCCTGCCGCGAGCGCCTGGACAGCCCGCAGACCGAAGCTGCACGGCAACGTTGGTCGTGTCTGCCGTGTCAGCTTGGGGTCGAGTTGCAGCTGGATAAAACGCCCGTCAACGCTTAAGTCAGGCCGCGACTAGCAGTAACAGCAGTGGCAAGCTAGCTGCCGCCAGCAAGGTTTGCAGCGTGATAATCCCCGCCATCAAATGACTGTCACCACCCAGTTGGCGGGTCAGCACATAAGCCGTTGGGGCCGTCGGCAAAGCAAAGAACAACACCAGCACAGTCCGTTCCATGGCTGGCAACTGCAGGCCGTAGGCAACTGCCCACGCCAGCAGCGGCATGGCCAGCAAGCGCAGCAAGCTGTTGCTGACTAACGCTGGCACCTCTCCACCGAGCTGTTCAGGTTTTAAGGCAGCGCCAACACACAGCAAACCCAGCGGCAGGCTGGCGGCGGCCAACAAACTGAGTAAACGATCAGTGCCGCCCGGCAAGCCAAAACCACTGAAATTAACCAGCGCGCCGCCTAGGCAGGCAAGGATCAACGGGTTCTTGGCGATGGGTAACAACAGGCTGCGTGCGCTGACGCTACGCTCGGCTGTCAGCGACCAGACCGACAGCACATTCACCGTCGGCACCATCAAAGCCAGCAGCAACGCCGCCAATGTCAGCCCGGGCTGACCAAACAGGCTGCCTACAGCGGCTAAACCAAGGTAGGTGTTGAAACGCAAAACACCCTGCGTGAAGGCCCCGAAACGCCCCGCCGGCCAACCACGTAAACGCCGTATCAGCAGTAACGCCAGCCAGGCAATACCCAGCGCCAGCAAGACCGCCAACGCCAAGCGCGGCAACGCAGGGTTGTCCAACGGCGCTTTGGCCAAGCTGCTAAACAGCAGCGCCGGGAACAAAATAAAGTAATTGAGCCGCTCAGCGCCGGGCCAAAACGCTTCACTGGGGAATGCCCAGCGGCGCAGGTAATAGCCCGCCACAATCAGGGCAAACAGTGGCCACAAGGCCAATAACAACTCAAGCACAGCAACCTCCGGCCACAAGCAAGCCGCCATCTTGGTCAGCCGTAATGTGCGGCGCAAGCTCGCCAGTGATATTAAGAGGCCCAGCTAGGGCAGTTGCAGACCGCCTGCGGCTTTGTGCAAAGCACGCAGATGCTGGCCCAGCTGCGCCAAATTAGCTTCTGCAACCTGCAATTCGGCCAAGCGCGCGGGCTCCAACAGGGTACGCACTTCGTGGTCGAGGTTGTCGCTGAACTGCCGCAGTTGCTGCTGACGCGTTTGGCTTTCGCTTTCCAGACGCTGCCATTCGGCACGCTGCGGCAGACCATAACCGCCCTCAAGCAACTCGGCTGGACGACTGAGAAAACCACTGTTAGCGAGTATCTGCTGCAGCGCGCCACCCGCCTTGCCCAGCGTTGGGTCACCGTCATCACGGCCGCTCAAATAGCGACGCTTGAGTTCATCCTGCGCCAGTAATAATTGCCGGCGAAGCGCTGCCTGCTCGAGCAGCAGCAGAGCAGCGCTGGTGCGCAGATCAGCGCGAGCGAACCACGGCTGGCGCTGTTCAGCCGGCAGATTTAGCCAGTCCTCAACCTGTACCTGCTCAATCGGCAAATGCGCCTGCAACACGCTGAACATGGCCTGGTAGCGATCACGAAACGAGTCAAAGCGATAACCCAGGCGCAGCGCCTCAGCGGCATCGTCCAGCACACTGTGGTCGGCCAGGTCGCGGGCCACCAAGGTGTCCAGTAAACCATTAGGCATGATGCTGTCGAGCGCATGCAGGCTAGGATGTTGGCTGCCACTGCGCAGCAGCTTGAGGGTTTCCACCGCGCAGTTATTGGAGATAAACCAATAATCGCCGTCATAACTCCAGTGCTGCTCGACGGCGCGGGTAACCAGTTGTTCAAGCTGCGTGCGATCCAGTTTGAGCGGCACCGAGGCCAGGCTGCGTAATTCAACCTTGGTGTATTCCTCGATCACCTGAGCCAACGGCAAAACAAACAGCCGCGAGGGATAAACACCCGTCAACCCATCCCAACTGGACAGCTGCACGTCGCCAACAAAGGCACGGTAAGACAGCACCAGATGCTCTTGTAGATCCAGCCGGCAGGCAGGCCCCAACGGTCGACCCGGCGCGCAGATCACCAAACGCAGCATGCTATGGCCCCAGCGACTGGCCAGCGCGTCGTTGGCCTCGGCCAGCAGGTAATCCACTTGGTAGACCCGCCGCGGATCAATGCGGCCCAGCGGCTGGCGAGCGAAGTCGCGCCCGGCATTGAGGTAGGCCAAACCTTCGGCGCAAGGCTGCTGGTTCGGCGGTGCCCAGGCAAAATGCGCGCTCAGGTAGCGCGCCAACGAGGGCCGGCGACAAGCGTAGCTGGGGTCGAGAAGGAAGTACTCCATATTCACCGCGAGAAACTCGCGCGGGTTGCTCAGCTCATAACGGTCTGGGCTGCGCTCGACCTGGTGGTTCTCCCGCTCACGCGCACCCCGTCGACCGACCTGTTGTGGCCAGCCGGCAAGGTCAAGCCACTGTGGGTCATCGCTTAAGCTGAAACGCCGCGCCGTCTGGCCGCGGCAATGGTCCGGAAGGCCCACAGCACCTAGGCTCTGCTCGCGTTGGCGACACTGGTGTTGCTGTTGTTTATCTGCTTGTGACCAAAGCTGGGCACGGTCATACAGATGGGTAAGCTCGTGCAGAACGGTTGCCAGCAACTCGCGGCGCACAGTGCCATGAGGACGTTGCGTAGGGGTTGTGGCGCTGCTGCCATCGCTCAGCGCCGGTAGCAGCGAGGCATTCAGCTCAATCCCACTGAAGCGTCCCGCACGGCCATAGACCTGCGCCGGCAAATCGCGCCAACGCACGCTTACGCGGCGATCAAGCTGGTGTTTGAAACGCGGCGGCAAGGCGGCAAGGGCATCTTCCAACAGGAGCTGGCTGGCTTGGCGCTCGCTAACGCTGAGCGCAGCGTGGTGCAAGTGCAGGCGCAATTCGGCCTGGCTGCTGGTGCTGGCCAGCAGCGCCAGCGCCAATAGCCAGACACGTGACCAGCTCACAGCGCCAAGATAGCTTCGGCCAATACTAGGTCGGAGACGCCTTGCGCTTCAGCAACATGGCTGCGGATGACAGTAATGGCTGCTTCCAGTTGCGCACCACGGATTTGTCCCTCGGTCGCGACGAAACTTGCCGCGTCATCGCGTGCTGCCAAGACGATTTTCGAATCACGAATCGAGGTGGTGGTGTCCGAAGAGAAATCGAAGGTGCGATCCAGCGCGCGCACAATGATATTACTGGTCGCAACAAGGGTCTGCGCGTGAACAGTGGCACTAAAAAGAACCGCCGCGACTACAGCGCTGAGTAAAACAGGACGCATACGTATCTCCAAAAACAGCGATCAACCCGATGAGGTTGCCTAGGCCACATTCTAGCGCGAGGGGGTGCCGAGGTGCTCAGGCAAAACCTGCCTGCGTCAGAAGTACAGACATTAGAGGCTGAGAATAGCCGCCGCTAGCTGCATATCATCGTTACGCAGCGATGGAATCTGCTGACGAATATGCTGTAGCGCAGCCTCTAAGCGCGCCCCGCGAATGCTGCCTTGGCTGGCAACAAAGGCGGCCGCGTCATCGCGTGCGGCCATTACGACCTTGTCATCAGTAAAAGACGAAGACGCATCGGAACTCGCGTCTGAGGTCGCAGCCACTGCACCGACGACCGAATCGGTGGTCACCACAAAACTAGTGGCACCCGCCGTACTGGCAAACGCCAAGGTTGCTGCAAAGGCAACAGTCTTCATTGCATTCATGTTCTTACTCCAGAAAAGATCGACATCAGGCAAGGCCAGTGTAGACCCTGGCCTTGCAGGATGGTTGCCGAGTGGCTCAACACCCAAGCAGTATTTCCAGCCCGGCATGTCGCTGCACCGCAGTGACTACTCCCACGCTCTGTGGCGCAATCACCCATGAAAGACCGAAAAGAGCACTTTTAGGGTGCGCTGATGCCAGAAACAGCAGCTCAAAATTGTTATGGCACATTAACTTTTTATGCCCACTGTACCGCTTAGAGCCCAGCAGGCTGTTTGGCTAAACCCTGGACGGATACCTTTCTGCCGCCCACAAAAAGAAAGCCCCAACGCAGGGCGCTGGAGCTTCAAAAAATCCCATAAAGGGAGGAGCAGAAATCGGTGTCTGGTGGTAATTAACGCCAGAAAGGCTTGCTCAATTCGGTCTGACGCTGGGCTTCGCTGATACCGGCGTCCGCGAGCAGGCGGGAGTCTAAGCGGGCAAGCTGGCGACGACTCACAATGCGACGCTGCCATTGCAGAACAGAGGTAAACATACGCAGCGGCAGAGTGCTGGAGCCGGTGGCTTGGCTGTGATCAAAAAACAGATCGGAACTGAGGGTACGTTCCATGGTGTTCATCCTTCCGCTTGTGGCGGGTCAGTGGTGTATTGCTTTGTATAATTATCCCCACTGCTCCCGATTCACCATAGCCACAGCTGGATGAAATTACAGCCAAAATAGATAGCTTGCTTTGTAACTGTTCGGTATTTTTTCTATCAGCTGTACTGGCTATAAGTGCTTTAGCCTAAAATATGTATTTATGCAGGTAAAACAGCTTAGTAAATTGCTTAATGGCAGTGATTTTATTCAGGTACAGTTACAGATTGCACCGCAATCATAGTTGACCTGTTTCTCAGATTTTTCCTCGAACGAGACCTTTTCCTGATCGAGAGGACAGAAAAAAGCCCGACTTCTAAAAGCCGGGCTTTTTCAACAGCGTCGCTGCGATTATTAATCGACCGCTTTAACCATATCTTCGATGACTTTCTTGGCGTCGCCGAAGACCATCATGGTCTTATCCATGTAGAACAGTTCATTGTCTAGGCCGGCGTAACCGCTGGCCATCGAGCGCTTGTTGACGATCACGGTCTTGGCTTTGTAAGCATCCAGAATAGGCATGCCGGCGATCACCGACTTTGGATCGGTCTTCGCGGCCGGGTTGACCACGTCGTTGGCACCCAGCACCAATACCACGTCGGCTTGGCCGAACTCGGAGTTGATGTCGTCCATCTCGAACACTTGCTCGTAAGGCACTTCGGCCTCAGCCAGCAATACGTTCATATGCCCTGGCATACGACCGGCAACCGGGTGGATGGCGTACTTTACGGTGACGCCACGGTGAGTCAACTTCTCAACCAGCTCCATCAGCGCGTGCTGGGCACGGGCCACTGCCAGGCCGTAACCCGGGACGATGATCACGGTGTCGGCGTTGGTCAGCAGGAACGCAGCGTCATCGGCTGAACCGGATTTAACCGGCCGCGCCTCCTGCGCGCCCGCTGGGCCAGCTTCTGCCGGAGCACCACCGAAACCACCGAGGATCACGTTGAAGAACGAGCGGTTCATCGCCTTACACATGATGTACGAGAGGATCGCGCCGCTCGAGCCCACCAAGGAGCCGGCGATAATCAGCATCGAGTTATTCAGCGAGAAGCCGATACCGGCCGCCGCCCAGCCTGAGTAGCTGTTGAGCATCGACACCACCACCGGCATGTCGGCACCGCCAATCGGGATGATGATCAGCACGCCAATCACGAAAGCCAGCGCGACCAAGATGGCGAACGCGGTAAGGTCACCAGTGAAGGTGTACATCAGGCCGAGACCAAGAATCGCCAAGCCAATGGCCAGGTTGATCCAGTGCTGGCCCTTGAACTGTACCGGTGCGCCTTGGAACAGGCGGAACTTGTACTTGCCCGACAGTTTGCCGAAAGCGATCACCGAACCGGAGAAGGTGATGGCGCCGATAGCTGCACCGAGGAACAACTCCAGACGGTTGCCAGCAGGGATGGCATCACCCAACGCTGCAACAATACCCAAGGACTGCGGCTCAACCACGGCGGCAATGGCGATAAACACCGCGGCCAAGCCAATCATGCTGTGCATAAAGGCAACCAGCTCGGGCATCTTGGTCATTTCGACGCGTTTAGCCATCACCGTGCCGACCGTGCCGCCGACTAGCAAGCCGACAATCACGTAACCGATACCGGCCGTGGCCAGCTCAGCGCCGAGCTTGTAGATCAAGCCAACGGTGGTCAGTACCGCCAAGCCCATGCCGAGCATGCCGAACAAGTTGCCGCGACGGGAGGTAGTTGGGTGCGACAGGCCTTTAAGCGCCTGAATAAAACAGATCGAGGCAACGAGGTAGAGAACCGTGATCAGATTCATGCTCATCAGTTCTTCTCTCCCTTGGAAGCCGCGACTTTCGGCGCTTTTTTCTTGAACATTTCCAGCATGCGGCGGGTGACCAAGAAGCCACCAAAGACGTTGACCGCCGCCAGCGCAACGGCCAGCGTACCCATGGTTTTACCCAGCGGGGTGACGGTCAACGCGGCAGCCAGCATGGCGCCGACGATGACGATGGCGGAAATCGCGTTAGTCACCGCCATCAGTGGCGTGTGCAGAGCCGGTGTCACGTTCCAGACCACGTGGTAGCCCACGTAAATGGCCAGCGCAAAAATGATCAGGTTGTAGATGCCGTCGGAAATCATATCCATGTGCGTTACTCCCCTTAGCCGTTGGTGCGCACGACGTTGCCGTCACGGCACATCAGGCACGCGGCGACGATGTCGTCTTCAAGGTTGAGGTGGAACTTGCCTTCGCCGTCGATAACCAGCTTGAGGAAGTCCAGCAAATTGCGTGCGTACAGCGCCGACGCATCGGCTGGCACCATGGCCGCCAGGTTGCTGTGGCCGACGATGGTCACGCCATGCTTGATCACCACCTGCTCGGCTTCAGTCAGCGGGCAGTTGCCGCCTTGTGCCGCCGCGAGGTCAATGATCACCGAGCCAGGCTTCATTTCCGCCACGGTGGCGGCATGCAGCAAGGTTGGCGCTTTGCGGCCGGGGATCAGAGCGGTGGTGATGACGATATCGGCCTGCTTGGCCTTCTCGTGCACGGCCTTGGCCTGACGCTCCATCCACGAAGCCGGCATTGGCCGAGCGTAGCCGCCCACGCCTTGGGCGCATTCGCGCTCTTCATCGGTCTCGAACGGCACATCGACGAACTTGGCGCCGAGCGATTCGATCTGCTCTTTAACCGCCGGACGCACGTCCGAGGCCTCGATCACCGCACCCAGGCGTTTGGCAGTAGCGATGGCCTGCAAACCGGCCACACCGGCACCCAAAATCAGGATGCGCGCCGCCTTAACAGTACCGGCGGCGGTCATCAGCATCGGCATAAAGCGCGGGTAGTGATGCGCGGCCAGCAGCACAGACTTATAGCCGGCGATGTTGGCTTGTGAGCTGAGCACATCCAGGCTCTGCGCGCGGGAGGTGCGCGGCGCGGCCTCCAAGGCAAACGCGGTGATGCCACGGCTGTTCAGGCGCGCGATGGTTTCGTTGCAGAACGGGCTGAGCATGCCAACCAATACCGCACCCGCCTTCATATGGGCCAATTCAGCGTCGCTTGGGGCAACCACTTTCAGCACCAGATCGGCCGCAAATGCCGCCGTGTCGCTGCCAATGGCAGCGCCGGCCGCTTCATAGGCGCTGTCTGGAATGCTGGCGCTAACGCCAGCACCGCTCTGTACAGTCACCTGATGACCTTGGCCAATCAGCTTCTTGATGGTTTCGGGAGTTGCGGCAACGCGCGTCTCACCAGCATGGGTTTCGAGAGGGACACCGATGTGCACTTCAATTCTCCTGCGTGATCTTTTTGGTGAACCGGCGCGCTGCGGATGGCGCGCGGGCATTAGGGAGGATCAGCACAATCCCGCGCCAAAGTGGCGGGCGCGGCATTTTGCAGGCGAACGGCAGACCATTCAAGAAGTTATGGAGTAAGAAAATTGCATTACTACAAGTTATAGGGCCATGACTACTTTTCATACCGACCACAAGCCCCGTGCTTTCTGGCCTAAGCCTTGATTCCCGGCCCTTGTAGAGAGAAAAGCCATACGCAAGGTGGATGACGGCTGATCGAATCGTCTGATGTGTAGAAGGTTGCGAACGCGCTGTAAAAAATAGCCTACACACTAGAGCCTATAGGCGTTTGCGGCTTTTTGAGCCGTTATTCTGTGTAGTTAATGAATACCGTCACTACCTAACGGGTAAACCAGCGCAGCCGCGCGGCCCTGTTGGTACTTATGCCTAGATTTAGCCCCGGCGCAGAGCGCCTGTTGCGAATTAGTGCTTATTGATCGCGGTACTGCGCCGCCTCGCTCACCAACCAGTCACGAAACGCAGCGAGCGCCGCCGACTCCACCTTACGCTCCGGCACGATCAGGTAATAAGCGCGGCCGTTATCCGGTAAAGGCTTATCGAAGGCGATGACCAGCCGCCCCTCATCCAGCTCACGGCGGATTAGAAACGGCGGGATCAGCGCCACCCCCATCTCGTGCATGGCCGCTTGCGCCAGCATCGAGAACAGCTCATAACGCGGCCCGGCCATATCCCGTGCGGTGCTCAACCCTTGGCCGTTAAACCATTGGCGCCACGCGTAAGGCCGGGTGGTTTGTTGCAGCAGCGGCAGGTCGGTAATCTGCTCGACGCTGAGCGCGGTTTGCCCGCCGAGCAGCGCCGGGCTGCACACCGGCATCGGGTTTTCGCCCATCAGCAAATGGGCTTGGGTGCCGGACCATTCGCCATCACCGACATGCACCGCCGCATCGAACTCAGTATCGGCAAACAAAAAAGGTCGCGTGCGGTTGGTCAGGTTAACGGTGATTTGCGGGTGCAAGCGCTGAAAATCTTTCAGGCGCGGTAGCAGCCATTGCGTACCAAACGTTGGCACCACTGCCAGCTCGATGCTCATCGCACCCTGCTGGCCCATCACCGCCAAGGTATCGCGCTCCACTGCATCGAGTTGGCCGGCGACCCGGCGCGCGTAGGACTGCCCGGCTTCAGTGAGCAGCACGCCACGCCGTGAACGGCGAAACAACTCAATATTAAGGAAGGCCTCCAACCCGGCGATCTGCCGGCAGATCGCGCCTTGGGTCAAACTCAGCTCCTGCGCAGCCTTGGTGAAACTTTGGTGCCGCGCGGCAGACTCAAAGGCGATTAGGGCCGCGGTGCTGGGGATTTTTCGACGCATCTGTGCAGCGCTCTCACTTTCATCGGGTAAATGGGCCGGTTAAAACTATCTCGAAGTGAGTGTTTTGCACAGCAGCTTGCATATTACTCGTTTGCGGGCCCGGCGGAAGCCGCCTAGGATCAGCCCATCGCTCTTCCTTCAAGAGCCCACACACGTTGACCGAGGGTTTCGCTTATGGCCGGCAAGGCAAGCTTCAACTGGATCGACCCGCTGTTGCTGGACCAGCAGCTGACTGAAGAAGAGCGCATGGTGCGTGACAGCGCCCAGCAGTTCGCGGCTGACAAGCTCAAGCCACGGGTGATTGAAGCCTTCCGCCACGAGCAAACCGACCCGAAAATTTTCCGCGAGATGGGCGAAACCGGCCTGCTCGGCGCCACCATCCCTGAACAATACGGCGGCAGCGGCCTGAACTATGTGTGTTACGGCCTGATCGCCCGTGAAGTGGAGCGTGTCGACTCCGGCTATCGCTCGATGATGAGCGTGCAGTCTTCCTTGGTAATGGTGCCCATCAACGAATTTGGCAACGAAGCGACCAAGCAGAAGTATCTGCCCAAACTGGCCAGCGGCGAATACATCGGCTGCTTCGGCCTGACTGAACCAGACCATGGCTCCGACCCAGGCAGCATGATCACCCGTGCTAAGAAGGTCGACGGCGGCTATCGCCTGACCGGGGCCAAGATGTGGATCACCAACAGCCCAATTGCCGATGTGTTTGTGGTGTGGGCCAAAGATGATGCTGGTGAGATTCGTGGTTTCGTTCTGGAGAAAGGCTGGCAAGGCCTGAGCACCCCAACGATTCACGGCAAGGTTGGTTTGCGCGCCTCTGTGACCGGCGAAATCGTGATGGACAACGTGTTCTGCCCAGAAGAAAACTCCTTCCCGGATGTACGCGGCCTGAAAGGCCCGTTCACCTGCCTCAACTCCGCCCGTTATGGCATCAGCTGGGGCGCACTGGGCGCTGCCGAAGACTGCTGGCACACCGCTCGCCAGTACACCTTGGACCGCAAACAGTTTGGTCGCCCTTTGGCGGCTAATCAGCTGATTCAGAAGAAGCTGGCCGACATGCAAACCGAAATCACCTTAGCCCTACAAGGCTGCCTGCGCCTCGGCCGGATGAAGGATGAAGGTACAGCGGCGGTGGAAATCACCTCAATCATGAAGCGCAACAGCTGCGGCAAAGCGCTGGATGTAGCGCGTCTGGCCCGCGACATGCTCGGCGGCAACGGTATCAGCGACGAGTTCGGCGTGGCCCGTCATCTGGTCAATCTGGAAGTGGTGAACACCTATGAAGGCACCCACGACGTCCACGCGCTGATCCTTGGCCGTGCGCAGACCGGCATTCAGGCGTTCTTCTAGAATCGGTTGAATATCTGCTGCGCTTGGTAATGCTGCGTTGAAAACAGGTTCGGAATGCTCATTGACTGCAGTCAACTCCGCTTCCTCACCTGTTTTCGCCTTGCCTGACCTGCGCTCGCGACGATCTTAAACCGATTCACACCCTTTCATTCTTTACGAGGCTCACCATGCCCGGTGCCCTGTCGCACATCCGTGTTCTCGACCTGTCCCGCGTGCTCGCCGGGCCGTGGGCGGGGCAGATTTTTGGTGATTTAGGTGCCGAGGTGATTAAAGTCGAGCGCCCAGGCAGCGGCGATGACACCCGTCACTGGGGCCCGCCCTACGTGAAGGATGCCGCGGGCAATGACTCGCGCGAGGCGGCCTACTTCCAGAGCGCCAACCGCAACAAACAATCGGTCACGGTGGATTTCACCCAACTCGAAGGCCAGCGCTTAGTGCGCGAGCTGGTGCAGAACTGCGATGTACTGCTGGAAAATTTTAAGGTCGGCGGTCTTGCCGCGTATGGCCTTGATTACGACACCCTTAAGGCTCTTAACCCACGACTGATCTACTGCTCCATTACCGGTTTCGGCCAAGACGGTCCTTACGCTAAACGCGCCGGTTATGACTTTATGATCCAAGGCCTCGGCGGGCTGATGAGCCTGACCGGCAAACCCGACGGCGAAGAAGGTGCCGGTCCAATGAAAGTCGGCGTCGCCCTTACCGATATTCTCACCGGCCTGTATGCCACGGTCGGCGTGCTGGCGGCGCTCAATCAGCGTGAGCAATCGGGGCTTGGCCAACACATTGATGTGGCATTGCTGGATGTGCAGGTAGCCTGCTTGGCCAACCAAGCGATGAATTACCTCAACACCGGCGAATCGCCGCAACGCTTGGGCAACGCCCACCCCAATATCGTGCCTTATCAGGATTTCCCCTCAGCCGATGGCAACTTCATCATTGCGGTGGGTAACGATGGGCAGTTCCGCAAACTCTGCGAAGTGGCCGGCCTTACGGCGCTGGCTGACGACCCACGCTTTGCCAGCAACAAAGCCCGCGTTGCTCATCGCGCCGAACTGATCCCGTTGCTGCGCCAAGCCACGGTGTTTAAAAGCACCGCCGACTGGGTGGCGCTGTTAGAAGCTGCCGGCGTGCCGTGTGGGCCGATCAATGATCTGGCCCAGGTATTTGCCGACCCTCAAGTTGTGGCGCGTGGCCTGCGTATTGATCTGCCCAACAGCTTGGGCAGCACCACGCCGCAAGTGGCCAGCCCGCTGCGTTTATCCGCGACGCCGGTCACTTACCGCAACGCGCCACCGCTCCTGGGCGAACACACCGAGCAGGTGCTGAGTCGGCATCTGGGCCTAAGCCCAGAACAGATCAGCACCCTGCGCGAAGCCGGCGTGCTTTAAGCCACGCAGCACGGCATAGACTGCTTAGGCATATGCTGCTGCGCGGCCAAGCGCAGCACATAACTTAACTTAAGCAATGCCGGGCCGACGATGGTCAGGCTGTGTGCTGCCACCTGACTGCCGATGCTCAGGTGTGCCGCCAACACATACGCGCCCAGCACCCCACTTATCAGCAGCACTAGCCCAGCCCAAAGCATGTGCTGCGCCAGTTGCAAGGCCCGCTGTGGGCATGAAAATAAGCTCAACATGGTGACCTCCCCAATTGCCGCATTAACTTCAGCTGTCCAGCGCGCTGGCCGGACCGAAGAATTCGTAATGGCTTTGCGCCGCCGGCACACCGAGGTGCTGCAGGTGCCGTTTGACCTGCGCCATAAACGGCTTAGGACCTAGAAAATACGCATCCAAATCGCGCTGCTCCGGCAGCCATTGCTCCAAGTGCTGCACGCTGAGCAAGCCTTCGCCATCGCCTGCATCACCGGCGCGAGGCTCGCTGTAGCAAACGTAATGGCGCACGTGTGGGCGTTCGCTGCGCTGCGCCTCGACCCAATCACGGAAGGCATGCACACCGGCGTGCCGCGCACAGTGGATAAAGTGGATAGCGCGGCCACTGTCGCGCGCCGCTTCCAGCATGCTCAGCGCCGGCGTAATACCGACGCCAGCACTGATCAGCACCAGCGGCTTGTTTGACTCACGCAAGACAAAATCACCAGCCGGGGCGAACAGCTCCAAGCTGTCACCGACATGCAGGTGGTCGTGCAGATAGGTCGACACCTTGCCGCCCGCTTCGCGCTTAACGCTGATGCGGTATTCACGGCCATTACTCAGGGCTGACAGCGAGTAATTGCGGCGCTGCTCTTCACCGTCTAAAAGCAAACACAGGCCGATATATTGGCCGGGCTGGAAATCCACCACCGTGCCACCGTCAACCGGGGCCAGATAGAGTGAGACGATCTCCTCGCTCTCCACCACTTTGCGACTCAAGCGGAATTCCCGCGCGCCGCGCCAGCCGCCTTCGGCACTAGCGTTAGTGACATAGGCGGCCTCTTCAGCGCCTATCAAGATGTCCGCCAGCTGCCCATAGGCCACCGCCCAAGCGTCAATTACCGCATCGGTGGCAATCTCAGCGCCCAGCACCTCGCGAATAGCACGCAACAAGCAGCTGCCCACAATCGGGTAATGCTCAGGCAGGATCTGCAGTGACACATGCTTATTGACGATCTGCCCGACCAAAGGCCCCAGCGCTTCAAGCCGATCGATGTGCCGGGCATACATCAACACCGCATTGGCCAGCGCACGCTGCTGGCCACCACTGGCCTGGTGCGCCTGGTTGAACAGGACACGCACCTCGGGGTACTCGCCGAGCATCAGCGCATAAAAATGCCGTGTCAGCGCTTCGCCGCCGCTTTCCAGTAACGGCACAGTGGCTTTAATCAGAGCAGTTTGTTCGGGGGTCAACATGCAAGCTTCCTCATTCGGGCGACGCGCTGTACTTGCGCAGCGGTTCGGTTCATATCACCCTGACTATTACAGGAAGCGTGCCAATTATTTTATTCATATAAATCATAGACTTAAAAATACTAGTGTCTTTATGACAGCGAGCGTTTTGAGTCTTAATGACAACTAACGTGTCCTTATGACAGCAAATCCACTGCTCACCGCCCTGATCCCATTGGTCGCCGACCTGTCCCGTGAGCTGCCGGAAGCCGAGCGCTACCGGCGCTTGCTGCAGGCGTTACGGCAACTGCTGCCGTGTGACGCCGTTGCCCTGCTCAAACTGGAGGGCGACACGCTGGTGCCGCTGGCGGTCGAGGGCTTAAGCATCGACACCCTTGGTCGGCGCTTTAAGCTCAGCGAGCAACCGCGCTTTCAAGCGCTGCTGGCGCAACGCGGGCCCACCCGTTTTGCCACCGACTGCGACATGCCCGACCCCTATGACGGCTTGGTCGATGGCCACCGCGGCCACCTGCCCGTGCACGACTGCCTGGGTTGCCCGCTGTATGTGCAGGAGCAACCCTGGGGCCTGTTAACCCTCGACGCCCTTGACCCCGCCAGCTTCGGTAAGGTTGATTTGGACAACCTGCACGCCTTCGCCAGCCTGGCGGCCGCTACGGTGATGGCCAGCGAACGGATCAGCGCCCTGCTGCAAAACGCCGAAGACCAGCAACAACTGGCCGAAGCCTATAAACAGGCTGCCGGCCAGCAACGCCCGCGCGAACTGATCGGCCAGAGTGCGGCGTACAAACAACTGCTGCAGGAAATCACCCTGGTGGGTAACAGCGAGCTGAATGTGCTGATCAGCGGCGAAACCGGGGTGGGCAAAGAGTTGGTCGCCGAAGCGTTGCACGCCCACTCACCGCGCGCCGGCAAACCGTTGATCAGCCTTAACTGCGCCGCGCTACCCGACAACTTGGTGGAGAGTGAACTGTTCGGCCACGTGCGCGGCGCCTTTACTGGCGCGCACAACGAGCGCCGGGGCAAATTCGAGCTAGCTGATGGCGGCAGTTTGTTTCTTGATGAAGTCGGCGAACTGCCGCTCGCCGTTCAAGCCAAACTGCTGCGTGTACTGCAAAGCGGCCAACTGCAACGCGTGGGCGCTGACCAAGAGCGACGGGTCAATGTGCGGGTACTGGCCGCGAGCAACCGCGACCTCGCCGAAGAAGTGCGCGTCGGACGCTTTCGCGCGGACCTTTACCATCGCCTCAGTGTTTACCCGCTCAAAGTGCCGGCACTGCGCGAACGCGGCCGCGATGTGCTGTTGCTGGCTGGCTACTTCCTCGAAGAAAACCGCGCGCGCTTGGGCCTGCGTAGCCTGCGCCTGACCCACGCTGCGCAGGCCAGCCTGCAAAGCTATCAATGGCCAGGCAACGTGCGCGAACTGGAGCACTTGGTCAGCCGTGCCGCACTCAAGGCCTTAGCCGGCCACAGTGTGCGGCCGCGCATACTCAGCATCGACAGTGCACACCTTGACCTGCCGCCAGCAGCCATGCGCATTGCCCAAGCGCCGCCGGCCACAGTTGCGCCACCCAGCCATGTGCCGCTGCGCGAAGCCGTCGATGCTTATCAAAAACAGCTGATCAGCCAGGCCCTTAGCCGCCATCACTACCAGTGGGCTGCTGCCGCCCGTGAGCTGGGGATCGACCGCGCTAACTTGATCCGCCTGGCTAAACGCCTGGGGCTGGAGGTGCGAGCGTAAATCAATCTGCCGACTCGCACGGCCACTGCGATCTGACTATGCTTGCCCTGTCCAACGTCCACGTCAGCCCACGTCGCCCCATAGACAAAAGTAATTTGCCGCCTTCCCATCAGTAGTAGCTAATGGCCACCGCTTAAACGCTCTTAGGACAATCTCCATGGCCGATAACGCCGACACAGACCGCATCAAAGTCGAGGCAGCTAAGCTGACCATCGGCATGTATGTGGTGGAGCTGGATCGCCCATGGACGGACACCACCTTTCTTTTTCAAGGCTTTCGCATTCGCCAGCAGCAGGAAATCCGCCTGCTGCAAGAAGTTTGCAGTTACGCCTGGGTCGACGCTCGTCGCTCCATCGGCGTGGGTGACCAGCTGGCGGAAAACATCGCCCATCCCAACAGCCTGCAGCCGGTGATTGCCAAGGTCGATTTCAACCTAGAAATTAACCAAGCCGCCCCCGTTTGGCATAGCGCACGGGAAGAATCCCTGCGTATTTTGCAAGCGGTCAAACTGGGGCAGGAGCTGGACGTCAGCGCGGTCAAAGCGGTGATCAAAGAGTGCGTTGACAGCATTTTGCGCAACCCGGCCGCGATGCTCTGGCTGGCGCGCATCAAGAACAGCGACGAATACACTGCCGAACATTCGCTGCGGGTGTCCATCCTCTCGATTGCCTTGGCCAAAGAGTTGGGCCTGCCCACCTACCAGCTGGAGCAGATCGGTGTGTGCGGCATGCTCCATGATGTTGGCAAGATCAAGGTGCCCAACGAGATCCTCAACAAGCCTGGCGCACTCACCGTCGATGAGCTGCGCATCATGCAGAGCCACGCCGATGAAGGGCGCAAACTGCTGATGAGCAACCAACAGATCACGCCCGCCACGGTCGACGTCGCCTACTCGCACCACGAGCGCTTAGATGGCAAGGGCTACCCGCGCGGTTTGGTTGCCAGCAAAATCCCCTACTTCGCGAAAATTATTGCTGTGGCCGACAGCTATGACGCCATCAACAGTGACCGCGTGTACAGCAAAGGTAAGTCCAGCCTCGAAGCGCTGCGCATCCTGCTTGACGCCACCGAGAGTCATTTTGATGAGGCCATAGTCGGCTGTTTTATCCGCATGGTCGGCATCTACCCGCCTGGGGAAATCGTCGAACTGAGCAACGGCGACGTTGGCATCATCATCGGCTGCCCGCCGGGCAACAAGCTCAAACCAAGGATCTTGCGGGTGCTGGACGCACAGAAACAGCCTTGCAAGGAAAGCGTCATCGACCTCGCCAGCGCCGCTCGCGACCCCAGCGGCAAACCTTATCGCATCCAAGAAGTGCACAGCAGCGGAGCCTTCGGCGTGCATATCGACACCTACCGCAGCAAAGGCTTGATCATCCCCACGCATCTTTAAATGCCTCTGCGCTGCAACGCTCATGCACTGAATGGCCCCGCTTGCTTTTATCCAGCGGGTTAACCACGCCTAAAGCACGGCATAACGCCCTTGTTCTCAACGCCTAAATCTAACGGCTGGCTGGGTCGCGTAAAGCCGTCGCTACTTATGCTTTTTAAATCTATAGATAGAACTGAATAATAGTTACACTGATCCTTAAATAAATACCCCTCGGGGTATCTTGAGGAGACCGTCATGCACGCCAACGTCGAAGCATTTTTTGACCCTGCCACGTTCACCTACAGCTACGTAGTAACCGACCCCAGTAGCCAACGCTGCGCCATTATTGATTCAGTGTTGGACTACGACCCGGCTTCCGGGCGCACCTCCTTTGCCAGCGCTGATCGGCTGATCGCGTTTGTTAAAGCGCATGATTTAAAGGTGGATTGGCTGCTGGAAACTCACGTGCATGCCGACCATCTCTCGGCTGCGCCCTACCTGCAGCGTGAACTGGGTGGCCAGTTGGCGATTGGTGAACACATCACCGTGGTGCAAGACACCTTCGGCAAGTTGTTCAACGCCGGCTCCGAGTTCGCCACCGATGGCCGTCAGTTCGACCGTCTATTTAAAGATGGCGACACCTTCCAAATAGGCAACATAGCCGCCCAAGCCATGCATACCCCGGGGCACACGCCCGCCTGCATGACCTACCTGATCGGCGATGCCGGCTTTGTCGGTGACACCCTGTTTATGCCGGATTACGGCACGGCGCGTTGCGACTTCCCCGGCGGCGATGCGCGCACCTTGTTCCAATCCATTCGCAAGCTGTTCACCTTACCGGGTAACACTCGCCTGTTTATGTGCCACGACTACAAGGCGCCGGGGCGCGATGATTTCCGCAACCAAACCACTGTTGCCGAAGAGCGCGCACACAATGTCCATGTGCATGAAGGCATTGATGAGGCCAGCTTTGTCGCCATGCGCAGCAGCCGTGATGCGACGCTGGGCATGCCCACGCTGATTCTGCCGGCGGTGCAAATAAACATGCGCGCAGGGCAACTGCCGCCCGCCGAAGACAACGGTACGCGCTACTTGAAAATCCCCCTCGACGTGCTCTGAGGTACTGACCATGGATGCGCTAAAACACCTGAGCCCGTTTATCGCCGTCGCTGGGCAGTTGCAACCTGCGGACATGGGCACCCTGGCCGCTGCCGGCTTTCGCAGCGTGATCAATAACCGCCCCGACGGAGAAGGTGAAGGCCAACCCAGCTCAGCCGAGATGCAGACGGCGGCGCTGGCGAGTGGCCTTGAATACTTCTTCCTGCCAGTAACGGCGGGACAGATTAGCGATGAACAGGTTGTGGCTTTTACCGAGCTGCTCAACCACGTACGCGGCCCGGTGCTGGCGTTCTGCCGCACCGGCACACGCTCCACCACACTGTGGGCGCTGAGTGAAGCGCACCACCTAGACCCGCAAGCGCTGCTTAAGACTGCGCAAAACAACGGCTATGACCTCAGCGGCCTAGCCCCACGCCTAGAGCAGCGTTGGCAGAGTGCGCCAGCCACCACTGCGCAACGCAGTATGCCGCCCACCCAGCGTTATGACGTGGTGGTAGTTGGCGGTGGTGCCGCGGGTTGCGCGGTGACGGCCAGCCTGCTGCGGCGCGATCCGCACTTACGTATCGCCATAATCGAGCCCAGTGAACATCACTATTACCAGCCGGGCTGGACGCTGGTTGGCGCCGGTATTTTTGACCGCGCCCGCACCGAACGACCCATGGCCCGTTGTATTCCCCAAGGTGCGCACTGGATTCGCGCCGCAGTGGCCGGCTTTGAGCCCGAGCAGCAATGTGCGGTACTCGAAGACGGAAACCGGATTGGCTACCGCGCCCTGATTGTCTGCCCCGGTTTAAGCCTGCATTGGGATGCCATCGAAGGCCTCAAAGAGACGCTGGGGCATAACGGTGTCACCTCCAACTACCAATTTGAGCTGGCGCCTTACACTTGGCAGCTGGTGCAAAACTTACGCAAAGGCCGCGCCCTATTTACCCAGCCGCCAATGCCGATCAAGTGCGCCGGCGCGCCGCAGAAGGCGCTGTACCTGTCGTGTGACTGGTGGCAGAAACACGGCGTATTGCCTGACATTGATGTCGAGTTTTGCACTGCCGGTGCGGTGTTATTTGGTGTGCCGACCTTCGTTCCGCCGCTGATGAAGTACATCGAACGCTACAACGCCCAGCTTCACTTCAACACTACCCTGACGGCGGTTGACGGCCCGGCGCGCAAGGCATGGTTTAAACAGGTTGATACGGCAGGCAACAGCCAAACGATCGAAAAAACCTTCGACATGCTGCACGCCGTGCCGTCCCAACGCGCGCCTGAGTTTATTCGCCAAAGCTCGCTGGCCAATGCCGAAGGCTGGGTTGAAGCAGACGCTGAAACCCTGCGCCATCCGCGCTTCGGCAATATCTTCAGCTTGGGTGACGTGTGTGCATCACCCAACGCTAAAACGGCTGCAGCTGTGCGCAAGCAGGCCCCAGTGGTCGCGGAAAATGTGATCTCCATGCTCGCAGGCAAAGGCCCACGCGCGCTGTACGACGGTTACGGCTCATGCCCGCTGACGGTTGAGCGCGGCAAAGTGGTGCTGGCGGAGTTTGGCTACGGCGGCAAGCTGCTGCCGACCTTCCCGCTGGACCCCGCCATACCGCGCCGCTTGGCTTGGGAACTGAAAGTTAAGCTGATGCCCAGCATCTACTTCGACATGATGCTGCACGGCCGTGAATGGCTGGCCGCGCCCAAACGTTTGCAGCATGAACCCGCTGCCGTACAAGCATCAGCGGCCTGTGATTTTGGAAAGGATCAGGCCAAATGAAACTGAGCCGCTGGCTGCCCTGCCTCGAGTGGGGGCGCCGCTATGACCGCAGCAGCGCGGCCCAAGACGGCTTAGCCGCGCTGATCGTAACGCTGATGCTAATACCGCAGAGCCTGGCCTACGCCATGCTGGCCGGTTTGCCGCCGGTGACGGGCCTGTATGCGAGCATCTTACCGCTGCTGGCCTACGCCATTTTTGGCTCCAGCCGCACCTTGGCGGTAGGCCCAGTGGCGGTGGTGTCGCTGATGACCGCAGCGGCGCTTGCGCCACTGTTCCCTGCGGGCAGCGAAGCGTATATCGGCGCGGCGATGCTGCTGGCGCTGCTGTCTGGGCTGCTGCTCAGTAGCATGGCGATGTTGCGGCTGGGCTTTTTAGCGAATTTTCTCAGCCACCCTGTCGTGTCTGGTTTTATCAGTGCCTCCGGTATCCTTATCGCCGTGGGTCAGCTTAAGCACCTGTTGGGCATCAGCGCCTCGGGTGAGAGCCTGCGGCAGATAATCCCGCAGCTGTGGCTAGGGCTGCCGAGTGCGCACTGGCAAACCGTGCTAATCGGTGTGTTCAGCCTTATCTGGCTGTGGTGGGCGCGGGCGCGCCTAAAACCTGTTCTGCAACGGCTGGGGCTGTCTGTGCAAATGGCGGGCAACTTAGCCAAAGCCGGTCCGGTGCTGGCGATTATTGCCGCCATTGTTGCGGTGTCGCTGCTGCAGCTGGAGCGCGCCGGGGTGAAAGTAGTCGGGGTCATCCCGCAGGGTTTACCGGGGCTGATGCTGCCCACGCTGGATATCACGTTAGCCATGCAACTGTTGCCCGCCGCGTTGCTGATCAGCTTGGTGGGGTTTGTTGAGTCGGTGTCGGTGGGCCAGACGCTCGCGGCAAAACGCCGCCAACGTATCGAGCCCAATAATGAATTACTCGGCCTGGGTACAGCCAACCTTAGCGCAGCCTTTAGCGGTGGCTTCCCGGTCACCGGTGGTTTTTCTCGCTCGGTGGTCAACTATGACGCTGGCGCGCAAACCCCTATGGCTGGGGTGTTTACCGCCGTGGGTATCGGCCTCAGCGTCATGCTGCTGACCCCGCTGCTGCATAACCTGCCGCAAGCCGTATTGGCCGCCACAATCATCGTCGCGGTGCTGAGCTTGGTTGATCTCGGCTCGCTGAGTCGCACATGGCGCTACTCGCGTCCTGATGGTGTCGCGCAACTCGCGACGATTATCGGTGTGCTGTTGATTGGCGTTGAGGCCGGCATCCTGATCGGCGTCGGCCTCTCGCTGTTGCTGTTTCTCTGGCGCACCAGCCAGCCGCACATGGCGGTCGTCGGCCAGGTGCCAGGCAGCGAGCACTTTCGCAATATCGAGCGCTTTGCCGTTATCGAGTCGCCCAACGTGCTGTCGCTGCGGGTCGATGAAAGCCTGTACTTCCCCAACGCCCGCTACCTGGAAGATCGGATTAGCGAGCTGATCGCTAACCGACCCCACGTGCGCCATTTGGTGCTGATGTGTTCGGGCGTCAACCTGATTGACGCCAGCGCCCTTGATTCGCTGGAGGCGGTTGTTGAGCGCCTAAAAACCGCCAATATTCAATTGCACCTGTCCGAAGTTAAAGGCCCAGTGATGGATCAGCTGCGTCGCTCCAGCTTTCTCCAGCACTTTGGTGGCCAGGTGTTTATCAGCCAGTTCGAGGCCCTGAAAACGCTAGCGCCGCAGCTTACTCAGCAAACCTTACTGCCGGGCAATCTGCGCGCCAACACCCACCCCCATGCCTAAGGACATTCTGATGAAAACTGCCCATGACTTGGTGACCGCCGCTAAAACGCGTATCCATGAAATTAACCTGCAGGACGCCGACGCTGCCATTAGCGAAGCTGACCTGTTGATCGACGTGCGCGAAACCGATGAGTTTCACGCTGGGCACATCCCCGGCGCCATCAACATCCCCCGTGGCCTGCTGGAATTCAAACTGAGCAATCAACCCGAGCTGGCGCAACGCGACCAGAAGCTAGTGCTCTATTGCAAAACCAGCGGCCGCGCGGCATTGGCTGCCTGCTCATTAAAAGACATGGGCTACCTGCACGTGCTTTCGATAGAAGGTGGCTTCGACGCGTGGAGCGCCGCTAACAAAGCCATCGACACCCCGCAACTGCCTGCATTCGATTAGGGACATTGGCCTACTGCTGGACGCTTAACTGTCCGTAAAGCCGCTGCCTGTAGCTGAGTACCTGCAGCGGTTTTCTGCATCTCACGCCGAAAAGGATTCACCGGTTATGCCCACAGAAATCACCGTCGACGTTGCGATTATTGGTGCCGGTACAGCCGGGCTTTATGCACTGCGCGAGGTGCGGCGAGCCGGGCGAAGTTTTGTCCTTATCGACCACGGCCCGCTCGGCACCACCTGCGCCAGAGTGGGTTGCATGCCCTCCAAGTTGGCGCTGCATGCAGCCGATCTGTGGCATTCACGTCTGGCCATGCCGGCCATCGGCGTGGCGAATAGCGAGGCGCTGCAGCTTGATAACGCCATCACTTGGGCGGCCCTGCGTGAGCAGCGTGATTTCTTCTCTAACAGCGCCGCTAACAAGGCCCGCGCCGCGGCGGGCAAACAGCTGATCGAGGGTCGCGCACGCTTTCTTGAACCCACCTTGCTGGAGGTTGAAGGTGCTGAAGGTAAGCACGTCATCCGCGCAGGCGCGGTGATTATCGCCACCGGCTCACGCCCGTTTATCCCCGACTGGCTGGCCCCGTTTGCAGAGCGGATTGTCACCACGGACACGCTGTTTGAGCTGGCAGAATTGCCGGCACGCATCGGAGTGTTGGGTTTGGGCGCGCTGGGTCTAGAAATGGGTCTGGCGCTCAGCCGGCTCGGCATTGAGGTCACAGCGGCTGGCGGTTCAAGCCTGGCCGGTATTGATGACCCACAGGTGGCCGCCCGTGCAGTCGAGGTTTTCTCGCAAGAGATGCCAATTTGGCTCGGCCAACCCGCCCGCGTTGAGCGTGCAGAGCAAGGGCTGGTGCTGCGCTCAGGTGAACGCTGCGCAACGGTTGACCTGCTGCTGGTGGCAACCGGCCGGCGCGCGAACACCGATGGTCTGAATCTGCAGGCGGCCGGTTTTACCCTGCAAGAACGTGGCGAACCGCTGTTCGAACCGGCCACGCTGCAGCTGGGCGATTGGCCGGTGTACATCGCCGGTGACGCTAACGGGCAGCGCGCGTTGATGCACGAAGCGGCTGACGAAGGCGCGATAGCCGGCTATAACGCATCGCGGACCACTCCCACGCGCTTCCGGCAAAAAACTTCGCTGTCCATCGCCTTCGCTAAACCCGATGTCGCGGCCATTGGTAAACGCTTGAGCGAGCTAGACCCCAGCCGGATTATCGTGGGCAGTGCGTCGGGTGAAGCCAATGGCCGTTTGCGCATCGTGGGCGGTGAACGCAGCCTGCTGAACGTTTACGCCGATAGCACCAGCGGTTTACTGCTAGGCGCCTCGCTTCTCAGCATCGACGGCGAACACGTGGCGCATCAATTAGCGTGGGCCATCCAGCGCGGTGAAACGGCGCAAAGCCTGCTGCAAATGCCGTTTTACCACCCGGTGGTGGAAGAGTTGCTGGCCACCGCGCTGAAAGAAATCGGCAAACACTTCCCCGACCCTCAAGGGCTGCCCCTCGGGTTGGTAGCCGAAGAGTGAAGCGTCACGGAAGCTTTGCCAGCCTTGGCGTGCGCAACTGTTTAGCCGTCAGGTGTACTTGGTGAAGATGGCCCTGACTTGCGCCAGCTTCTCTTGGTTACTGTGGTCCGGGGTGAGAATGGCTTCTTCAGCCAGGCAAATCAGCATTTCCTGATAAGCCTTATCCAAGGCCTTACGGGCGGCGCTGAATTGCTGGGCGATGGACTCGCATTCATCGCCGCGCTTGATCATGGCTTGAATGCCACGCACCTGGCCCTCGACGCGGGCCAAACGCTTGAGCAGGGAATCGCGGTGTTGTAACTGGGTTAGTTCAGTCATTCTCAACGTCTACAGTTCGGCGCAAAGTGAAGGCGCCGCGTAATTCACCCAAGGCAAATCCACGCGCCTGATCCTGCGGGTAGCGTACATCAATCACCGCCGCCAGAGACGGCTCAACGTTCTTGCCGTGGCAGGCTAAGCACGGCTCGCCAGTGGCAATGGCCTTCATCATGCGAAACTCGCCGCCGACTATTTCAGCATGGCTGAGTTCAGCGATGGGCTCACCGGCGGCGGCACGCTGGGCAAATTGTTCAAGCACCTGCGTTTCCCAGGCATCAGCGGTGTTCGCCGGGTTACGTACCTTGAGTGAGGTACGGCCCACTTTCCAAGGGTGTTGGCTGTGCTGCACAGCAATCTCCGGGGCCAGTAATTGACACGCCTCCACCGCCTTAACCGGCCCGCCGGACTCCATCGCAGACTTGACGGTAGACATCAAATGCTGCCCGAAAGGCGGTATTAGCGCTGCACCCTCTGCCTTGAGCGCCTGAAAATCTTCGGCATAAGCCGCCGTGCTCAACGAACCTAAAAGAACTGCCGTAGTCAATCGCATACCGCCTCCACATAAACACGTACCCTACATACCCATGGGAGTATAGCTTCGACTTGAGAAAAACACCCAGCGCGAATGCAGATGGTTGTGTATGGCGTTGCCTCTGGCTAGGCATGTCGTCGCGCTGTAACCACGGCTGATACCTGCGTATTTACTGGCCCAACGCAGTCATCACTCAACGTTCGCATGCAAATCATCGGTTTTTTATCCGTCTAACGTAGCGTCTAAAACATGGCAGCAAGAAGGTTGATGGCGACGGTGCGGCATTTCGCCCACATACCCCCTAGGGTGTTCTCGGTTAAGCTTCATCTTGCCGAAAAAGCCATGCGCTTAGCCGGCTTTTCAGTCAGTTCGAAACACAGGATCGACTCAGATGGAATTAGACCCGCTCTTCCTCTCGCGACTGCAATTTGCCTTTGTGGTCTGCTTTCACGCCATCTTCCCGGTGTTCACCATCGGCTTGGCCTCATTCATCGCCTTTCTTGAAACCATGGCTTTCCGAACGGGTGATCTCGTTTGGGTAAGGCTGTCGAAGTTCTGGACGCAGGTGTTTGCCGTGGTGTTCGGCATGGGGGTGGTGTCGGGCATCGTCATGGCCTTCCAGTTCGGTACCAACTGGAGCAACTTCTCCTACGCGGCGTCAAACTTCCTCGGCCCAGTGCTGAGTTATGAAGTGATCACCGCGTTCTTCCTTGAAGCGGCGTTCCTCGGTGTGCTGCTGTTTGGTCGCGACAAAGTACCGCCGGGCGTGCACCTGTTGGCTGCCTGCATGGTGGCGCTGGGCACCTTTATTTCCTCGTTCTGGATTCTCTCAGCAAACAGCTGGATGCAGACACCGGTAGGCACGGAGCTGCGCGACGGCATGATTCATGTCACCTCGTGGTCAGAGGCGCTGTTTAACCCCTCCTTCCCCTACCGCTTCCTGCACATGGGCTTGGCCTCGTTCCTCACCGGCGCATTTGTGGTGGCCGGCGTCAGCGCTTGGTACTTGCTGCGCAAGCGTGAAGTGGAGTTGAACCGCAAAGCACTGTCGGTCAGCCTGTGGATGATCATGATTATTGCCCCGACCCAAGCGGTGGTGGGCGACTTCCACGGCCTCAACACCCTTGAACACCAACCGATCAAAGTGGCGGCGATGGAGGGTAATTGGGAGCGTGGTTCGGGTGTACCGCTGCTGCTGTTCGCCTGGCCCGACCAAGACGCGCAGGCCAATCGGTTTGAAATCGGCATTCCAAATCTGGCTAGCTTTGTCCTGACCCATGATTGGCAGGGCGAGCTACCGGGCGTCACCGACGTGCCTCGTGAAGAGCAGCCAACCGTGTGGATCGTGTTCTGGGCGTTCCGGGTAATGGTTGCCATCGGTTTGCTGATGATCGCCTTTGGCCTCACCGGGCTGGTGTTGCGCCGCGGTGGCCGCTACTGGCAAACGCCGTGGTTCCTAAATGGCATGCGCTGGATGAGCGTCACCCCCTTCCTGGCCGTGCTGGCGGGTTGGATAGTGACTGAAGCGGGGCGTGCGCCATGGCTGATTTACGGGGTGATGACCCACGCTCAGGGACTGACGCCGTCACTCACCGGCGGCATGGCGCTGTTTACCCTGATTGGTTACATGCTGGTGTACGCCGCCGTGTTTAGCGCCGGTCTGTATTACCTGTTCCGCGTGTTGCAGGACGGCCTTGAAGAAGACTTAAGCGCCGAGGAAACCCACGAAGTGGAGCGGGCAGCACGTCCGCTGTCGGCAACCCATGTACGTCTAGAACAGGGAGGCAATTAAAATGGTGCCTTTTGACCTTTCGCTTATTTGGGCTGGGATTATTGCCTTCGGCATCATCATGTACGTGTTGATGGACGGCTTCGATCTGGGTGTGGGCATTCTCTTCCCCTTCGCCCCAGACGAGCCGGCCCGCGATGTGATGATGAACTCAGTGGCACCAGTCTGGGACGGTAACGAGACCTGGCTGGTACTGGGCGGTACTGGGCTGCTGGCGGCTTTCCCGCTGGTTTACTCAGTGCTGCTGCCGGCCATGTACATCGGCGTATTCCTGCTGCTGGCAGGGCTGATTTTTCGCGGTGTAGCCTTTGAGTTTCGCTTTAAAGCCAACACCTCACGCTACCTGTGGAACTGGGCCTTCGCGGGCGGCTCGATTCTCGCCTCCTTTGCTCAAGGGGCGGTGGTCGGCGCGTATATCCAAGGCTTCAACACCGAGGGCATGGTGTATGTCGGCGGCCCGTTGGATTGGCTGACGCCCTTTACCGTCCTCACCGGCATCGGCTTGCTGGCCGGTTATGCCCTGCTCGGTTGCACGTGGTTGATCATGAAGTCCGAAGGCTACATTCAGGATTGGGCCTTCAAGCTGGCACCAAAACTGTTGGCGGCGGTGTTGGTGGTGTTTGTTGCCATCAGCGTCTGGACACCCTCGGTCGACCCGAATGCCTATGCCCGCTGGTTCTCCTCGATTAGCCTGATCTGGGCCTTCCCGATCTTGGCTGGACTGTGCGCGCTGCAGATTTTCCGTAGCCTGCTCAAGCGTCGTGAAGCCATGCCGTTTATGGCCACCATGGGCCTGTTTATCTTCACCTACCTAGGGTTGTTGATGACCAAATGGCCCTACATCATCCCGCCTAACCACACCATCTGGGACGCTGCCTCGGCGCCTGAGTCGCAATTGTTCCTGCTATTGGGCCTGCTGTTTGTCATCCCCATCGTGCTGACCTACACCGCGTGGACGTACTGGGTGTTCCGCGGCAAAGTGAGGGTCGGTGCAGGCTATCACTGACACACGGCGTAAACAGCGCAGCCGCCAGTGGCTGGCCCGCCGCCAGCGCGCGGTAAGGCCTTTGCTGTTGGCGGCGGTGGCGGCCGGGCTGGTGGGGGCGGTGGCGATCATTGCCCAATTAGGCTTGATGGCGTGGTTGATCCACGCTCTGCTGATCAACGCAGCATCGCCTGCCAGCCTCTTGCCGGTCATGCTCGGGCTGGTGCTGGCGGTGGTTATCCGTGTGCTGGCCCAAGGCGCGCAAGAGCGCCTCGGCCAGCATGCCAGCGCCACCATTCGCCAACAGGTGCGGGTCGAGTTAAGCGCCTTGTGGGCCACGCTTGGGCCGGTGCGTTTGGCTGAGCTGCCCAGCGCCAGTTTGACCAACCAGTGGGTTGAGCAGGTGGATGCGCTGGATGGCTTTTACGCCCGCTACTTGCCACAACAATGGTTAGCCCTGTTGGTGCCCTTGATGATGCTGGCGGTGGTGATTTATCTCGATTGGCTGGCGGCGATTTTCCTGCTGTTAGCCGCGCCACTGATCCCACTCTTTATGGCCCTGGTGGGCATGCAGGCCGAACGCATCAGTCAGCGCCACGTGCTGCAAGCCGGGCGCATGGCTGGACAATTTCTCGACCGGGTGCGCAACCTCACCAGCTTGCAGTTATTTGGTCAGGTCGGCCGCTCAATCAGTCGTATCGAAGAGGCCACTCAGGCTTACCGTAAGGTGACGATGGAGACGCTGCGGGTGGCGTTTCTCTCGTCGGCAGTGCTGGAGTTTTTTGCTTCAGTGGCCATTGCGGTGGTGGCCATGTACATCGGCTTTGGCTTGCTCGGCTATATCAGCTACGGCCCATCGCCTGCGCTGAGCCTGTTTAGTGGCTTGTTTATCCTGCTGCTGGCACCGGAGTTCTTCCAACCGCTGCGCAGCTTGGCTCAGCATTATCACGACCGGGCAGCGGCGCTGGCAGCGGCGGATGCACTGGCGGAGCTGGAAGCGCTGGGCAGCAGCATCCCTGAGCAACCTACGCCAAGCGCGCAACCGCTAAGCGGCGACGCCCAAAGCATCACCGTGCAGAATCTGCAGCTTGGCTATGCCGGGCGCGGCTTAATCCTGCGTGGCGTAAACCTGAACATTCAGGCCGGTGAAGTGGTTGCTCTGGTCGGCCCTTCCGGGTCGGGCAAATCGAGCCTGCTGCATGGCTTAGCCGGTTTTATCCAGCCAGATGCCGGCCATATCAGCCTGTTTGGCCGGCCACCCGGTGAACAAGCACTGGCCTGGATGGGCCAGCGGCCGTTTCTGATTAAGGGCAGTTGGGCCGATAACCTGCGCCTCACGGCGCCGCATGCAGACGCGGCCGCCATGCAGCGGGCGTTGGCGGCGGTGGGCTTGAGTAAGCTGCTGGCTGCTCAACCACAGGGCCTCGACAGCCTGCTGGACGAAGGCGGTCGCGGACTTTCCGGCGGCCAAGCGCAGCGTTTGGCGTTAGCGCGGGTGTGGCTGAGCGACGCCGCCTTGGTGCTGCTGGATGAACCCACCGCCAGCTTGGATGAAGAGAGCGAAGCCGACGTGGTCGAAGCCTTACAGGCGCTGGCTGCGGCCGGTCGAACCGTAATCATCGCCACCCACCACCCAGCCCTGATGCACATGGCTGATCGCGTTGTACGCCTGAGCGATGGAGCATTGGTCGATGACTGAGTTATTGCCCTGGCTGCGCGATATGCGCCATTGGCGCGGTCGCCTGCTAGTCGGCGCATTGCTGATGCTGCTAACTGTGCTCAGCGCCATCGGCTTGCTGGCCTTATCAGGGTGGTTTATTACCGCCACCGGCGTCACCGCATTGCTCTGGGCAGCGGGGCAAAAGGTGTTTTTTGATATTTATGTGCCGGGCAGCGGCATCCGTTTTTTTGCCCTGTCGCGCACGGTGGCGCGCTATGCCGAGCGGGTGTTTAACCACAACACCGTGCTTGGGTTGCTGGCCGACCTGCGCGTACGTCACTTCAGCGCCTTGGCACAACTGGACGGCGCCACCCTGGGGCGGCTGCGCGCAGCCCAGTGGCTCAACCGCCTGACCGCCGATATTGATGCGCTGGATACGCTCTACTTGCGCCTGCTGGCCCCACCGGCCGTGGCTTTACTGGCGATTGTGCTGGTGTGCGGGCTGGTCGCGCTGTTTCACCCGATGCTGGCACTGGTGTTGCTGTTGCTTCTGTTGGCGCTGTTGCTGCTGGTAACCGCCGGCATGGCCGCCGCCGGTTTGCGCTTGAGTGCTAACCGTGTCGAGCAGTTGGACGGTTTGCGCGTGCAGTGCATCGAGCAACTGCAAGGCTTGGCTGAGCTGTCTGCTGCCGGCAGCCTGACCGTGCATCAGCACGCCCTGCTTAGCCGCAGCCAACAGTTATTGACTGAGCAACTGAGCTTGCAAGGCCGTTTGGTGCTGTTGCAAACGCTGGGATTATTCGGCGTATTGGGGGCCAGCCTACTCGGCCTGTTTGCCGGCGTATTCGCCTACCAGCAGGGGCTGCTCAGCGGGCCGCTGATGGTGATGATCGCCTTGGCGCTGATGGGCCTTAACGAAGCCTTTAGCGCGTTACCCGCCGCCTTCGCCCAGTGGGGTGCAACCTGCGCCGCCGCCGCCCGGCTGAACCAACAGGTGGCGATGGCTGCACGCTTACCCCGCGCAACAACGCCGCTACCGGTGCCTGCGGTCATGGCCCTGAGTTGGCAGGCGGTAAACGTGGCGCATGCCGGTATTCGCCAACTGAATGTGCACATCGCACCCGGTGAGCGGTTGGCGCTGGTTGGCCCCTCCGGCTGCGGCAAATCAACCTTGGCGGCGCTGGCTGCCCGCCTGATCGACCCCGACAGCGGTGAGGTGTGCGTGGCGGATGTGGCGTTACCGACGCTGGACCTCGACGCGTGGCGCAGCCAGTTGGCTTACCTGACCCAAGAAACCGAACTGCTGCATGGCAGCATCGCCGACAACCTGTTGCTCGGCCAGCCCGATGCCAGCGATGAGCAACTGTGGTGGGCACTGGCCATGGTCGACCTCGCCGACACAGTGGAAGGCACGGCCAACGGCCTGAATACCTGGGTGGGCGAAACCGGTAAACAGCTTTCTGGCGGCGAAGGTCGGCGCTTGGCACTGGCGCGCGTACTGCTGCGTAACGCGCCGCTGGTGATACTCGATGAACCCTTCTCCGGGCTTGATCTGGCCACCCGCGAACGCATCAAACCGGGCATTGATGCATGGCTACAGGGCCGCACCGTGTTGCTGCTGGGCCATAGCGCGCACGCACTGCCCACGGCCGATCGCCTGCTCAGCTGGGGCAACGTGCAACAGCCCTAGTTCGCAGCTGATCGCCTTGCTGAGTGCGGGTTGGCATAAGGCAGTAAAGGCGCGCGACTTAGTGGGAGACCACTGCAGCCTTAGAAGTCTTCATCGGTGACCAGCCTAACAATGTCGGCCTGCATGGCATACGCGGCATCCGCCAGCTCGTTGTTAACCTGTTCGACCTGCAGCGTGCCGCTGATCCACAGCGGCGCGTAGATGTCTTCCAGCTCAATACCTTTGGGGTAGCGCACCAACACCAGCTGGTTCGGCGGCGGCGGTGGTACGTGGATGCAGGCGCCCGGATAGGGCACCAAGAAGAACAGCGTGCTGCGGCCTTTGCTGTCGGTTTCCAGCGGCACCGGGTAGCCGCCGAGGCGGATCGCTTTGCCGTCAAACGCGGCAACGGTCTTGGTCGAATACATCACCGCCGGGAGGTTTTGCGCCTGCTGCTTGAGCCCGCCGGGGTTGTAGAAAGCGCTGTCTTGCTCAATGCCCTGATGGCTGATCTCCGGCATGTCTTCCAACGCCTGGCGATCTTCGGGCGGCATAAGTTCGAGCCAGTCCGTTTCTGGCAACTCGGCCCGCGCTAAGGCGCTGAGTAACAACAGGGGCAGCAACGGTAAAAGCATGAAGCGCATTGGCGGGCTCACAGGTCGGCGAAGCAACACTCTCTCAGCTCTTTTTAACGGCGCCGTAGATAACCAGCAGCACCACAGCGCCAATCACCGCCCCGATAAAACCAGCGGACTCACCCACCGCGTAAATACCCAGCGCCTGGCCACCATAGGTGGCGGCGATAGAGCCGCACACGCCGAGGAGGATGGTCATAATCCAGCCCATGCTGTCTTTGCCCGGTTTGATAAGACGGGCAATCAGGCCGACGATCAGGCCGATAAAGATGATGCCGAGAATATTCATGGCGAATCGCTCCGAGTCAATTACAGGTCAGCGTCAGTGGGGCTCGGCAATAAGAGCGTAATCGCCTGAGGAGGTTCCATCTGCCGCCGCCAAACGGGCGGCAGCAGGCTGTATTTATCGCGCAGCGATCAGCGCTTCAACCGCGGCAATCTGCTTATCCAGCGTGGCCCGGTCGACGCAGCGCAGGGTCGCATGGCCAACCTTGCGGCCGGCCTTAAAAGCTTTGCCGTAATGGTGCAAGCGGCAGTCATCAATGGCCATTACCTGCTCAATAGGTGGCACCACGCCGAGGAAGTTGAGCATCGCGCTCTCACCGATTTTGGCGGTCGAGCCTAGCGGCAGACCCGCGACAGCGCGCAGGTGGTTTTCAAACTGGCTGCACTCGGCGCCTTCAATCGTCCAGTGCCCTGAATTGTGCACGCGCGGGGCAATTTCATTGGCTTTAAGGCCGCCATCAACCTCGAAAAACTCAAAGGCCAGCACGCCGACGTAGTCGAGCTTGCTCAGCACCCGACCGACATAATCCTCAGCCAGCGCCTGCAACGGATGATCGGTGCTGGCAATCGACAGCGCCAACACACCGCTGTCATGGCGGTTATGCACCAACGGGTAGAAACGCGTTTCACCATCACGGGCCCGCACCGCCACCAACGACACTTCACCGCTGAACGGCACAAAGCCCTCAAGCAGGCACGACACGCTGCCCAGCTCAGCAAAAGCACCGCTAACGTCTTCGGCTTTACGCAGCACCTTCTGGCCTTTGCCGTCGTACCCCAACGTGCGAGTCTTCAGCACCGCCGGCAAGCCAATCGAAGCCACGGCGGCGTCCAAATCGGCTTGCGACTGGATATCGGCAAAATCTGGGGTGGGAATGCCGAGGTCCTTGAACATGGACTTCTCAAACCAGCGATCGCGGGCGATGCGCAAGGCTTCAGCGCTCGGGTAGACCGGCACAAACTGCGACAAAAACGCCACGGTTTCTGCTGGGACGCTTTCGAATTCGAAGGTCACCAAGTCCACTTCATCCGCCAACTGGCGCAGGTGGTCCTGATCGCTGTAATCGGCGCGAATGTGCTCACCCAAGGCCTGCGCACACGCATCTGGCGCAGGGTCGAGGAACGCGAAATTCATCCCCAGCGGAGTGCCTGCCAGAGCCAACATACGGCCCAGTTGGCCGCCACCGATCACGCCGATCTTCATGGGTTAGGCCTCACGCGGGTCAGGGTTTTCCAGCACGGTTTCGGTTTGTTCCTGACGGAACTGCTTAAGCGCGGCATGGAACTGCGGGTGTTGGTGGCCGAGAATGCTCGCTGCCAAAAGCGCCGCGTTCACCGCGCCCGCTTTACCGATAGCCAGCGTGGCAACCGGAATACCGGCCGGCATTTGCACAATCGATAACAGCGAATCAACGCCCGAGAGCACGGCCGATTGCACCGGCACACCCAATACCGGCAGGTGCGTCTTGGCGGCACACATGCCCGGCAAATGCGCCGCGCCGCCAGCACCGGCGATGATCACCTGAATGCCACGCGCGTCGGCTTGCTCGGCGTACTGGAACAGCAAATCCGGGGTGCGGTGCGCGGAAACCACCTTCACTTCATACGGAATGCCCAGCTTGTCCAGCATATCGGCGGTGTGGCTAAGGGTGGACCAATCGGACTTGGAGCCCATGATCACGCCAACCAGTGCGCTCATCGAAGTGCCTCTTCTCAATTGCGCCCGCAGGCGCTGCAAAAACCAACAAGCCACGCGGGAAACCCGGCGTGGCTTGTGTGCGATTTCCAGCCGGTGCGACCGGCCAAAGGCCGCGCAGTATACCGGAAAGCCCGAGGAGGCGCGCACCCATGCCAACCGTTTGTCACCCAGGCGCGGCAAGCGCCTGACAAACCTCGTAAACATTGCCCCGGAATACTATTTCGCCACTTTTGGCCCGCACGCTGGTCCAAACAGTTCATCAAACAGGAGTTGCCCATGAACACGACCATGAAAGCAGCGGTGGTCCACGCCTTTGGCGAGCCACTGCGCATCGAGGAAGTAAACACGCCCTTACCGGGGCCGGGACAAATTCTGGTGAAGATCGAAGCCTGCGGGGTGTGCCACACCGATTTACACGCCGTTGAAGGTGATTGGCCGGTCAAACCCAGTCTGCCCTTTATCCCCGGCCACGAAGGCGTGGGCTATGTGGCCGCCGTGGGCAGCGGAGTAACCCGGGTAAAAGAAGGCGACCGGGTTGGCGTGCCTTGGCTATACAGCGCCTGCGGTTGCTGTGAGCACTGCCTGACCGGCTGGGAAACACTCTGCGAAACCCAGCAAAACACCGGCTACTCGATCAACGGTGGTTTTGCCGAATACGTCATCGCCGACCCTGACTACGTCGGTATTTTGCCCAAAAACATCGGCTTCCTGGAAATTGCGCCCATCCTCTGCGCAGGCCTCACCGTTTACAAAGGCCTGAAAGTCACCGGCGCAAGGCCGGGCCAGTGGGTGGTGATTTCCGGCATCGGCGGGCTTGGCCACGTAGCCGTGCAATACGCAAAAGCCATGGGCTTGCACGTTGCAGCCGTGGATGTGGACGATGCCAAGCTGGAACTGGCGCGCAAGCTCGGGGCCAGCCTGACCATCAACGCGCGCAAGGAAAACCCGGTTGAGGTGATCCAGCGCGACATCGGCGGCGCGCACGGTGTGCTGGTGACCGCAGTGTCTAACTCCGCGTTTAGCCAAGCCATCGGCATGGCCCGGCGACACGGCACCGTGGCCCTCGTCGGCTTGCCGCCGGGCGACTTCCCCACACCGATATTTGATGTAGTGCTCAAGGCAATCAGCATCACCGGCTCCATCGTCGGCACTCGCGCCGACTTACAAGAAGCGCTGGAGTTCGCCGCTGAGGGCAAGGTCAAAGCCACGGTGCACAGCGACTCGCTGGACAACATCAACGGCATCTTTGAGCAGATGCGCAACGGCCAGATCGAAGGGCGCACGGTGTTGCAGTTCTAAACAGCACCGAACAGGTGCAGGCTCCGGACTGATGGAGCCTGCACACCGCCATTTCAGCCCCACCCCGCATCTGGGTCGAGGGCCGCCTCTTTGAGCTGTCCGCAATAATGCTTGCAGCATGGTAAAGGACAGGTCGCACCGCTTCCGCCCTCGCCTACGACCACCAAGCACTTCTCAATTTTTAGCGTCTGCTTTCTGTAGGCGGGCGAGCATACGTACAAACTCCAGAGTCAGGCGCTTGTTGCTCAGGCTGAGGTCGCGAAAGTCCTGGCGCAATTGCACCGCCTCGCGGGAGAAATCGGCGCTCTCGGTTTCAGCCTGACGGGCGTGTTCGGCGGCTGTGAGTGGCACACCTTCGGCACCTGCATAAATAGCCGTAACGCTGGTGCCCAGGGCCTCTGCCAAACGTTCGAGTAACGCACCGGAAGGGCGTCGCTGGCCTTTTTCAATGCGCGACAGGTTGCTGGTGGCCGTTTCGGCTTCCAGCGCCAGGGCCTCTTGAGTGAGCCCCTTTTCCCGCCGCAGTGCGTAGATAACTTGTCCGATATGCATGGCGCGATTGTTCGCGTCGCTTGCCATACAGGCAAAACCGCCATGTCAATTTGCCTTAGAATATTGCCACTATGGCAATATTAGGGCCGTTCTTTGAACGCCAGGCAATTTCAGGACAGGGCGCAACCGCATGCCAACGCTGCATTGGGTAGGGAAAGACAAGGTCAAGCACCACCACCGCGACGTGCCTTACCGCGTGCTGGTGGACGATTATCGCTATCAGGCGCCGGTCGGCAGCCCAGACAACAGCAGCGCCAACCGCATCATCCACGGCGACAACCTAGAAGCGCTGAAAAGCCTGCTGCCCGAGTTTGAGGGCAAGGTGAAGTGCATCTATATCGACCCGCCGTACAACACCGGCAATGAGAGCTGGGTGTACAACGACAACGTCAACGACCCGCGCATCAAAAAGTGGCTCGGGCAAGTGGTCGGTAAAGAAGGCGAAGACATGAGCCGCCACGATAAGTGGCTGTGCATGATGTATCCGCGTTTGAAGTTGCTGCATCGCTTGTTGGCGGAAGATGGTGCCATCTTCGTTTCCATCGATGACAACGAAGTGGCGACGCTGCGCTTGCTGATGGATGAAATATTCGGCCGCGCCAACTTTGTAACTACTGTCATCTGGCAGAAAGTTTTTTCCCCGAAGAATAGTGCGCGTCATTTCTCGGAAGATCATGACTTCGTGTTGGTGTATGCGAAAAAGGCTGAGCAATGGACGCCGCATCCTATGCCGCGTTCAGAAACTCAAAATGATCGATATAAAAATCCGGATCACGACGCAAGAGGTCCATGGACATCTGGTGATCTATCGGCAAGAAACTATTACAGCCTTGGGACCTACGCCATTCAATGCCCGGGCGGTCGTGAAATATCCGGCCCGCCAAAAGGTACGTACTGGCGTTACGCTGAACAAAAGCTGAAGGAAATGGATGCCGACAAGCGGATATGGTGGGGGCCTGATGGCAACGGTATGCCACGGCTCAAGCGCTTTCTCTCAGCAGTTAAACAGGGCGTAGTGCCACAAACCCTTTGGCCCTACAGCGAAGTTGGCCATACCCAAGACGCAAAGAAAGAGCTGCTATCGATTATCGACTTTGAAAATTCTGAAGACGTTTTTATCACACCCAAGCCCAGTAGCTTGATTGAGCGCGTCTTACACCTAGCCTCCGATAAAGACTCCATCATCCTCGACTCCTTCGCCGGCTCCGGCACCACGGCTCATGCAGTACTAAAACTGAATGCCCAGGACGGCGGCCAGCGGCGTTTTATCCTGATCGAGGTAATGGACTACGCCGAAAGCCTGACCGCCGAGCGCGTGCGCCGGGTCATAAGCGGATATGGCGAGGGGGCCAAGGCGGTGGCCGGGCTGGGCGGCGGTTTTGTCTATCAGCACCTCGGCGAGCCGTTGTTTGATGCCGAGCAGCAACTCAACCCCGCCGTGGCGCTACAGGCCGTGCGCGAATATATCGCCTGGCAAGAGTGCATCAGCCGCGCGGCGCTGGCAGCGCTGGACAATCCACGGCATCGCTACTGGTTGGGCGAGGCCAACGGTCAGCAGGTGTTCTTTTGCTACGAGCCGCAGCGCATCACTTGCCTCGATCTCGAGCTGCTCGCCGAACTGATTCAAAGCCCCGGCCCAACCCTGTTTTATGCCGACCAATTAGCGCTGGGCGAAGACTTTATGCGCCAGCACAAGCTGCGCTTTAAGAAAATCCCGCGTGACATTAGCCGCCTGTAAGGAACCACAATTCATGGAACTGAATGCCTATCAAGGCCAGGTGCTCAGCGACTTGCGCCTGTATCTGCAACGCTGGCGGGCCTGCGACGATGCCGTATTGGCCTACCGCGCTCACTGGGACGCTCAGGGCGCGCTGCAAATGCCCGGTTACCAAGCCGCCCGTCACGGTGCGCCGCAGGTGTGCGCCAAGGTGCCGACGGCCGGTGGCAAAACCTTTATTGGCCTGCACGCTATGGCCTGCATCTTCGAGCAACTGCAACGCCGGCAGGGCGATGCGCGGTTGTGCATCTGGCTGGTGCCGTCGCTGTCGATCTTGCAGCAGGTACTCACGGCCCTGCGCAACCCCGAGCACCCTTATCGGCAAACCCTTAACCGGCTGTTCGAGGGCCGGGTCACGGTGCTGGACAAGAGTGAGCTGTTGGCCGGTGGCCAGTTCAGCCTCGACGAGGTACGCGATGGCTTGGTGCTGACGATACTCAGCTACGACAGCCTGCGCGCCACGAACAAAGAGAACCGCAAGCTGTACCAAGAAAACAGCGCGCTGGATGACTTCGCCGCACAGGCACTGGCGCTCGCCGAAGGCACCGACCCGGCCTCGCTGGTGGCGGCCATGGCCGGGCTGAATCCGCTGGTGATAGTCGATGAGAGCCACAACGTCACCAGCGGCTTGTCGCAGGAAATGCTCTGCAACCTGAACCCGGCTTTCGTTCTAGAGCTGACCGCTACGCCGCGTGCCGGGGCCAATATCATCAGCTTCGTGGATGCCATGGCGCTGCGTGATCAGCACATGGTCAAACTGCCGGTGATCGTGCGTAACCTGCCGGACCAAGACGCGGTGCTTAGCCACGCCATCGACCTGCGCGCCCGCCTGGAGGCCGAGGCCAATGCCGAACTAGCCCAAGGTGGCTGCCGCATACGGCCGATCGTGCTGGTGCAGGCCGAGAGCAAAAGCAAAGAGGGCGCGCGCAGTTTCGAGCGAGCCAAAGCTGACCTGCTGGAGCGCGGCATTCCAGCCGAATGGATCAAGCTGAAAACCGCCGAGCATGATGAACTCAAAGGCATCGACTTGTTGGCAGCCGATTGCCCGGTGCGCTTTATCATCACCGTCAATGCGCTCAAGGAAGGCTGGGATTGCCCCTTCGCCTATATTCTAGCGACGCTGGCCGACCGCTCGGCACCGGTGGATGTCGAGCAGATTCTCGGCCGCATTCTGCGCCAACCCTATGTGCGTAAACATGGGCAAGAGCCGCTGAACATGAGCTATGTACTGACCGCCTCCAGCGTATTCAGCGCGACCTTGGCAAGCATCGTTGCCGGACTCAATCGTGCGGGCTTTAGCCGGCGCGATTTCCGCACCCCCGACGAGCTGATAGCGCCCGCTAGCCCTGGGTTAGCGCCACCGAGCGGCGTCACTCAGGCGGATTTGCCACTGTTCAATCCGCCCCAAGGCCATTCGCCAGTTGCTGCGGCCATCTCGCTGCACAGCAGCGCAGCCGAGCCGACAGCGGTGGAGGCCACCTTGGCCTTTGCCCTGCAAGCCAATGCCGAACTGGAGCAGGCCAGTACGGCACTGCAAGGTCGTTACCAAGCACAGGAAGTCAGAGCCGCCATGGATGTGTGCCCCGTTAGAGCGCAGTTTGCCGATGAACTGGCGCGCCTGCGCTTACCGCAATTCTTCCAGGCGGCGCCCGCCAACCTACTGTTCGGCAGCGAAGATGGTCAGGTTTTTCTCGAGAAAGAGGCCTTGCTGGCGGGCTTCCAGATCGCCGACTGCGACGTCAATAACTTCGCCCTGGCACCCACCAGCGGTGATCTGGTCAAACTTGATCTGCTGCGTATCGGTGAAACCGGCGGTGATTACGAGCCAACTCGCATCCGCCTGAAAGAGCCGGAAATCCGCAAGTTGCGCGACTACCTGAGCAACCTCGACGGTGACGCCAAACGCCGGCAGTTGAGCGGCTTGGTAAACAACTGGCTGGGCAAAATGCCGCCACTGGCCGACAGCGACCTACGCGCTTACATCGACAAACTGCTGGCGCGCCTAAGCCCCGCCGAGCTGGATCAGGTGGTCGAACAACAGCACGCCTATGTGGAGAGCATCCGCCAACGGGTACGCCAGGAAATGCAGCGGTTTGCCCGTCAGCGTTTCCGCGATGGTTTGGGCTTGGGCAAGATTGAGCTGCGTGCCAGCTTTGCACTGCCCACTGAAATCAGCCCAAGGCAAAAAGCTGCCTACGCTGCCGACAACAGCCTCTATCAACGGGAAGAGCGCGGTAACGGCTTGGAAGAGCGGATGAGCGACTTCCTCGCCGATTGCGCCAATGTGCGTTGGTGGCACCGCAACCAGAGCGGCAAGGGTTTTGCTCTTAATGGGGCGATCAAGCACTACCCGGACTTCATACTGTGCCTGCAATCGGGGGTGATCGTGCTGCTGGAAACCAAGGGTGGTGACCGCGATAACTCTGACAGCGCTGCGAAAATAGAACTTGGCCAACAATGGGAAGCGGCGGCAGGGCGCAACTATCGTTATCGCATGGTCTTTGAGACAACCCCGCCGTCAGGTGCGCTGAGCTGGGCACAAGCCTGTGAGTTACTGCGTAACCTGTAACTCAATAACGTTCAAGGCTAAGCCCTGTGCGCCTCTGATCGGCAGGGCGCGGCATAGTTCTTGCGTTGTTTGGGTGGTCTAAATTGTTGCGGTTGCCCCGATGTTGCATGCCCACCTGACCACCCTGCATGTGGTTTCACAGATTCTCGAAATCTTTGCCGCACAGCCCGAGCTGACCGAGCCTTTGCTGGCGGGCAGCGGCATTACCGTGGCTGATTTGGCCTGCGCGGACACGCGCATCACCCGTACCCAAGAGTTGCAGGTGTGCGCCAATGCGCTGCGGTTACGCAGTGACTTGGGTCTTGAGTTAGGCCGGCGCATGCATGTGTCGGCCTATGGCATGGTCGGTTACGCGGCGCTGTCGAGTGCCACCTTTGGTGACGCTTGGCAGCTGATGCTGCACTACCCGGCGCTGCTCGGGACTTACTTTAAGCTGGCAATGCACCTCGAAGGTGAGCTGGCCTGGGTCTGCGCCAGCGACTACCAGCACAGCCCGGAGTTGCAGGTGTTCAACCTGGAAATGTGTTTGGCCTCGCTCAAACTGATCAGTGATGATTTGCTCGGTCAGCCTCTGCCGCTCAGCGCCGCGCAGTTTCGCTATGCCGAACCTGCTTACAGCGCCCGTTACCCGCATAACTTTGCCTGCCCGCTGCAATTTAACGCGGCGCGTAATGCGTTCGCCTTCCCCGCCAGCTGGTTGCAACGGCCGCTGCCGTTGGCTGATGCGGTGACCCACCGCGAGATGCTGGCGCGCTGCCGCAAGCAAAACAGTGAGTTCAATACCCGGCAGGCTTGGCTTGGCCGCGTACGCCAGTTATTGGCTGAACAACTGACCGCGCCGCCCGGCGTGGAGCAACTGGCGCAGCAGATGCACTGCTCCCCGCGCACGCTGCGCCGCCACCTGCAGGCATTGGGTACGCATTATCAGGAATTGCTCGATGAGCTACGTTTTGAGCGGGCGAAAACCCTGCTGGGCGAAGCCGACTGGCCGATCTGCCGGATTGCTGAGCACTTAGGCTTTAGCGAAACGGCGAGCTTTCGCCATGCTTTTCAGCGCTGGAGCGGTGTGCCGCCAAGCCGCTTTCGCGCGTAGGGCAATCAGAGATTTTCGCCCGCACCGCTCGCTGAATAACGGTGGATGAACACAGCGTCATCCACCCTACAAAACGGCACCAATACGGCGATTCGGCTTAACCCCGATGAATGACGCATGCGTCATCCACTGGGCTGGCGTCACTCTTCAGGGCGTACGTTGCGGTACATCTGCAGACGTGAGGCTTCGTGCAGGCCGCGACTCAGCCCATACAGCCGCTGAAATTCTTGCGGATGAGCAGCGGCCACGTCGTCCCGCGGCGTGGCCGAATGCAGGTCATGCAGGGTCGGCGATGCGCCGTCGTGTTGCATTTGCAAAAGGAAGTCGCGGGTCACCGCACCAATCACCGGGAAGCTGCCTTCTTGCAGCACCAGCGGCACTGCCCGCTCGCCTTCTGGCGCCGGCAGTTGGATGTCGCGTCCCAGACCACCGTTGGTGAACGCCAAGCCCAGCATGCCTGCCATGGTCGGCATTAAATCAGCCAGCCCTACAGCTTCGTCAAACTCGCGGGGCGGCAGCCACTTGGGTGCGTGAATCAACAGCGGCACGTTGTTGCTTTCCAGCCCCAATTGCTCGAAGGCTGGCGCCATGTGCGGGATCTGGCTGATGCGGGTGTTGTGGTCGCCGAAGAACACAAAAATGCTGTTGTCGTAGAAGCCCTGCTCTTTGGCCAGGTCCATCAAGCGACCTATGTTGAAGTCGAGTAAACGCACCGCGTTGTACTGTTCAACACTGCGCGAGCCGGCTTGCTGCACCTGCTCCAGCGTCAAATCGAGGGGCTCAAAGCCATCGTTGTCGGTGGGGATGGTGAATGGGCGATGGTTACCCGAGGTTTGCAAGTAAGCAAAGAAGGGCTTGTCCTTGGGCAATGCGCCGAGGATGCGGCTGCTCTCTTTAAAGAAGTCGAGGTCGGAGATGCCCCATACATCCACCTGCGGCGATTGCCAATGGCGCTCTTCATAGAGTTGCACATCGTCGATGCTTTGGCGGATCAGCCCGTTGATGTTGGCCCAGCCGGCGTTACCGCCGATCATGTAGAACTTCTCGTAACCCTTAAGGTTGTTGATTAGGGTGTGCTGACGGGCGATCAGCGGGTTACGCGTGGCCGTCTCCTGACGCGATACATCAGGTATGCCGGTGATGCTCGCCCACACCGTTTTGGCGGTGCCCGTGACGGGTACGTAGAAGTGACGGAAGAACCAGCTCTCCTTGGCTAAGCGATCCAAGTTGGGCGTTGGGTTAAGCGGATTGCCGTAGGCCCCCACAGCGCTGGTGCCGAGAGACTCCAGCATGACAAACACAATATTGGGTGGCCGCTCAGCTGTGATGCGGTGCGCTTGCGGCGCTTGCTCACGGAAGAAGTTCAGCGCTTCACGGTCGCGCTGGGTCACGCCCAAGTAATCAGCTACCGCCTCGTAGTGCTCGCGAGTGGCGGCTTCATCGTAAGCGCTGGGCTCAAGTTTTAGGGTGTCAAACAAGAACAGCGCTGGGTTGAGGCCCACGGCTGCGACTTGGCTGTTGCCACTGTAAAAAGCATCACTCCAGCGCAGCGGTACCGGGTTCTCTAGGTTCAGTGCGGCCGCACGACCGAGCAGGCCGAATACCACCAACACGCCGACCAGCGCCGCGCCACCCAGTGCCGGCAACACGCCGACCGGATGCGTCAGCGGGCGATCCAGGGTGGCGCGCTCCAAACGCAGCAGGGCATACAGCCACAGCGCCACGCCGGTAAACCAAGCCAGGGTGATCCATATAACGGGGTAGGTCTGCCACAGCATGCCGGCAGACGTTTGCGCATCACCGGCAAACCGCAGCACGGTGGCATTCAGGCGCACACCGAGGTAGGCGTAATGGCCAAAATCGACGATGTACAGCAGGCCTAATCCGGCAATGGCCAACCCAAGGTAGCCACGCAGCAGCCAGCGAAACGGGCGAAACCGCGTCAGCCGTAATTTCGGCAGAGCCAGCAGCAAGCCAACCGGCAACATCAGCAACAGCGCGAGGCGCAGGTCGAATCGCAAGCCAATGCCGAGGGTGCGCAGCACATCTGAATCAGTGACATCCTGCAGCCCAGAGAAGCCCAACAAAAACAACCCGCGCAGGCCGGCGAACAGGGCAAAGAGTAAGACGGTGAGGCCGACGAGGTAATGCAGACGGCGCGATCTCAGCCAACTCATGCGCGGCTCCTCGCGTCAACCAACAAGGGGCGCCGACGCCGCGCCTGCAGCCAACGCAGGCCGGCAGCCACCAGTGCGCCGAGGCTGTAAAGGGCGAGGTAAGGGTCTATCAAGTAATCCCAGTAGTTTTCTGACGCATTGAGCCGCAGGGCAAACGCCAAGGTGGCCAGTACCAGCGCCAATGCACTGAACCAGCTGCGCAACACAATCAGGATTACGCACAGCAGGCCGATGACCAGCAGCATCGAGCGCGGCTCAAAGCCAAGCTGGTAGGGGTCGCTGTAACTGAGGCCCAGCGCCGCGGGGTAGAGCAACATCGCCAAGGCAGCAAACAGCCCCAGCCCGAGCAAACGGCCTTGAGTGGCAAGCGCTGGGAGGCCGAAGCGGCTGAACGCCACCCAGCTCAGCAGCACCAGGCTGCTAATGGACAGGTCACCCATGTAGGTGCGCAGTTGCAGGGCCAAGCTCATGCCTTGCAACGGCACCAGACTTAGCAACAGGCACAGCAGCAACTTGGCACTTTGCAGCCGCATGCCAGTGCCAAAACGTGCCAGCAGCAAGAAGGCCAGCAGGCCAAAGGCTATGTGCGCCAACCAGAAATCGGTCATGGACGACGCTCCGCGAGCCACGCTTCATTGAAGGTTAGGTGTTTGATAAACATGTCGTTCCACGAGTAGACCAGGTGGTAGTTACCATCCGCGTCGCGGCTGAAATAGGGGTATTCGTAATCGAAGTCGCAGCCATTGGTGGTGCACATCCGCGCCGTGACCCGCTCAAGGAATAGCGACTCGTGCTCGGCAAACCGATCACCGCCACTGGCGCGGAATTTCTCGCGAATAACAGCGGGGAAATCCGCTTGTGGGATGGGCTCGCCCCAAGGGTTGGGGCTCTCATCCAAGTCACCCAAAGTGCGCCAGTTATCCAGGTTACTGTCGGTGGTGTAGAGGGTCAGCCGGAAGCGTCCGTCCTCAAGATCATTCATCGCCACCAGCAAGCTGCCGTCTGGGCGGCCCACTGCCGACACCGATGAGTTAGGGTTGCTTGGCTCCAACGGCTGCGGTTGGCTCCACGTTCGCCCGTTGTCCTCGGTGCGACTGGCCAATACCCGATGATGGGTCTCCCCGGCATACCGCAGCAACGCCACGGCGCGGTGCTCGTCCAGCGGCACCACGCTTGGCTGCAGCGAATAGCGGGCCTTACCAATGCGGTATTTGCCTTGCACCTGACCGTTTTTACTCAGGTGCAGGTACTCCGGAAATTTGCCAAGAAACTCGTGATACACCGGCAGGCCGATGCTGCCGTCGGCATGAAACACCGGCGCGCCGCGCACCAACGTACTGATATTGAGAAAAGGACTGGTGACCAGTTGCCATGGCGCTGACCAGGTTTCGCCCAAGTCATCAGAAACCATGGCGTTGACCGCGCTGCCGGCCCAGCCGCCAATCGATACCGAGACATAAAACAGCCAGAGGCGGTTGTCTGGAGCCAGGCTAATAACCGGGTTACCCAGTTTACGGATGCGCTTACCCACCGCGCGCTCTGTGCCTTTGCGGGTGGCTAAAACGCGCTCCGCACCCCACTGGCCTTTAGCGGCGTCAAAGCGTGCAGCGCGAATCTGCACATCGGCGGAGCCCTCACGGGTACCGGCGAACCAGACGGCCATTTGATTACCACCGGTGAGGCCAGTGATGGATGCAGAATGAACAAAGTCTTGCATATTGGAGGATGCAAAACGGGCAGCAAATAGCGGTTCTGTGGCGGCTAGCGGGGGGCTTGTTAGCGGCACAAATGCAGCTAATGGTTGCGGCGGCGCGCTGTACCAAGCGAAGGCAAATACCACCGCTGCAGCGCTAAGTAATGCAGGAACTGCGCGCGCCTTGATCATGGTTTTACCGCTACAGCCGTGACAATTTCAGCCACCGGCGAGGCATCGACCGGGCTGTAATAGATTTCAACCCTCTTGCCGGCTTTGTCGAACCCGTAAATCTCGTAGCAATTGCCTGGGGTGATCAAGAATTTGGTGATTTTCACACCCTGACTTTTCATTTGCTGGCGGAAATCTGATTCATCCATCCAGGTCGAGCGCTCGGCGTTTGAGCACTGCACCTCGGCCAGCGCCGGTGTGGCAAGGCAAACAAGGGCCAAAGGCAGCCATTTACGCAGCACGCTACGGGCTTGATCAAACATGCTCTGCATCCTCACACACGCAAAAAGGGCACTGCCCGGCGGCAGGCATAGTGCCACCCCTCGAGGCAATTGAAACGATAGGTTCATCGCTTGTTACAGTTTGCGAGGCCTTGCGCTGCACCCCTAACGGTTGAGGCTTTAGGTGCTGGCCGCACAATTTGGCCACTTCGATCCCCTTTTGGCCGTTGTCAGCGTTCTTACCCGGCCCGTTAACTGCGAACAATGGTCAACAGAACAAAAATCCCTAGGAGCCGTTTGCATGCTGACCTTTTACAGCGACGACCATCACCTGCATCACGGCAGCTGCGAGCTGATTGATGGCCAACTGCTGCCGTGTTTTGAGAAGCCGCAACGGGCTGACCATATTTTGCAGCGGGTTAACGATCGGCAACTGGGCGACGTGCAAGCGCCCACCGATTTTGGTCGCGCACCAATTGAGCGCATTCACAGTGCCGCCTATCTGGATTTCTTCCACGGTGCGTGGGCGCGCTGGCAGGCGCAGAACGGTCATGGTGACTTGCTGCCCTTTACTTGGCCGGCGCGGACCCTGCGTGCGGTCATCCCCCGCGACCTACACGGCCAACTCGGCTATTACAGCTTTGACGGTGGCGCACCCATTACTGCTGGCACTTGGCAGGCGGCTTACAGCGCCGCGCAGGTGGCGCTCAGTGCTCAGGCAGCCATCACTGCAGGCGCGCACAGCGCGTTTGCCCTGTGCCGCCCACCCGGCCATCACGCTGCCGGTGAACTAATGGGGGGCTATTGCTACCTGAACAACGCCGCCATTGCCGCGCAGGCGTTTCTTGATCAAGGCAAACGCCGCGTGGCCATCCTTGATGTTGACTACCACCATGGCAACGGCACCCAGGATATTTTTTACTCACGCAATGATGTCCTGTTTACCTCCATCCACGGCGACCCGGCTGATGAGTTCCCGTTCTTCCTTGGCTACAGCGATGAATGCGGCATCGGTGCCGGTGAAGGCTGCAACTTTAACTACCCACTGGCCATGGGCAGCCCGTGGGCGGTATGGAGTGAGGCGCTGGATCAAGCCTGCCAGCGCATTAGCGAATTTGATGCCGAGGTCATCGTCGTGTCGCTGGGCGTAGACACCTTTAAAGATGATCCAATTTCCCAGTTCAAACTCGACAGCCCGGATTATCTGGCCATGGGCCGGCGGATCGCGGCACTCGGTAAGCCAACACTGTTTGTCATGGAAGGCGGGTATGCCGTCGAGGCCATCGGCATTAACGCCGTCAACGTACTGGAAGGATTCGAAGCCGCTCATTTGTAGGGTGAACATGGCCAAGGCTTGTCCACCGCGCGGCACCGTCAGGCTGCACACGGCATCGCTCTGTTTAGCCGACACACACCGCACAATCACATCAAGGTGAAAAACGATGACAACAATTAAGCACCTGCTCACCAGCGCCCTCTGCGGCGCAACCCTGCTGGCCACTGCGGCCCAAGCGCAAACGGCACCACCCGTACCAGACAAGCAGCGTGAGTTGCGCGTGTACAACTGGGCGGATTACATCCTGCCCTCGGTGCCCAAAGACTTTGCCGACAACACGGGCATTAAGCTGACCTGGGACGTGTTCGACACCAACGAGGGGCTCGAAGCCAAGCTGCTTACCGGCAACTCAGGTTACGACTTGGTGGTGCCGAGTAATACCTTCCTTGATACGCAGATCAAGGCCGGCGTGTTCCAGAAACTGGACAAGAGCAAGCTGCCCAACTGGCAACACCTCGACCCCGGCCTGCTGGAACTGATGACCGCTAACGATCCCGGCAACCAATACGCCATGCCTTATATGTATGGCACGGTGTTGATCGGTTTTAACCCGGACAAGGTTAAGGCCGTGCTCGGTAGTGACGCGCCGGTAAACAGCTGGGACTTAATCTTCAAAGAAGAAAACATCAGCAAGCTCAAGCAATGCGGCGTGGCCATGCTTGATTCGCCCGGCGACATTCTGCCAATAGCCCTGCATTACTTAGGTCTCGACCCCAACAGCACCGACCCGGATGACTACAAAAAAGCCACCGACCTGATGCTGAAAATCCGCCCCAACATCGCCTACTTCCATTCCGCCAAATACATGACCGACATCGCCAACGGCGACATCTGCGTGGCCATCGGCTACTCGGGCAGTTTCTACCAGTTCGCCAACCGCGCTAAAGAAGCCGGCAACGGCGTGGTGGTGGATTGGCGCTTACCGAAAGAAGGTGCCCCCCTGTGGTTTGACTCCTTCGCCATCCCGAAAAGCGCACAAAACGTGGCTGAGGCCCATGAGTTCCTGAACAACCTACTCGATCCAAAAGTGGTGGCGCCGATCAGCGACTTCCTCGGTTACCCCAACCCAAATAAAGACGGCATGCTGCTGGTCGGTCCAGAAATCCGCGATAACCCCGGCCTAACACCAACCGCCGAAACCCAGAAAACCCTCTATGTGCTGCAACCGCTGCCGCAAAAAATTGAGCGTCTGCGCACGCGGGCATGGAACACCATCAAGTCCGGCACCTGATGGCACACCGGCGCAGTGGCTAGTCTGCTGCGCCGGCGATATCCAGCCAAGGGCTTTAGCCGCCGACCTCGCCGGTTTCCAGCTTACGCCAGAGCAACCGCACCGCCGCCTTGCGCACCAACGCGCAGCGGTATAAGCGAATCTCCAGCGGCACTTGCCACTGCTCACCGCCACAGACCATCAGCTCGCCGCGCGCCAGCTCAGCCGTCACCGACAAGCGCGGCACCCAGGCAACGCCCATGCCCTGCAACGCCATGCTTTTTAGGCTGTCAGCCATCGCTGTTTCGTACACCGTGGTGGAACGTAAGGCGCGTTGGCGCAGCAGCAGGTTGACCGAACGCCCGAGAAACGCGCCAGCGCTGTAGGCCAGCAGCGGCACACTTTGCCCGCTCTCTAGATCAAACAGCGGCTGACCGTGTTCATCCACCGCGCACACCGGCAACATTTCGGTGCGGCCCAGATGTAGGGACGGGAAAATTTGCGGGTCCATCTGCATGGCGGCATCGGGGTCGTAATATGCCAGAATCAAGTCGCACGCCCCTTCACGCAGGGCATGCATCGCCTCACCGACGTTGGTGGCCACCAAGCGGGTGCTTAACGGCAACCCCTCGCGACGTAAGCGGGCGATCCACGCCGGGAAAAAACCCAGCGTCAGCGAATGCGCGGCAGCAATCTGCATCACTTCGCCCTGCTGGCCTTCAAGGTTGTGCAGATGACGCAGCACCTCGCTGAGTTGCTCGACCATGCTACGCGCCGTGACCAGAAACAACTGACCGGAGTCGGTCAACGCCACCGGCGTGCAGCTGCGGTCTACCAGGGTCAGGCCCAAGGCATTTTCTAGGCTGCGAATGCGCCGGCTAAAGGCTGGCTGCGTCACAAAGCGCTTTTGCGCCGCCTGAGAAAAACTGCGCGTGGCAGCCAAAGTGACAAAATCGTCTAGCCATTTACTTTCAAGGTTCATCGTCACTCCTGTTGTGTAGGGCGGATGACGCTCTTTTCATACACCGCCCAGCCGGCATTCGGTTGTGGTGGATGGGTAAAGCGTCATCCACCCTACGGCCTGTAGGGGGCGCGTAGGGTGGGTTAGTCGCTTGCCGCCATTGCTAAACACCGCACGACTCAAGACGCGGCGTAACCCACCACCGGCGCAACGCGGTCGATCGCCTAGTGGGTTACGCCCGGACGCAGCCCAACGTCACACGTACATTATGCCGATTATGCATGACCCAGCGTTTAACAGCATTGGCCACAACATGGCTGCAGTCCTTAATCTATGGGACATCGCGGCATCTTCCGCACACCCACGAGAATGTAATCATCATGTCCCCTGTTGCATCATCGCGCGTCGAAAAAGACCTACTCGGCACCCTCGACGTTCCCGCTGAAGCCTATTACGGCATTCAGACCCTGCGTGCCGTGCAGAACTTCCGCCTGTCCGGTGTCACGCTTTCACATTACCCAAAACTGGTCATTGCATTGGCCATGGTCAAGCAGGCCGCCGCCGACGCCAACCGCGAGCTGGGCCACCTGTCTGCCGCCAAGCACACGGCGATCAGCACCGCTTGCGCACGCATCATCCAGGGCGAGTTCCACGATCAGTTCGTGGTCGACATGATCCAAGGCGGCGCCGGCACGTCGACCAACATGAATGCCAACGAGGTGATTGCCAATATCGCCCTCGAAGCCATGGGCTTTGAGAAGGGCGACTACCAGCACCTGCACCCCAACAACGATGTGAACATGGCGCAATCGACCAACGACGCCTACCCCACCGCCATTCGCCTTGGCCTGCTGCTGGGCCACGACAGCCTGCTGACCGCACTGGATAAGCTGATCCAGTCGCTGTCGAAAAAGCACTTAGAGTTCAGCCACGTATTAAAGATGGGCCGCACTCAGTTGCAAGACGCGGTGCCGATGACCTTGGGTCAGGAGTTCCGCGCCTTCGCCACCACCCTCGGTGAAGACCTGCACCACCTCAAGCTGCTCGCGCCAACCCTGCTCACTGAAGTGAACCTAGGCGGCACCGCCATCGGCACCGGCATCAACGCCGACCCGCAGTACCAACTGATGGCCGTTAAACGCCTGGCGATCATCAGCGGCCAGCCGCTAACGCCTGCCGCTGACCTGATCGAAGCCACCTCGGACATGGGCGCGTTCGTGCTGTTCTCCGGCATGCTCAAGCGCACCGCGGTAAAAATGTCGAAGATGTGCAATGACCTGCGCCTGCTCTCCAGCGGCCCACGCACCGGGATCAACGAGATCAACCTGCCGGCGCGCCAGCCAGGCAGCTCGATCATGCCCGGCAAGGTCAACCCGGTTATCCCGGAAGCGGTCAACCAAGTCGCGTTTGAAGTGATCGGCAACGACCTGGCGCTGACCATGGCGGCCGAAGGGGGCCAGCTGCAGCTCAACGTCATGGAGCCGCTGATTGCCTACAAGATTTTCGACTCGATCCGCCTGCTGACCCGCGCCATGGATATGTTGCGCGAGCTGTGCATCGACGGCATCACCGCCAACGAAGCCCGTTGCCGCGAACTGATGGAAAACTCCATCGGCCTGATTACCGCCCTCAACCCCTACATCGGTTACGAAAACGCCACGCGCATCGCCAAAGTGGCGCTGGACAGCGGCCGCAGCGTGCTGGAGCTGGTGCGCGAGGAAAAGCTGCTGGATGACGTCACCTTGGCTGACATCTTGCGCCCGGAAAACATGATTGCGCCGCGCCTCGTCCCACTGCAGCCCTGAGCCAGGAGAACCCCCATGCACACGCAACCTTCGCTTCCCGGTTTTCTGGCCATTCACCCGCCCCGTCGCCTATGGCCCAGCATGCCGGTGGTTTACTGCCAGACCCTGCCCCTGAGTACACCGGCGGCGCAGCACAAGGCGCCCGCGCAACAGCCGAGCACGCGTTAAACATCGACCAGGAGGCTCTGCGCCTCTACCTCCTCAGGGATGACTTCGGTCATCCCTTTTTTTGCCTGCGGCTTAAGCAGGCGTAAGCCGGACCAATACCCGGCTCAGGCAAAGCCCCCACAATGCCGGCCACAGGTTGTACCCTGTTAAGCGAACCACAGCGCACACCGCCCTCTGCCGCGCGTGCGTGACCCGCGTTTGAACCGGAGCTGCCTGCGATGACGTTTTTAACCCATGCCATGCGCACCGCCGTTTTCACAGTCGGCGTGCTGTTGGCCTGTTTACCGGGCCACAGCCTACTCGCCCAAGACGAACCGCAGACCCCGGCCGACACCACGGCGATCGAGTCGGCCGTGTCGGTAAGCGATGAGCAGATTCAAGCGCGCATCGAGAATATTTTTGCCGAGCTGGAGCCGCTGCAGAGCGTCACGGTGTATGTGGGTGAAGGTGTGGTTATTTTGCGCGGCGAGACCGCCAACGAGCTGGCCGCGCAACAAGCTCTGCGCCTGGCAGGCCGGCTCGCCGGCGTGGTCACCGTCACGGACGAGATAAGCCGCACGCTGGCCGTGGCCGATAACCTGCGTCCCGTGCTCAAGCGCTTGCACAGCCAGAGCGTGAATTTCATAAAAGCCCTGCCTTTGCTCGGCCTGGCGCTGCTGTTGGTGGTCGCCTTCACCGTGCTGGGCAACTTTCTGGCGCGGCGCACCCGGCTGTGGCGGAAAATGGCTGCCAATGCCTTTCTCGCCGACCTGCTGGCCCAGGCAACACGGGTGACCATGGTGTTGCTGGGGATTATTCTGGCCCTTAACCTGCTGGGGGCTGCGGCGGTGATCACCACCCTGCTCGGCGGCGCCGGGGTGGTCGGCCTGGCCATCGGCTTTGCCGTGCGCGACGCGGTGGAAAACTACATTTCCAGCGTCATGCTTAGCCTGCGCCAGCCGTTTCGCGCCAAGGATCACGTGATCATCAACGACATCGAAGGCATCGTGGTACGCCTGACCTCACGCGCCACCATTCTGATGACCCTCGACGGCAACCACATGCGCATTCCCAACGCCGCCGTGTTCAAGGGCATCATCCTTAACTACTCCACCAACCCGCAACGACGTTTTGAGTTCGACCTCGGTGTTGATGCGGCGGACGACCCCGTGGCCGGGATGAAAGCCGGATTAGACGCCCTGTGCTCCCTGGACTTTATCCTTAGCGATCCTGAACCCGACGCCTTGATCAACACCGTGGGCGACTCCAACATCGTGCTGACCTTTTATGCGTGGATCGATCAACGCGAAACCAATTTCGCCAAAGCCCGCAGCTTAGCTATTCACGCCGCCATGCAAGCCCTAGAAACCCAAGGTTTTACCCTGCCTGAACCGATTTACCGGCTGCGCTTCGACACCGCGGTCAATACCGCGCTGTTCACCGCACTGGACGGTAAAGCCCAGCCGCCTCAGCCAAGCCCCGGTGAAAGCAAAGCCGCCGAACACGCACCGCGCATTCAACGCGGCGACACCGTGCTGGATGTAACCCCTGACAACCACTTGGAGCAGAAAGTCGATGCCGAAATTCGAGCTGACCGGGGCAGTGACCTGCTGGATAAAAACGTGCCCCACGAATAACGCGTGCAAGGCGAGAGCAGCTAGACAGCCTTACTCAATTTCAAACAACCCGTTGCGGATCTGCGCACCCGCCAAGCGCTGACGGATGTCGGCGTCGATGCGTGGGTCGTCCGGGCTGTAGAGCATCACCTGGCGGTAGGCATTGACCCGGTTGATCTCGCTGCCGAGAAACTCCCAGACCACCCGAGTGCAGGCGGGCGTGCGCAGGTCGCCACTGGACACCCCGGTTTTCAAGCCATTGAGGCGGGTGATGCGGCTCTTGTAGCTGGGGATGAGGATGGTCTGGGTCATCTCGTTGCCGGTCAGCGACTCGTAGTCGATGAGAAACAGCCGGTCTTGCAGGTAAAACGCCGCACCCAAATAGCGGCAGCGCACCCAGTCTTCGGCCTTGCCGCTGGCCGCACGCGAAGGTTCTTGGCGTTCTTGGCGCTCAAACAAAAAGCTGCCGCGCTCCTCGCGCACCTGCACCAGCGACAGCAAAATCTGCCCAGGCACCGACATGCAGTTGGAGTATTCAAAGTAGTAACCGCAGTAGCGCGACAGGCTGCTGGAGAACTCACCCAACGGCTGCAATAACTCCAACAACGGATCAGCGACGGCTCGCGTTTCTTGGCTGCCACTGCGCGCACCGACTAAGTCGGCAAACTGCTCATCCGGCAGGCTTAGCTCATAGGCCTCAACGCCGAAAAAATCACAGATGCGCTTGAGGTTGTAGGCCGTCGGCCGGCTTTGCCCGCTGAGGTATTTATTGAACTGCGCACGGTTGATCGCCAGCTTGCGGCACACCTCGGCGATTGAGCGGTAGTGGCTGCACAACAGCTTGAGGTTAAGGCCTAAGTAGTCAGACATGGCGCCGTTCCTGATGATGCGAGCGACGCGATTCTAGCATCAACTCGCATCAATTCGCCGCCACCTGCGTAATTGCACGGCAGGCGCGTCTGCTCAACTATTCGGCCCCCGCACTATTTCCCTCACAGAACAACAAGAGAGACTGCACCGCCATGCTCGATATTCTCAATGACTTGATCTGGAGCAAGCTGCTGATCGTAATGCTGATCGGCCTTGGTCTGTACTTCACCATCGCCTCACGTTTCGTCCAGTTCCGCTATTTCGGCAGCATGTTCCGTATCTTCGCCGAGGCCTTTCAGCGCCAGCCCGGCCAGCTCAGTTCGTTCCAAGCATTAATGCTCTCGGTGGCAGGTCGTGTGGGTGCTGGCAATATTGCCGGCGTGTCGGTGGCGATCATGCTCGGTGGCCCCGGTGCGATTTTCTGGATGTGGGTCGTGGCGTTGGTCGGCATGGCCACCAGCTATTTTGAGTGTTCCTTGGCGCAACTGTATAAGCGCCGCGAAGCCGACGGCACCTACCGTGGCGGCCCGGCCTTTTACATTCAGCACGGCCTCGGTCAGCGCTGGTTAGGCATTGTGGTGTCGATTCTGCTGCTGGTGACCTTCGGCTTCGGCTTTAACGCCGTGCAGTCATTTACCGTGGCCAGCTCGCTGCACGACACTTTCGGCCTGCCGACTTATGTCAGCGGCCTGATCCTGACTGGGGTGATGGGCTTGATCATCTTCGGCGGCATCAAGCGCATCGCTAAGTTCGCTGACGTGCTGGTGCCGGTCATGGCGTTTTCCTATATCGCCATGGCGTTGTTCGTGATCGGCAGCAACGTTGAGGCTGTACCCGCTACGCTGGCGTTGATCTTCAACAGCGCCTTTGGCCTGGAACCTGCCTTTGCCGGCGGTATTGGCGCGGCGATCCTGATGGGAGTGAAACGCGGCCTGTTTTCCAACGAAGCCGGCTTGGGCAGTGCGCCGAACGTCGCCGCCGTGGCCGAGGTTAAGCACCCGGTGGCACAGGGCATCGTGCAGTCGCTCAGCGTGTTTATCGACACCATCATCCTGTGCAGCTGCACTGCGTTGATCATTCTGTTGTCCGGCGTTTACCAGCCGGGTATGGACATGGCCGGCGTGGTGCTAACCCAAACCGCCGTGGCCAGTGTGGTCGGCGAATGGGGCCGAGTGTTCGTCACCGTTGCGCTGTTGCTGTTTGTTTTCACCACGCTGATTTACAACTACTACCTGGGCGAGAATGCGCTGGGCTTCTTCAGCCAGAAACGTGCGCCGGTGATGGTTTACCGCGTGCTGGTAGTGGCTCTGGTACTCTGGGGCTCGGTGCAGGATTTGGGCACCGTGTTCGCCTTTGCCGACGTGACCATGGGCCTGCTGGCGATTACCAACCTAGTGGCCTTGGTGCTGCTGTTTAAGGTCGGTTTACGTCTGATGCGCGATTACGACAACCAGATCAAAGCAGGCGTTGTATCGCCGGTACTGGATGCGAAGAACTTCGCTGACTTGGACCTCGATCCAGCCGTCTGGGCAGCTAACGCACACAATGCCCCGGCGAACCATGCGGAAATTGGCAACAGCGTGCACCAACGTTAAACCGCTGCAACCGCTGCAATAAACAGGGGGCTTGGCCCCCTGTTTTCATATAAGAACAATAGCAACGGAGATCCTGATGAGTTGTAGAAAACTCCTGGTGCTCTATACCGGCGGCACTGTCGGCATGCAGATGAGCGCCAAAGGCTTGGCCCCGGCATCTGGCTTCGAGGCGCGCCTGCGCAGCCAGCAGGCGCTGGATGCTCAGCCATTGCCTGAGTGGGTCTTCGCCGAGCTGCTGCCGCCTATCGACAGCGCCAACATGAACCAGCACAACTGGTTGGCGATGGTGTCGGCGATTCGCGCTGGCATCGAGCAGGACGGCTGCGACGGCGTGCTGCTGCTGCACGGCACTGATACCTTGGCTTACAGCGCGGCGGCTTTGAGCTTCCTGCTGCTGGGTTTGCCCGTGCCGGTCGTTCTGAGCGGCTCGATGCTGCCCGCCGGTGCCGAGGGCAGCGATGCCTGGAGCAACCTGTTTGGTGCCATGCGCACGCTGCAGGCTGGCATTGCGCCGGGCGTGCACCTGTATTTCAACGGGGCGCTGCTGCATGGCGCGCGGGTCAGCAAGCTGCGCACTGATGCCTTCGACGCATTCGCGGTATTGCCGCGCCTGCGCCAGAGCCCACGCGCAGAGCGCATCCCGGCCAGCATCGACTACCGCCAGCCACGCCAGCCGGTCAATCTGGCCGTGCTGCCGTTTTACCCCGGCATCCAAGCCAATCATCTACGCGCCTTGCTCGACAGCGGCGTGCAAGGTCTGCTGCTGGAATGCTATGGCAGCGGCACAGGCCCGGCGGATGACGCTGAGTTGATACACGTACTTAAGGTTGCACATGATCGCGGCGTGGTGTTGGCGGCGATCAGCCAGTGCCTGCACGGCCATGTCGAGTTCGGCGTGTATGCGGCCGGCAGCCAACTGGCCAGCGCCGGGCTGATTTCCGCCGGCGGCATGACCCGAGAAGCAGCGCTGGGTAAGTTATTCGCCCTGCTCAGTGCAGGCTTGAGCCAAGCCGAGGTGGAACACTGGTTTGCCTTGGATGTTTGCGGTGAACGCGCCGATTGAAGCCTGTGCACTTACAGCTAGGCTGTAAGGGCTTTACCCCGTCAGAGAGGTGCCCGCATGTCGATTCGCATTGCTGTTGAAATCCGCCCCATCACCGACGCCGATCATGCCGCTTGGCTGCCGCTATGGCAGAGCTATCAGCGCTTTTATATGACCGAGATTGCCGCCGCCACCAGCGACATTACGTGGCAGCGCTTCCTCAACCCAACTGAGCCGATGCACGCGGCGCTGGCATGGCACGAGGGTAAAGCCATTGGCTTAGTGCACTGGATTTACCACCGCTCAACGTGGACGCCCGGCGATTACTGCTACCTGCAGGACTTGTTTATCGCCAAGGACATTCGCAGCAGCGGTGCTGGCCGCAAGCTGATTGAGCATGTCTATCAGCACGCCAAGGAACAAGGCTGCTCACGGACTTACTGGCTGACCCACGAAAGCAACAGCCGCGCCATGCTGCTGTATGAACGCATCGCCGAGCGCTCGGGGTTTGTGCAATACCGTAAAGTGTTCTGAACCGACCTAGGCATTGATCTAAAGGCCAGAAAAAGAGCCTACGCCGCTTGCCGCCTAGCCACCTAGCCACCTAGCCACCGCACGGCTATCGCTTGGGTCACGCCCGGCCAGATAACTACCCCGGACTGCGCTGGCACTTGTTCGGGCTACATCAATTACTCACCGTAGCCCGGATCAGCCTCGGCGCAATCCGGGAAGCATCGAGGCCGAAGCATCGCGGTGGCTGCGCACAACCATCGCGACCAGACAGACAACTATCCCGGACTGCGCTGGCGCTTGTTCGGGCTACATCAATTACTCACCGTAGCCCGGATAAGCCCTGGCGCAATAAGGGAAGCGTCGAGGCCGAAGCATCGCGGTAGCTGCGCACAACCATCGCGACCAGAAAGACAACTATCCCGGACTGCGCTGGCGCTTGTTCGGGCTACATCAATTACTCACCGTAGCCCGGATAAGCCCTGGCGCAATCCGGGACAGCGTCGAGGCCGAAGCATCGCGGTGGCTGCGCTTAAACATCGCATCCAGCCAGATAACTATCCCGGGCTGCGCTGGCGCTTGTTCGGGCTACGTGAATTACTCGCCGTAGCCCGGATAAGCCTCGGCGCAATCCGGGATTGCAGCTCAATCGTCACCCGCTAATTCAAGCCCCTCGCAGCCCGCCCAATTAGCGGGCAGGACTCCTTGACGCACAAAACGGTGAAAGCTTGAGTAAGGCCAATCCATAACGCGCTGTACATGCCCATGCTTGACCGGGTTGAAATGGATGTAATTGATATGGGCCGCAAGGTCGCACTCATCACGAATCACATGCTCCCAGAAACGCGCCTGCCAGATACCCGCAGCGCCTCTTAGACCCGGCTTGATGGGTTCGCCAGCGGCACGTAAAGCTTTCACGAACAAGGCTTTGAAATCCCTTAGGCGGGCGGAGTAATTAGTGTCTGCTTCAGGCAATTGCAGCAACAGGTGCAGGTGGTCAGGCATAACCACCACCGCATGCAAGGTGAATGGCCGACGTTGTTTCACATGGCGCAACGCCTCACGCAGCAGGTCGATACGCCGCACCAACAGATCGCTTCGGCGATCCTTCAAGGTCAACGTGAAGAAGTAAGTGCCACCGGCCACACGCGCACGTCGGTAATTGACCATGCCAACCTCCTTGTTGGGAATGCCCCGGACTGCGCTGGCGCTTGTTCGGGCTGCATCAATTACTCACCGTAGCCCGGATAAGCCTCGGCGCAATCCGGGATGCTGGAGAGGTGTCTGTCCGTTTAGAACTTCTCCGGGCGCAGCACTTCCACTTGGGCCAGGTAGCAAACCATGGCGAAGTTGGCGTAGTAGCGTGCTTGCAGGTGGGCGGCGATGCGTTCGGCGATGTCGCGGGTGCAGATGATCTCTAGGCGAATATTGCCTTCGGCGTCCCAGCCGGCGCTGCGCACGCCGCGGCCACCGCGGCCACGGGCGTCGGAGATGGTCCAGCCAGGCGCACCGAGCACCTGTAAGTCTGCCACCAGTTTTTTCTCCAGCGCGGCTTCACAAATCACCGTCAGCAGGGTACGCATGTGTGCGTTCATATCAGAGCCCCCAGGCAATGAGCTGTTCGGCCAGCATCAGGTACAGCGGGATGCCGAGCAGAATGTTGAAGGGAAAGGTGATGCCCAACGAGGCCGTTAGCGACAGCGACGGGTTGGCTTGTGGCAAGGCCAGACGCAACGCCGCCGGTACGGCGATATACGAGGCCGATGCGGCAAGCGTCGCCAGCACGGCGGTCCCACCCAGCGATAGGCCCATAAAACGCCCAAGCAAGGCGCCAATCAGGGCGCCCAGCAATGGCATCAGCAAGGCGAAGCCGATCAGGCGCACACCAAACTGTTTCAGCGCGCCGAGTTGGCTGGAGGCAATCAGGCCCATTTCCAGCAGAAAGAACGCCAGCACCGGCTTGAACATGCTGGTGTACAGCGGCTCAAGTGGTTTGATGCCCTCTTTACCAGCAATCGCACCGATGATCAGGCCGCCGAGCAGGAGCATGATGCTTTTGCCAAGAAAGATTTCCCGGCTCAGTTCGCCCCAGTCAGTATCCCGCGCCATGCCCTTGGCCAGCAGGATGCCGACCAAAATGGCAGGGATTTCCAGAATCGCCACAAACAGCGGCATATAGCTCTCGAACTCGATGCCTTTGGCCAGCATATAGGCCACCACCACGGCAAAGGTACCGGCGCTGACCGAGCCATAATGCGCGGCCACGGCCGCAGCGTTGACGCGGTCAAAGCCCAAACCGCGCAATACGGCAAAGGCTATCAGCGGCAGCAGCACGCCCAAGAGCAGCACCAGCCCCGCCTGGCCGAGCAGTTGCCAGCTGGCCTGCTCAGCCAGCTCCACGCCGCCGTGCAGACCAATGGCCAGCAGCAACATGATCGACAGGGTTTCATACAAGGCCGGCGGCAGTTTCAGCTCGCTTTTCAACAGCCCAGCCGTCAGCCCGAAGACAAAAAACAGCACAACCGGATCCACACTCACCGCATACCTCACACATTGATAATTTCTGAGCTTAAGACGCCCGGCGCGTCACATCTTCGCCACACAAAAAAGCCGCAGCCCGCTGCACGCTGCGTTGAATAGCCCTTTAGGCAACGCGGACACGACCATAGACCACAGCCTTGCACCTCGCTAGGGTAAATGCTCGGCAGTGGTACCGCTTGGCCTGTGCTCCTGTTTACGGCGCGAGGGCATCTTTGAAAACAGGTCGCACGCAGAATAAAAAGCCCCGAAACGCGGAAGAATGCCTGTTCAACCGTCCGGGGCAAAACGCCCTCAACGCACGCCGCGCTGAGGAGGTATGAGGTCAGCCTTCGATTTCTACCAGCACATCACCCGGGTTAACCCGGTCGCCTTTGGCCACGTGCACGGCTGTCACGCTGCCGGCAATCGGTGCCTGGATTTCAGTTTCCATCTTCATGGCCTCGCTGATCAGCACCGCCTGACCGGCCCTGACCGTATCGCCCACCTTGACCAGCACTTCGACGATATTGCCCGGCATGCTGGTGCTGACATCGCCCGGTGCGCTGGCTTGTTTGCGTTTACCCGAACTGCCGGCGACAAAATCATTCAGCGGCTCGAACACCACTTCTTCCGGCATGCCGTCGATGGACAGGTAAAAGTGACGCTTACCGTCGCTCTTCACACCAACGCCGGTGATATCCACACGGTAGCTTTCGCCGTGCACATCAATCACAAACTCGGTGGGCACACCTTCGCCGCTGACTGGCGCTACGCCACCGGCTTCGGGGATCGGTAACAGGGCTTCTGGGGTGAGGTTGCCGGCGCTGCGTTCTTCTAGGAACTTGCGCCCGATGTCAGGGAACATGGCGTAGGTCAGCACGTCTTCTTCGCATGAAGCCAGGCTGCCGATTTCCTCGCGCAATTTGGCCATTTCCGGTTTGAGCAGGTCCGCCGGGCGTACTTCAATCACGTCCTCGCTGCCGATCGCTTGCTTGCGCAGTTGCTCGTTGATCTTGCCCGGTGCCAAGCCATAACGGCCCTGCAGGTAAAGCTTCACTTCGTTGGTGATGGTTTTGTAGCGCTCACCGGCAAGCACGTTAAACACCGCCTGGGTGCCGACAATTTGCGAGGTCGGCGTGACCAGCGGCGGGAAGCCGAGGTCTTCGCGTACCCGAGGGATTTCCGCAAACACTTCATTGATACGGCTCAGGGCGCCCTGCTCTTTGAGCTGGTTGGCCAGGTTGGACATCATCCCACCCGGCACCTGATTAACTTGCACGCGGGTATCGACGGCAGTGAATTCGCTTTCAAACTGGTGGTACTTCTTGCGCACGGCATGGAAGTACAGACCGATTTCTTGGATCAGCGCCAAGTCCAGACCTGTGTCATACGGGCTGCCTTTAAGCGCAGCAACCATCGACTCGGTACCCGGATGGCTGGTGCCCCACGCGAAGCTGGAGATCGCCGTGTCGATATGGTCGGCACCAGCCTCAATCGCCTTGAGCTGACACATCGAGCCCATGCCGGCGGTGTCGTGGCTGTGAATAAATACCGGTAAATCCACTTCCGCTTTCAGCGCTTTGACCAAATCAGCCGCCGCATAGGGCGTCAGTAAGCCGGCCATGTCCTTGATTGCGATGGAGTCGATGCCCATGGCCTGCATGGCCTTGGCCTGCGTCACAAACGCTGCGACGGTGTGCACCGGACTTGTGGTGTAGGCAATGGTGCCCTGGGCATGTTTGCCGGCGGCCTTCACCGCCTCGATCGACACCCGCAGATTACGCACATCGTTCATCGCATCAAAAATACGGAACACGTCGATGCCATTCACCGCCGCCTTGGCCACAAAAGCACGCACCACGTCATCGCTGTAATGGCGATAGCCGAGTAAGTTCTGCCCGCGCAGAAGCATCTGCAAGCGGGTGTTGGGCAGGCCGGCCTTAAGTGCGCGCAGGCGCTCCCACGGGTCTTCTTTGAGGAAGCGAATGCAGGCATCGAAGGTTGCGCCGCCCCAGACTTCCAGTGACCAGTAACCGACCTGATCCAGCTTGGCGCAGATCGGCAGCATGTCATCTAGGCGCATGCGCGTGGCAATAATCGACTGGTGGGCATCGCGCAGGATGGTGTCGGTGACGGTGATCTTTTTGTTAGAAGCGGGCGTGCTCATGTTCTCTGCTCTCCTGTTGCCGGATGCATTCCGGGCCGCAGCACTCCGGATCGCTCCGGGCTACGAATGGTTATAGCCCGGCGTGGGCGGCAATGGCGGTGGCGATGGCGATGGCCAGGTGCGACGGGTTGCGCTTAATCGAGTACTCGGTCAACTCAGGGTGCGCCTCGACAAAACTGGTGTTGAACTGACCGCTGCGAAACTCCGGGTTGCGCAAAATTTCCTGATAATACGCGGCGGTGGTTTTCACCCCTTGCACACGCATGTCATCCAAGGCGCGCAAGCCACGGGCCAGGGCCTCTTCCCAGGTTAGCGCCCAGACCACCAGTTTCAGGCACATCGAGTCGTAGTAAGGCGGGATGGTGTAGCCGGTGTAGATCGCCGTGTCGGTGCGCACGCCGGGCCCGCCGGGTGCGTAGTAGCGGGTGATCTTGCCGAAGCTGGGCAGGAAGTTGTTCTTCGGGTCTTCAGCGTTGATGCGGAACTGCAAAGCAAAACCACGGTGAATGATGTCTTCCTGCTTGACCGACAGCTCCAAGCCCGAGGCGATACGGATCTGCTCGCGGACAATGTCGATACCGGTGATTTCTTCGGTGATGGTGTGCTCCACCTGCACCCGCGTGTTCATCTCCATAAAGTACAGCTCGCCATCTTCGGCCAGCAAAAACTCCACAGTCCCCGCGTTCTCGTAGCCTACGGCCTTGGCCGCGCGCACGGCGAGGTCACCGATATAGGCGCGTTGCTCGGGCGTTAGTTGGGGGCTTGGGGCGATTTCAATCAGCTTCTGATTACGTCGCTGGATCGAGCAATCGCGCTCAAACAGGTGCACCACGTTGCCGAAGCTGTCACCGAGAATCTGTGCCTCGATATGCTTGGGGTTGACGATGCATTTCTCCAGAAACACCTCGGCGCGACCAAAGGCCTTGGTCGCCTCGGAGATCACCCGTGGGTACGCTTGCTCCAGCTCATCACGGCTGTTGCAGCGGCGAATACCCCGGCCGCCACCGCCGTTGGTGGCCTTGAGCATCACCGGGTAGCCGATACGGTCACCCTCGCGCAGAGCTTCGGCGATGTCCGCTACGTTACCTTCGGTGCCGGGGGTGCAGGGCACGCCGGCAGCTATCATGCTGCGCCGCGCTTCGGTCTTGTCGCCCATGCGGCGGATCACTTCGGCGCTCGGGCCGATAAACTTTATCCCGCGCTCGGCGCAAATTTCCGCCAGCTCAGCATTTTCCGAGAGAAAGCCGTAGCCCGGATGCAGGGCGTCGCAGCCGGTTTCGACGGCCAAATTGACCAGCTTGCGCGGGTTCAAATAACCCGCCAGAGGGTCCTCGCCAATGCCATGCGCCTCGTCCGCGCGCTTAACATGCAGGGCCTGCCGGTCGGCATCGGAGTACACCGCTACCGAACGAATATCCATCTCGGCGCAGGCCCGCACGATGCGCACGGCAATCTCACCGCGGTTAGCTATCAGGATTTTCTTGATCACGAGCCGGCATCCTTGATTGCATGAGCAGACAACCGACAAAAGCGGTCGACGGATGATCGCGAATGCGACGGCGATCAGGCTGCTGAAACTACGCCGGTTTGGTGATTAACCAAAATCAATATTTATTGGGTTTAGTATTAGCTAAGACTTATAGTTGAGCATCAGGCTACCCGTTCAACAGGTAATAAACGTGCGTAAGTCATTGCTGCGTATGACGTTTCGTCAACTTCAGGTGTTCCGCTCGGTGTGCGGCCACTTGTCTTACAGCCGCGCGGCCGAGGAGATGGCCCTGACCCAGCCCGCCGTTAGCCTGCAGATTCGCCAACTGGAAGCGCTGATCGGCCAGCCGCTGTTTGATTATGTCGGCAAAAAGCTCTACTTGACCGAAGCCGCCGAGGCCCTGCAGCGCGCCAGCGCGGATATTTTTGGTCGCTTGGAGAGCTTCGACATGCAGCTTTCCGACCTGCAAGGTTCGCTGCAAGGGCAACTCGGCTTAGCGGTCGAATCCAGCGTCAAGTACTTCGTTCCGCACTTGTTCGCCGCTTTTCGTCAGCAATACCCGGAAATTAACCTGCAGTTGGTGGTGACTAATCACGCCCAAGCCCTCAAGCGCCTGAACGCCAACCGCGATGATTTGTTGATCATGTCGCGGGTGCCGACGGACATGAACTTGGAGTTTTTGCCCTTCCTCAATAACCCTATCATTGCCGTGGCCCCGCCCGAACATCCGCTGTGCAACCAGGGCCCACTGAGCCTGCAAGACCTCACCGCCTTCCCACTGCTGATCCGCGAGGCCGGCTCCGGCACACGCCAGGCCTGCGAAGAGTATTGCCATCAAAAACGCGCGCACTTCCCGCAAACCTTGGAGGTCGGCTCCATAGAAGGACAGCGTGAAGGGGTCATCGCCGGCCTCGGTTTAGCCCTGCTGCCACGCCACGCAGTGCGCCGCGAACTGGAATGCTGCGCCCTGCGCGAACTGCCGGTGAGTGAACTGCCGCTGCTGCACAGTTGGTGCCTGGTGCACCCGCGCGGCAAATACCTGTCGCCGGTGGCCCAAGCGTTTTTCGCGTTTGTGCGCGATCAGCGCAGCCTGATCAACGCCCTGGCGGAGCGCTTCGCCGAGCCAACGCCTGCTTCCCGGCCAGGTAACTAGCCGCAATCAACTCAGGAAAGTCAGCCAATTGCTGCTGCAACTGACGCCGCTCGGCATGCGCTTCAATGGCGCGGCGGTATTCCATACGGCGTTGGTCGAGCAACTTGCGCCGGGCTTTGGCATCGGTGTTTTCAAAAGACGGCTGTTTATCCAGATAACCAGACATAGGGCAACTCCCAAGCTGAATAAGGGAGTGCCAGCATCGACGGTGGAGATGACGCTTTGATGGCGACGCGATAACGCGACGAAGACATCAGCAGCGACGCTGCCGAAGTACCGCAATGTCGTAATGTCGTAATGCCGTAGCCCGGATAAGCGCAGCGCAATCCGGGAACCGATCACCCGGATTACGCCAAGGCTTATTCGCGCTACAACGCTTGGCGGCGCTTAATCTTCGACGTTTTTGTGCGCCTTCGGCGACAAACGCAGGCTGCGCAGACTGCGCTTGACGCTCTTGAGGTGGTTGACCAGTCCCGGCCCACGGGCCATGGCCACGCCCATGGCGAGCACATCGATCACCACCAAGTGAGCGATACGCGAGGTCAGCGGGGTGTAGATCTCGGTGTCTTCCTGCACGTCGATCGCCAGGTTGACCGTGGCCAAATCAGCCAGCGGCGTCTGGCTCGGGCACAGGGTAATCAACGTCGCGCCCGTTTCACGCACCAAGTTGGCGGTGATCAGCAGGTCCTTGGAGCGGCCGGACTGGGAGATGCAGATGGCCACATCGGTGGGCTTGAGCGTCACCGCACTCATCGCCTGCATGTGTGGGTCGGAATACGCCGCCGCAGTAAGCAGCAGACGGAAGAACTTATGCTGCGCATCAGCCGCCACCGCACCGGAGGCGCCAAAGCCATAAAACTCTACGCGCTGGGCGTTGGATATCGCCGCGATGGCTCGCTGCAAGGCCTGGGTATCGAGTTTTTCGCGCACCTCGATCAGGGTGTGCAGCGTGGTGTCGAAGATCTTCAGGCTGAAGTCAGCCACCGAATCGTCTTCATGAATGGCGAACTGACCGAAACTGGCACCGGCGGCCAGGCTTTGCGCCAGCTTGAGCTTGAGGTCCTGAAAGCCGGTGCAGCCAATCGCTCGGCAGAAGCGCACGATGGTCGGCTCACTGATGCCGACGCTGTGGGCCAACTCGGCCATGGAGCTGTGCATGACCGAGGTAGGGTCGAGCAGAACATGGTCGGCGACTTTGAGTTCTGACTTGCGCAGGAGAGGGCGCGACTGGGCGATGTGTTGCAACAGGTTCACAGATTTAGGCTCGGCATGTGGCTAACGAATCCATCACGCACACCGCATCGGAGTCATGACTCGGTTATGATCGGCGCACGACAGCTTGTAGTGGTCTTGTAGTTATACTACATGACCGCCACCGCCGCACTGCTATACCGAGTCGGAGTTCCCACCTTGAGCATTCCCTGCGACATGCTGGTGTTTGGCGGCACCGGTGACCTGGCCCTGCATAAACTGCTACCAGCGCTCTATCACCTGCACCGCGCGGGTCGCCTGCACGACGATATGCGCATTCTTGCGCTTGCGCGCAGCGCCAACAGCCGCAGCGCCTATCAAGCCTTGGCTGAACGCCACTGCCGCGCCCAAGTGGCGCGAACAAATTTCGATAACGACAGCTGGGTGACTTTTGCTGCGCGCCTCGACTACTTCGCCATGGACGCCAGTCAAAGCGCCGACTTTGGCCGCTTGGGCAAGCGCTTAGGCGAGGATCACGCGCGGGTGCGGATTTACTACCTGGCCACCGCGCCGGACCTGTTTGAAGACATCGCCTCGCACCTGAAGATCGCCAGCTTAGCCGGCCCCAAGGCGCGCATCGTGCTGGAAAAGCCGATTGGTCACTCACTGGAGTCGGCGCAGGCAATCAACGCCGCCATCGGCGCGGTGTTCGATGAGTCGCGGGTGTTCCGCATTGATCACTACCTGGGCAAGGAGACGGTGCAAAACCTCATGGCCTTGCGCTTCGCTAACGCATTGTTTGAACCCGTATGGCGCGCCGGGCATATCGACCATGTGCAGATCAGCGTGTGCGAAACCCTCGGTGTGGAAAACCGCGGCGCCTACTACGAAAAAGCCGGCGCCATGCGCGACATGATCCAGAACCACCTGCTGCAGTTGCTCTGCCTGGTGGCCATGGAAGTGCCGGTGCGTTTCGACGCTGAATCGGTACGCAACGAGAAGGTGAAAATCCTCGAAGCACTGAAGCCCATCAGCGGCCTCGATGTGCAGGACAAGACCGTGCGCGGCCAGTACACCGCCGGTAAAATCGGCGGCCAAGAAGTCCCCGCCTATTACTTCGAAAAGAACGTCGACAACGACAGCGACACCGAAACCTTTGTCGCCGTGCAAGCCGAGATCGACAACTGGCGCTGGGCTGGCGTGCCGTTCTACCTGCGTACCGGCAAACGCCTGGGGCACAAAACCTCGGAAATTCTTATCCAGTTCAAGCCGGTGCCGCACCAGCTGTTTGGCGGCGGCGAAGCCAATCGCCTGCTGATCCGCCTGCAACCAGAAGAGCGCATCAGCCTGCAGCTGATGGGCAAAAGCCCAGGCAAGGGCATGCACCTGCAGCCGGTAGAACTGGACCTCAACCTCGCCGATGCCTTCCACAAGCAACGCCGCTGGGACGCTTACGAGCGCTTGCTGCTCGATGTGATCGAGGGCGACTCCACCCTGTTTATGCGCCGCGATGAAGTCGAGGCCGCTTGGAATTGGGTCGACCCAATCATCAAAGGCTGGCACCAACACTACCAAAGCCCACGTCCTTATCCGGCTGGCAGCGATGGCCCCGAGCAAGCCAGCAACTTGCTCGAACGCCATGAGCGGCAGTGGATGGAATAGCTGCAGGTTGAGTACCGCGATAGCCATCGCCGACCGTCATGGTCATTGCCGTAATGGGTTACGCCTCTGCACTACAAACGACCCAGGCTGAGCTGACTAACGCGGCACGGACGCCACCGGCAACTCTCGGCGGAAGTACAGCAGTACCACCGGCAATGCCAGCACGCCCAAAGCGCCAGCGGCCACAAACAACACTTCATAGCCCAGCCACGTGGCCAGCAACCCGCTGGTGGCGCCCACTAAACCGGCGAGTAATAACTGCACGCTGGCCTGCAGGGTGAAGTCTGCGCCTTCATGCTCAGGCCGGCAGCGGCTCATCATCACTGCAAACAACGCCACCGTGGACATTCCATCGGCGGCTTGCTCAAACAATGCCACGGCGTAAACCAGCAGGCTGTTGCTACCGGCACTCACCAGCAACGCCATGGCTGCAATCCCGCCAGCCTGCAGCAGGCCGAAACCCATCAGCGCGTGCAGTGCGCCAATGCGCGCATACAGCAGACCACCAATAACCGCGCCAGCAATTCCGGCCAGGCTACTGATCAACGTCAGTTGGCCCAGCTCAGTATTGCTCCAACCTTGATCAACCAACATCGGCTTGATCATCGGTGAACCTAGCGCATCACCCAGCTTGAAGCTGACCAACACCGCCAGCCACACGAGCATGCCGGGCTGCATCAGCAGGCCGCGGTAATGGCGCCATAATAATCCGGGGCCTGCCGGCTCTGCCTGCGCCGGCTGAAATGGCAGCTCGCGCTTTTCAGCAAAGCGCCAAATCGGCACGGTCATCAGCACCAGCAATGCCGCCACCAGCGCAAGGCCAAGGCTCCAGCCCAACGTGTCCATCATCAGCAATAAGCCACTGCCGCTGACCAGCATGCCGATCTTGTAACCACCCACTTGCAGGCTGTTGCCCAGCCCACGCCAACGCTCTGGCAACAGCCGCACGGCGAGGCCATCGGTGGCGATATCCTGAGTAGAGGCTGCCAGATTGACCAGCAGCAAAAGGCCAACCAGCAGCAGGAACTGGCTGTCGAACAGCCGCGCAGGCTCCATCAGCGCCAAGCCCGTAATCACCGCAATAACGCCTAACTGCAACGGCAGAATCCAGCCGCGCCGGTGCCCCAAGCGTGGTGATGCGAGCCGATCCACCCACGGCGCCCACAACACCTTGAGCAACCAAGGCAACGCCAACAACTTGAGCAAACCGATCAGCGCCAGATCAACCCCCTGCTGACGCAACAACACCGGTAGCGAATGGGCGATCAGCCCAGAGGGTAAGCCTTGAGCGCAATACAGCGAGGCCAGCAGCACAAGGGTGGCATTAGCAGGGCGTCGGTCGGGCTGCAGCATCAGCAATTCTCAACTCACAGGGCGCGCAATAATTGCGAGCCTCACTTTATGCAAAAAACATTAACTGTTCACGCCGGGATATTTTCAGAACTCCACCGGTTCCCCTGAGAAAAATCGGCATAGGTAGCAGTATCGAGGGTATGCATCGAAACATCGGAGAGCCCGGTAAAGAGTCATACCGCTTAGGCGTTTCAGTTCAAGCACAAAAAAGCCCCGCCAGCGTGATGCTGTGCGGGGCTTTTCTATTATTGCTGTCACGCTGCTGTCACGGGCGCTGTCTGTACCGCGTAAAATTAGCGTAAGTCATTGTTTTATATGGTGCACCAGACGGGCCTCTAACCAGAAACGCAAGCTATTGATTTATATTGATATAAATTCTTCTAAATTTCCTAGGCATACAGACTGGCATACAGAATGCGAGCTGCTAAATGATCCTTTTGGCCATCAGATATGGTCAGCTTCATTGTAAGCAAGTGCCGAGACTCACCTGATTAATTTTTTTGACGAGGGCATCCTTCCGCTATTAGGTGGGCTAACTCGTCATATGAAAGGCCTGCGTGGATGCAGCGCTGGATTTCAGCTCTAAGCCAGTCGACACCTGACAACGGCTTCGACCAGTCGCTTTCATCAGAAAAATCGGGGAAGAATAAAAAGTCGATTTCCTCCTCTTGCGCCTTACTTAGACCGGTTTTCGAGCTGCTGCACTCGGCCAGGTACTTTCCAAGTTCCACAAGGTCGGCGGGCAAATTGGAAAGCACGCAGGGGATCAACAACTCTTTGGGGAAACCAAGGCTTTCGGTAACCACATGTGGATTCTGCCCTAGTCCAGGCTCTGCAGCGAGCCGGACAGCGATATGACCACCCTCACTGTGTGGTATCAAAATTAAGCGCTGCTGCGTGAATCCCTCTGTCTCGTCGATATACGTCCTCGTAGATTTTTTTTGGGGAGCCGCCACCAGCGCTGCTAGCACCGTAGTCAGATTTTCAAGGCCTCCCCTTAGCAGCCATGAATGCACTATATCTTTACGCAGCTCAGCACCTTGGATTCCCAGGTGATAAAGCAGCTTCACTATGCGCGGCTCAGATATCACTTGAGATTTTCCGCGCAGCCATACAGATAGGTTGGGGGCTCGTATACCTGTGGCATTACTAATGCTGGTTAACGTTTCGCTGCGCAGCTGGATCAGTGCTGACGCGAGGCTAACCGCCTGCTGCGGAGTGCTTGAGGACATCGCGATTACCGAGAAATGACTGTAAATAACTATAACAAGTTTGGGGAGGCACAGAAACCTTGCACTGTCATAGATTATAGTAATGAATCCTGCGAGGTGACTACTATGCGTCTGCCAATCGGCTCGTCTAAAGAATTCCGTCCGTTTACACATCCTCGACCGATGACTCGTGCACGGTATGAGCGCCTGGTGCTCACATTGCGAGCAAACCATCCATGGATGAACAATTACCTTCTAAGCCCTGCACCAGGACACCTGATTGCAACCGAGCAGTTCTTGCGGCAGGTCGAAACGGTAATTCCCCTTGAAGACATGGCTGATCTTGCCTTTCTATCGATTACAACGGCCTGTAACGTTCTAACGATTAACATGGAATTGCACACGGTGAGCAAGGCGCGATCAGCGGCTTTAGAGGCAGTAAAAACGTCGTGTGTACTTAACGCGAGAAACGTTTGCAGCGTCTGTGGCGTTAAACGGCAAACGGATGATGCAAATCGCCTATGGGATGGGCGTTGCAGTGTTCATCACAAAAGGGACGGGGTTTTTGCTGAAGAGCTCAGGCGCAATCTTAATAGGGAGTCGGTTCAACTAGAGCCAAAAAAGACTTCGGTACAGTCTGATCAGCCAGAAAAATCTGCGGAGACCCACGATGAGTCGCCCGCGGTATTTACACCTTATGTAATGTTCTGAATCGCCCCGGGTTTTCTAGACACCGGCCAGCCTCTGGAAATATCGCTTTTCAAACTCTACCGGTGACAGCTGATCATTGAAACCATGACGCCGTTTCGGGTTGTAAAACATCTCGATGTAGTCGAACACGTCACTGCGTGCTTCCTGCCGAGAACCATAGACTTTCCGCTTGATTCGTTCTCGTTTCAGTAACTGGAAAAAGCTCTCAGCCACAGCGTTGTCATGACAGTTACCGCGCCTGCTCATGCTTCCTAGCAAGTTGTTGGCCTTCAGGAAGCTTTGCCAGTCTGAGCTGCTGTACTGGCTCCCCTGATCTGAGTGAATCATGACTTCCTGCTTCGGCTTACGTCGCCAGACCGCCATCAGTAACGCATCTATTGCCAAGTCGCTGGTCATGTTCGGTTTCATTGACCAGCCAATGACCTGACGCGAAAACAGATCGAGCACCACTGCCAAGTACAGCCAGCCCTCGTAAGTTCGGATGTACGTAATGTCGGTCACCCATACTTTATTGGGCTCTGTGACATTGAAGCGACGTTCCAAATAGTTTGGAGAGGCAACTGGCGGCTTACCACCGTAACGTCCCGGGCGTCGTCGATAGCCCGTCTGCGAACGCAGCCCCTCTTTACGCATCAGTCGAGCAACACGATGCCGACCGCAGACCTCTCCAAGCTCGCGCAGGTCGTCATGAATTTTACGGTAGCCGTAGACGCCGCCGCTCTCTAACCAAGAGTGCTTTATCAAGCCAAGCAGTCGCAGGTCATCCTTAGCGCGCGCCGACTTGGGCTCAGCCCGCCATGCGTAGTAACCGCTGACGTGTACTTTCAACGTCAGGCACAGACGGCGAATCGAGTAACTCGCTGACATCTGATTAATGAAGGCGTACTTCAGCCGCACTCCTTGGCAAAGTACGCGGCGGCCTTTTTTAGGATGTCTCGCTCTTCAGTTACACGCTTGAGTTCGGCGCGCAGGCGCCGTAACTCAGCGTGCTGATCATCCTCTTGCAGGCGTTGCTCCGCAGGCTTGCTGTAGCGCTTCACCCAGGCATACAGGCTGTGTGTCGACATGCCCAGACGAGCGGACACCTCAGCGACCGGCAGGCCCCGTTCGGTAACCTGCCTAGCTGCTTCAATTTTGAACTCTTCGGAAAAACGCGGGTTGCTCATGGCACCTCCTGATGGGCCTTATTATGAGGCGTGGAGGTGTCTACGAAACTAGGGGCGATTCAAACTGCCATTCACACTTATCGATATGGCGTGCGCGCAATCAGGCGCGGCATTAGCGGGGAGTGAAAGTTTTTGGGGCAATAGCCAGCCTGGTCAACTTTTTAATTTGCTGGCAAGTCAGCAAAATGCAAATCCGATGGTCATGCTGGATGAGTTGGATAAAGCAGGTGGTGACGAACGCTTTGATCCATTAGCTGCACTTCATACGCTTCTGGAGCCTGCTGCTGCCCGAAATTTTGTGGATCTTTCAGTACGTGATCTGGCTATTAACGCAAGTCACGTTAATTGGCTGGCCACGGCAAATGATCTTGAGCGTTTGTCGAAACCGATTCTGTCACGTTTCTCAGTGCTCCACATTCCTGCACCTAGTGCTGATCAGGTCAGCATCATCGTAAGAAACCTATATAACCAGACTCGTGACGAGTCATCTTGGGGGCAACACTTCGCTGACACCTTGTGCGACGAAGTAGTTGAGCGCATGTCGACTCTTGCCCCTCGAAAAATTCGCATTACTTTACAGCGTGCCTTCGGCGCCGCTGCACGCTCAGGAAGGTCCTGTATCCAGCCTGAAGACCTAAAAATTCAAACTCCCGAAAAACCTAAAGTCTTTGGCTTCATTGCTAGTCCATGATCATGCAGAGGAAGCAATTACGTTCGAAAAGATTGGATTCGTGCGCTGCTGATCCGGTGGCTTTCCACGTTGCGTAGCTGGACCAGTCAATTCTAAGCGACGGCTATTCGCTCACGACTAGCAGTAGACACTTGATTAAAGGCGTGTCGCGGCCAGTAGGTTGTTGCGCAAAAGGACATATAGCGGTGGGCAATAACATCCTGATCGTTGATCTAGAGAGCACGTGCGAAAAAGGGCAGGTGCCAGGCGACGGCTATCACAACCAAATCATTGAAATCGGCGCAGTGTGGGTGTCGCCCAACGGCCAAGTGTTAGACCAGTTCGAGCAGTTAGTTCAGGCAAACCTGCCGATCAGTGGGTATTGCACAGAGCTAACCACGATCACTCAGTCGGAGTCCGACGGAGGCGCTACTTTCGCAGAGGCCTGCGAGGCTCTCGCCGAGTTTGCGGGTCGTTACCCAAGTAACACTTGGGGTAGCTGGGGGGGTTCAGACCTCAGGGCGCTTGCATTCGACTGCGCCTACCACGGCATTAAAAGCCCCATAGACGGCTGGGTGCATCGTAATCTGAAAGCTGAGTTCGCAAAGCAGCGAAAAATTAAACAGGTCGGCATGGCTCGTGCGCTAAAAATCATGGGGATTGTGCTGGAGGGAGCGCATCACCGTGCGCTGCCAGATGTAATGAATATCGCCAAACTCCTTGCCGCAACGCAAAAGTGAGCGTCAAACACTGACTCAGAAGTTACATGATTCTGTTCCTCGATTTCGACGGCGTACCTCGCCTCGACGAAGCTTTTCGCACCAAGCGGGAGTAAACCTGCGTCCGCCAGGCGAGCTGTTCGTTTATGCGGTCAACTTTGAAGCGCTACTGGTCGATAAACCATGAAAATTAGGTTGTGAAATAGCTAAGGCTGTCGTGAATGAAATACTCCTGAGGCAGCGCGGCCCCATAGCGCCTAAGCAACGCCCAGCACTCTGATATCTCAGCATTTGTCGTGCGATCCAGAGTGGCTTTAGTTTGAATCAACTGCTTCTGATAACGTTCGTGATTGAGTGCATCCTGAAAGCTCGGAATAAGCACAGACTCTTCAGGCCAGATGAGCCCGGCAAAGTGCGGTAATCCCAGCGCTATCAATAGTCCAGCAGGGTCAAAATCCACAAAAGCTATTACAGGCACCGCAAGCGCCTCCAGCAACCTTGATGTCGAGTCTTGCTGGTATACCGGGCTCCCTCGGAACAGAACCAGCGGGTTATCGCCAGCGCGAGACAGGTCAAGCGTTACACGGTGAATAGCCTCGAAGGCTTCCCAGTTCTCAACAAGCAAGACTGATTCGTGAGCGCACAGCTCTACTACTTGCGCCCACGCAACATCAAGGTTGGCGCCAGCGGGCAGGATGATTGCCTCGCCGCCGATCAGCAGCGGTCGCCCAGGTAAGCTCTTGACTGCAACCCTGGCCGTTCGCACAGGAGCATCCGTAATTTTCTCGTTCTGGGCATACTTCAACGCCTCGGCGCGAGAAATCGAGTTCAAATCAACGCCATTTATCATCTCGGCATCTATCCCTTCAGCTTTCAGGATGGCGTCAACCCTCCCCTTATCCTGCGCTGAGATGATCATGGCGGCCCCGGAAGGCCGACCAATGTTGTATTCCTCACAGAAGCGCTTCAGGCCTTTTGATGGTGACTGGAAGCGCTCATCGCTGCTGGTGCAAATACGCACCAGCGTTTGAATTAGGCTTTTGTCCACAGATGCACGTCCTTGATCGTGATATTCCCTGACAGGCTATAAGCGGCTGGGCCTTCTTCCCTGCGGACTTGCAGCCGTTTAGCGCCACGCACAATCTTGGATTGCGCAGCATCGAGCAGATAGATCAACCAACCGGCGTCTTCGATGGCAGAGAACTCGGCGTGCTGGCGCTTCCATGCCAGTGCCGACATTGGAGTGCCTGATGCCATGGCTACGCGATAGAAGCGTTCGAATGCTGCCCTAGCCGGTGGAACCTCAAGATGAACCTCTTTTGCTGGGCCGTCAGGCTGAAGGGTGCCAGCGGTGCGCCCGCTTGGGGTGGCGATTGGCGTGCTTGCAGGTATTGAAAGCGCTATATCCACCAGCGCAGCTCTTGTTTGCGGGCAAGACAGGTCTGGTAGCGACTTGATGCGCGACCCCGGTATCCGCAGAGCCCATTCAGGAAGCACCCGAAGCCCCTCTTCATCAGGCGGTGTCCAGTCTGGGTTAGAGCGCATGAAGTAGGCGAATGTGCGTATCCGCCCCGCTGCGGCATCGATGTCGCGAAAGCTAAACAGGAACTTCTTGAGGATGTCGGTTACTTCAAGACAGGTTGAGCGCCAGCCGGTTACCAACGCCAGCACCTGTTGCTGATAGGACGTGTGTAGAGAGGTCAGCATGGGGCTGTCATCTAGCAGGCCGGTAATAGCATCACCAGCAAGCGTTTCGATGACCGATTGCACCCTCTCTGTACGGGTCAAGTAAAATTCGTTCTGGCGCTGCTTCTCGGCGACTGTCCTGACATCGGCAAATTTGTTTTCAGCGACGGCACGCAAGCCAAGCAAGTCGTTTGATAGCTGTTCAGCCAGCTCAAAAACAGCCTCATCAAAATCCGTTTCGTACTCATCGATCTCGGCAATACGTCCTTCCGAGCTGGCGTTAGTGAATCCCTCGATCAGGATTTTAAGCCGGTCGATCTGATCCGTATAATTTGCGCCAATTTCATAGCGCCGCTGACGCTGGGAATAGTCATCTAGATGGCGTTTAAGGCTGGTGTTTAGCCGGAACTCGCCATGGATTTTCGGCTTTAACACCCTGGCATTCTGAAGACGCTGTATTGCCGCCTTGTTATCGTCCGTGCGCAGCACGCCGCCATTGCAATATGCCTCCGCAATCAAAGCACGGTTCGAGCTGAGCAGGCCGATGTAGCCGGCGATGTCATCTGCGGCACTCATAACAGGCTGGGCTCACTGACTGGCACGCCATCATCTATTGCTGCGACTGAATCATGCTCCATCAGGAAGTCGATAGTTTCCCTGAACAGCTCGATCTTGCCGGTGACCTGATACAGCTCCCGCTCTGGGTTGCTCAGATACAAATACCCATGGGAAACGAAGTGCTTGAGAATCTTCGTCAGCCTTGCTCGGTCAGTACCGTCATTGGACGGTGAAAGCATGGTGGCAAGAGTCTGCAACTCATTGCGGAAGCTGGGGCTGGCGTCGATGGCTGCCATCAACTTGCTGGCTTCAATTACGGAGCCTGGCATCAGGTAGTCATCGTTGCGCATGGCGCGCATCAGTAAGTCCATGAAGTAAACCAGCGGCCGATCAACCTGTTTGATTTCTTTGAAGACCTCCTTCGCCACCTTACGTGTCTCTGTGGATCCAGCCATACAGGCGGCATAGAAGGCGCTACGTCTTTGCGTTTGCGCCAGCTTTAGATTAATTCGCTGAAGGTGGGCGCTGACATCCTGTGCGTTGGCAGGATCGCTCAGGAAAGTATGTCCATCAGGATTGGATATGGCGCAGATAACCTCACCTGCTAATAGGCCGCGCACAACCTCACTGAACATGGGCGAATTCCTTCCTGAGGGCTGCTGGTTCCGTATACAGCCTGTCATCGTCAATGATCACCGAAGACAATCGACGGTCTGGCTCAACTGTGTAGCGGTGCGCGAAGAGCGACAGCGTGTCGGGGTCTGGATCAGGGAATGCACTGACAAGGGTGATGTTGTTGCGCTTCAGCAGTGCCAGCAGTTGAAACACATTACCTGCAGATAAATCCTTCAATTCATCCAGCGCCCAGGTGATATTCAAGGTATTGGAATCGCCTCGAATACGGTTAATGAAGCCGATGAAGATGGTTGTCAGAACCAAGTACGAAAGCCCATTAGACGATACCTCTTTGAGGTCGGATGCCTTCTTGAAGAACCGCCTGTTGCCGTTCTCTACAACCTCCCCTTGTATTCGGATCAAGCTATTGAAGTCGGCACGGATGCCTGTTTTAACATCCCAGAAGCCCAGCAGCCGTTCGACATTTTGCGCGAACTCAGCGGATGGAAGTTCGGATGAATCACCAAGGGATAGTGCCTCGCGAGACTGGAACATCTCTTCAACAACACTCCAGTATTCTTTCTCTGCGATTGTCGAGATGATTTCAACGCCGACATGAGAAATGCTTTCAAACGCAAGGCTGCGGTCGAGGCCAGTTTGCAGCTCACGGTTGAACTGATTCACACGCCGATGGAAGCTGGACATCTTGGCGTGGAAACCCTTTATCTCGCCAGCAATCATTGATGATTCGGATATCAGTAGACGCCGATATTCAGTGTGGGCTCCCGCGTACCATGCAGATAATGGCGCCACCCATTCCCTGCATGGCCTTGGGTAGTCGGTTGGTATGGCTTGCTCGATGTACTGTTTGGGTGCCCGACCCTTGAAACCCTCGTAAACCTCTCTTACGCCGCGCGCCACTGCGGCTTCTAGGTCGATTTCTTTATGAAGCTGCCTATTGGCTTGCGCGTTAAGCATGTCGAGCGTCCACGCGGGATCATAAGCAGGCGTTAGAGCGCTTGGGCGGTTCTCTAAATCGCTTATGCGGCGTCCAGCAGTCTCTACGGCGCCATTCAGCGCTTTCAGCTCTTTCTCTCGCTTGGTGATGCTGACACCAAGTTCGGTTGAGCGAATATCCCAAGCCTCTTTCTCATCCTGAAGCTTGGCAGCAATTTCGGTTTGCAAGACGCGCAGGCGCTCACCTTCGCGAACATGCTCTTTATGTTTAGGCCATTCATCGCGGCACCAGTGCCGCCAATAACCAACATCTCTAGCCCAAGTTTCAGCATTACGAATAGCCGTTTTGGCGGTTTCAATCTGGGCCTCGATCGCAGCAAGCGCTGAAGTATCCACACCTTGCGCGCTCAGTAGCTGATCCCGGTCACTGTCATATCCGGCGAACTTGGCCTGAAGCGAGTTTTCAACAAGTGTAAGGCCGTTCAAAATCGATTTAACATCGTGGCTGCATTCAGCCTTCAGAGCATCCTTTTTGGCAGAAAAATCAGCAATAATGGATTTTCGCTCTCGCTCTGTGTCGCCTTTATGCTGAATCAGAGCAGCAGTAGCATCGCTGCGGGCCTGCCTCGCTACACGCAGATGCTCTTTTGCGCTGTCATGTGCCTCGGTTTTGCTTTTGGCAACAAGAGCGCCTGCGGCCTGCCTGTCAGCATCGGCGGCAGTAACAGTCAAACCAAGCGTTTGCACATGACGCTTCTGCTTGTCCCTTGCTGTTTCAGCTTCTTTGAGTGCATCACCGATGCGCTTCAGTTCAATTACGGCAAGCCTGTGCGTCTCGGTAGCAGCGCCGGCAGCTGCCTGCGCTCGCTCTAAGGCCTGTTGAGCCACCGTCACGTCTGCTGATGGGTGAGCTTCCAAATAATCGAGGTTGAGAGACAGCCCGTACACACCATTGACGTAATCGGAGACGGATGGGGCCAGATCGGTTCGCTCAAGGATGTCACCGCGAATGACTTTAGCGATTGACGATGACCATGCTGCCGGGCATTCGTCCCGCAAAAACCGTAACAAAGTTCCATCGCCAGGATTGAGCTGGCGCTTGCAGTCCTCCATGTAGGCGTTCGCCTCGATAACCGCCCGATCAAGAACACCAATCTTGCGCTCCTGATCACTGAAGTGAGTCCGGACTGTGAGATAGCTTTTTTCAAGCGCCGTGAGTGTTTCCTGTCCTAATCGGACTGTCTCGCGGGCGACTTCCAGTGCTTCTCGCTTCTGTTCAAGAAGCTCAACCAGCTCGGGATCAGCCTGCGGACTTTTCTCTGCAACCTCGCGCCGGGCAAACTCT